>NZ_BSEF01000003.1:0-266588 GCF_027925545.1 Sphingobium sp. BS19
TACGGCTCGATCCGGCGCATCTGCGCCTCACTCAGCAGAAACGGAACATCCATCGGCAGCGCCTCCTAACGCTGCTATTGAATCAACCCATCACCCAATGCGCAAGCAATTTAACAGGTCCTGACCCTAGCTCTTACTAACCTTATGCGGTTGAGCATTTCAGCATTAGATAGTGTGGGTGATTCCTTAATATAATTGTCAATGTGGGTAGTCACATTCACCAAATCTTTTTGAAGATGTTCAAAATGGTTTAGGGAGGCGTGCCGAAATTTGGTACGTACTGCTAGCTCAAGCGAAAGTAATCTTTCATTCCATTCTATGATAATAGAACGATAGCCAGAGACTGCTTCGTCAAAGCTGGGCGTGCCCCTTTTTACTAAACACACACGCTGACTCGAGTAGAGCCTTTTTCCGATCAGAGCTGACAGGTCGTCTGCCGCTCCGACCATCTGATTGTACATATCTTTCGATGCGTCAAAAAAGCGCGCTTCTCGCGCAGCCCGGGCTTGCCAGACATGCGCGATGCGTCCACCGATTACACCGGTCAGAACAAAAGCAAAAGCTGCTTGCAATAGTGTAGCTAACATTATGCCTTGGTATCACAGCCCGCTAAGTAGTTGAACGCTCGATCACTCCGCCGGCAGATAAATCTCCCCGCCTTTTTCCTTAAACACTTCGCTCATTTCGGCCATGCCGGCTTCGGCGTCGGCCTTGTCGCCGGTGGCGGCGATGAAGGCATCGGCTTCCTGGTTCTGCTTTGCGGCGAAGTCCCTCACTTCCTGCGTGATTTTCATCGAGCAGAATTTGGGGCCGCACATGCTGCAGAAGTGGGCGGTTTTGGCACCTTCTGCAGGCAACGTCTGGTCGTGATATTGCTCTGCGGTGTCGGGGTCGAGCGACAGGTTGAACTGGTCGCGCCAGCGGAATTCGAAGCGGGCGCGGCTCAAGGCATCGTCGCGCATCTTGGACGCGGGGTGGCCCTTGGCCAGATCGGCGGCGTGGGCGGCGAGTTTGTAGGTGACTACGCCGACCTTCACATCGTCGCGGTCGGGCAGGCCCAGATGCTCCTTGGGCGTAACGTAGCAGAGCATCGCCGTGCCGTACCAGCCGATCATCGCTGCGCCGATGCCGCTGGTGATATGGTCATATCCCGGCGCGATATCGGTGGTTAGCGGCCCCAGCGTGTAGAAGGGGGCTTCGCCGCAGGCCTCCAGCTGCTTGTCCATATTCTCCTTGATCTTGTGCATCGGCACATGGCCGGGGCCTTCGATCATGACCTGCACATCCTGTTCCCAGGCGCGCTTGGTGAGTTCGCCCAGCGTATAGAGTTCGCTGAACTGCGCTTCGTCATTGGCGTCGGCGATGGAGCCGGGGCGCAGGCCGTCGCCCAGCGAATAAGCGATGTCATAGGCTTTGCAGATCTCGGTGATCTCGTCGAAATGCTCGTAAAGGAAGCTTTCCTTGTGGTGGCTGAGGCACCATTTCGCCATGATCGACCCGCCGCGCGAGACGATGCCGGTGACGCGCTTGGCAGTCATCGGGATGTAGGCGAGGCGCACGCCCGCGTGGATGGTGAAGTAATCGACGCCCTGCTCTGCCTGCTCGATCAGGGTATCGCGGAAGATTTCCCAGGTCAGGTCTTCGGCAATGCCGCCGACCTTTTCCAGCGCCTGATAAATGGGGACGGTGCCGATGGGGACGGGCGAATTGCGGATGATCCATTCGCGGGTGTCGTGAATGTTGCGGCCGGTGGACAAGTCCATCACGGTGTCCGCGCCCCAGCGGATCGACCAGACCATCTTGTCGACTTCGTTGGCGACGTCGGAGGCGACGGCGCTGTTGCCGATATTGGCGTTGATCTTCACCAGGAAATTGCGGCCGATGGCCATCGGTTCGGATTCGGGGTGGTTGATGTTGTTGGGGATGATCGCGCGGCCACGGGCGACTTCATCGCGGACGAACTCCGGCGTGACGTAATCGGGGATGGACGCGCCCCAATCCTGCCCGTCGCGCTTGGCTTTCTCTTTCAGTTCGGCGCGGCCCATATTTTCGCGGACGGCGACATATTCCATTTCGGGCGTGATGATGCCGCGGCGGGCATAGTGCATCTGGCTGACGTTCATGCCAGCTTTTGCGCGGAGGGGGCGCTGTACGACATGGGGGAAGGGGGCGACGCCGCCGGAGCGATCCGGGCCGAGCTGGCCATTGTCTTCAGGCTTGAGGCTGCGACCGTCATATTCCTCGACATCGCCGCGCCCGACGATCCAGTCGCGACGGAGCTGGGCGAGGCCCGCGCGGATGTCGATCAGCGCCTTGGGATCGGTATAGGCGCCGGAGGTATCGTAGACGCGCAAGGGCGGTTCGCCGCAGGAGGGTTCGAGGTGGATTTCGCGCATGGCGACGCGGATTTCCCCGGCCTGTACGCTGGGCGCGACGACGTGGATCTTCTTGCTGCCGCGAATGGGGCCGGTGGTGACGCCTATTTCGGTCTTCGTGGGGACATCGGCCATCGTCATGCTCTCCTGTTGGCGGGGGAGAGTGCGGGTTCCGATTGATGGAAACGCCATGCCCTCCCTACGCCAGTGTCAACTGGATCAGGTTCAGCGGGTCGTACGGACTTGCACCGCACCTCTCAGCCTCATGGCTCCCCGGGGAATGGCAGGAGGATAAGGGGCATTGCCGCGAAGGTCCAGCGGCAATAAGCGTATCGCGATGGAAACACCCGATCTTACGACGAAGGCAGGCCGCAAGGCATGGCGGCACGACATGCGGATGGTGGCAGTGCGGCCCCGGCGCGCGGGCATGATCCTGCTCGCGGTGGGGATCGGCACGATGCTGTTGCCGCTGGCGGGGGTGCATGACGTGGGCGGATGGTCGCCGCGCGTGCTGGGGCTGGTGCCGGTGGTGCTGTCGATCCCGTTCCTGATCGCCGCGCGGATATTGCGCGGGCGTTGGAAGCGGGCACGGCTAGGATCGGGTCAGAAGGTGTAACCGATGCCGATTGCGGCGGTCCATTGGTTGCTGCTGCCCGCTACGGCTACGATGGGCGAGCGCTTGTAGTCGCCCAGCAGCTTGGAATAGGCACCGAGCGCGAAGATCGCCCAGCCGCGCCGCAGATCGCCGGACAGCGAGTATCCGCCGGTGAGGTTGAAGGTGGCGCTCTTGAACCCTGAATCGTCGCTGGCCCCGGCATAAGCGGGCAAGCCGCTGGCGATGCTGCCGGTGGGCGTCACGTCATAATAATAGCGGCCATAGCCTTTGCCGACATAATCCGCCGAGGCGGACAGGCCGACGAAGGATTTGACCGACAGCGGCGTGAAATATTCGAGGCGCGGGGTGATGACATAGCTGCCATGCGCCTTGTTCACATCCGTCATGTACGCGACGTTGAAAGTGAGGCTGTCGTAATCGCTGGTGATGATGCCGGTCTTCGCGATGCCGACGAAGCCGCCCAGTTCGATGGCGGTGTCGAGCTTGCCCAGTGCGCGGACCTGATCGTCCTTGATCCGGCTGACGCGGTTGCGGTTGAAATTGACGACCGGGCCGAGTTCGAAGTCCAGACCATTGGGATCGGTGTTGGGAATGGCATCGACATACAGCGTCGTCGCGCGCGACCAGAAGGCGAAGTCATGCACCTTGCCGACCACCTGCACGACAGGGGTGACGATATAATCGTCCGACCCTTCATAGCTGGGGATCATGGCCGCGCCGCCGCCGATGGTGAGCGTGCTGTGATTTTCCTCCGCCTGTTGCGCCAGAACGGGGGTTGCGACGGTCGACAGAAAGGCAGCGGCAACGAAGGCCGAAAGGCGCGAAACGGGCATGAAACGGGAAATCCCTGAAAAGGTGTGTTGGCGCGAGAATGTATCGCGCCAGCCAACAGTTCCCGTTTCAGATGCGCCGCAAGTCTATTGTATCAATGCGTTGCCCAAAAGTGACAGTGCCCGACCAGTGGCAGATCAGAGGAAATATTTCATCTTCACGTCCTGCTCCACCGGCGCGCCCGCGATGGTGAAGCGCGCGGAATTGAAGCTGGGGGCGCCGAAGCGGATCGGCGGATTGCGGCTGAATGCCACGCCTTCGCGCGGGATACCGGCGAAGGTATCCAGCTTGCGATTGTTGTTTTCATCGTGGATCAGCGCGAGCGCATAGCCGCCGGGCGGCAGATCGGGAATGGCGATGCCGCCCGCGCGCGCCTGCGCCACGGGGACGATATAGTGCCGCCGGTCCGGATCGCCGGTGCAATCGGGGAAATGATCGGGCAGGCGGGTGAGGCAGACGATGATCGAGCCCTTGGCCGACCGCAGCGCCTCCACATCGACCGAGAGATTCTGCGGCGTCGCGATCGAGGCGGCTGCGCCCGACATCGTCCACAGTGCAGTCAGTGCCGCCAGTTGTCCGATTTTCTGCAAGGAAGTCATAGGGTTTTACACCGCCGCATTTTTATTGAAGTGAGCGTTTTTGTTGAAGTCGCCTAGGCCTTTATCCGTACCGCAGAGCCGGTCCCAGAACCGGAAGTAGAGGCCGTAATTACAGTTATACTGATCGTGGTGCCGCTGATGATGGGTGGCGGTGATGAGCCAGTGGCCCACGCCGCCGCGCACCATCCAGCGCGGAAACATCTCCCACCCCATATGATTGCTGACACCCATGATCGTCATGATGCTTAGCACCGCTGCCAATGCCCCGACATGAATGGGAATGAGGAAAACGAGCGCGGGGATGACGATGGCGCCGGTCAGTGCCTCCCATGGGTGGAAGCTCATCGCAGCCCATGCGGTTGGCGGGCGGCTGGCGTGATGGACGGCGTGCGCGGCGCGGAATATGCGCGGCCAGTGCATCCAGCGGTGCGACCAGTAGAACCATGTGTCGTGCGCGAAGAGATAGGCGAGGATCGAGACCGGGACATACCAGAGCGGATACGCGTGAACATCGGTGTAAATCTGTGTCCAGCCGCGTTCCTGCCAGCCCCAGGCGACGACGCCCGCCGGTATGCCGTAGATCAGCGCCGAGACCAGCGACCAGCCGATTTCGCGGCGTATCTGCGGATCCAGGCCAGCGTACAGATCACGATGTTTCAACCGGGTGGCGAACGCGAAGCCTGCGCTGGCCAGCATATAGCGGACCGCGACGATGGCACTCATCGCCAATGCGGAGAGGACTATGGGGACGGCGACGCTCATATTGCAGTGCGATATAGCGCGTTGCGGGCGATGCGTCACGCGGGGAAACTTGGGGGTAACGGGATTCCCTCTCCCCTTCAGGGGAGAGGGTTAGGGAGAGGGGAGTGCAACGTGCCCGGCTTGGAGTATGGATGCCCCGGACAGCCTCCTCTCCCCGACCTCGATGGGAGTCACGTGCCTCCCATCGACCCCTGAAGGGGAGAGGGAGAAACTAGTTACCCAAACACTCCACCGTGACATGCTCCATGCCCGGTAGCGCCAAAGCCTTGGCGCGGAGGGCGTTTGTGTCGGTGGGGGTGGTGAGGCTGATGATCGCGGCGTGGGCGTGGGGGCCGATGCGCCAGACGTGGAGGTCGCCCAGCGTCGCGCCTTGTGTCTCGACCAGCGTGCGGATGCGATCCATGAGCTGCGGTTCGGCGGTGTCGAGCAGGATCGAGGCGGTGTCGCCCATCAGAGCCCACGCCCATTTCGCGATGACGATAGCGCCCATGATGCCGATCACGGGATCGAGCCACAGCCAGCCCAGATAGCGCCCCGCGAGCAGCGCGACGATGGCCAGCACCGATGTCAGCGCGTCGGCAAGGACGTGGACATAGGCAGCGCGCAGATTGTTGTCGCGATGCTTGCGGGTTTCGACGGGGTGGTCGTGATCGTGATCGTCGTGGCCATGGTCGTCATGCGTATGTGCATGGCTATGGCCGTGGCTGTGCCCGTGATGGCTGTGATCCTCCGCCAGCATGAAGGCGCTGACGATGTTGATGAGCAGGCCGAAGCAGGCGACCAATGTTGCCTGCCCGAAGTCGACATGGATCGGCTGAAACAGGCGCATCGCCGATTCGACCGCGATACCGAGCGAGACGAGGCCAAGGAACAGTGCGGAGGCAAATCCCGCGAGATCGCCGACCTTGCCCGTGCCGAAGGTGAAGCGGGGGTTGCGGGCGTGGGTCTTTGCGTAGCGATAGGCGAGCGCCGCGACGCCGAGCGCACCAGCATGGGTTGCCATGTGGAAACCGTCCGCCAGCAAGGCCATCGATCCGGTGAACCAGCCGGCGGCAATCTCCACCACCATGGTGACGGCAGTCAGCCAGACGACCCAGAGGGTGCGCTGGGCATTTTTGTCATGCCCCGCCGCCAGATAGATATGGTCGAAATAATGTTCGTCTTCGTCGTGAAGGCGACCGGGCTTTTCGGGATGGCTATGCGAATGGGCGGTCATGTCACTTCCCGTAGCGGCGGATGATGGCAAGCAGTTCTTCAGCCGCAGCGGCACGGGCTGTATCGGACAGGCCCGGTTGCGCGACATGCTCTCTAACGTGGCTTTCGATGAGTTCCTCCATCAACCCGCCAACGGCTCCGCGCACCGATGCGACCAGTTGCAGAGTCGCCGAGCAATCGGCGTCGTCCAGCAATTGTCTCTCAACGGCGGCAATTTGTCCGGCAATGCGGCGAATGCGCCCCAGCAGCTTATCGCGATCGACTACATGATGTCCCATAGGATACCCCCCTATACTATATTGGCGCTTTGCAAAAGGCGGCATTTTCACTGCCGCGCTTCCCGGCCCTTCCCCCGCCCTGCGTCTCCCGCTAGGGCTGTGTCATGTCCTCGCAGCCGCCCTCCAACAGCTTGTCCTGCGATCTGGCGATCGTTGGCGGCGGTCTGGCTGGAGGGCTGATTGCGCTGGCGGTGCTGAACAAGCATCCCGATGCGCGCATCCTGCTGTTGGAGCGCGAGCGGACCGTGGGCGGCAATCATGTCTGGTCGTTTTTCGACGGAGACGTGCCGGATGCCGACCGCTGGCTGATCGATCCGATGATCGCGCATCGCTGGCCGGGGGGGTATGATGTGCGCTTCCCCAAATACCGGCGGACGCTCTCTACCCCCTATAACAGCATAACGTCGGGCAAGTTCGACGCGCATCTGCGCGCCGTGCTGGGCGACCGGATCGTGCAGGGGGCCGCCGCGCACCTGTCGCCCGATTCGGTGACGCTGGAGGACGGGCGGGACATCGCGACCGCGAGCGTGATCGACGCGCGCGGCGGCGGCGACCTGTCGGTGCTGAAATGCGGGTGGCAGAAATTCGTCGGCCAGTCGCTGCGTCTGTCCGCGCCGCATGGGCTGACACGGCCCGTCGTCATGGACACCACGGTCGAACAGATCGACGGATATCGCTTCGTCTACCTGCTGCCGACCGGTGAAACGGAAATATTTGTCGAAGACACATATTATAGCGACGGGCCGGATTTGCCCGCTGACGCGATCCGCGCGCGCATCGCGGACTATGCCACAGCGCAGGGCTGGACAGTCGAAGCGGTGACGCATGAGGAGACCGGCGTGCTGCCGGTGGTGCATGACGGCGACTTCGACGCGCTGTGGCCGGAGCGCGATCCGGTGGCGCGCGCGGGGGTGCGCGGCGGGATTTTCCATCCGCTGACCGGATATTCGCTGCCCGATGCCGTAGCGTTCGCGCTGCATGTTGCGGATCGCTGGCCCTTGGACGGCACGAGCCTTGCGGCAGAAAGCCGCCGCTGGGCAAAGGCGCATTGGGCGGGGGCAGGCTATTACCGGATGCTGGGCAGTCTTTTGTTCTTCGCCGCCAAACCCGGTTTGCAATACAAGGTTTTCCAGCGTTTCTATGGCCTGTCGCCTGCGCTGATCCAGCGCTTTTATGCGGGGCGGTCGACCCTTTACGACAAGGGCCGCATCTTGTGCGGGCGTCCGCCGGTCCCCATAAGCAGTGCCATAAAGACGCTATTGAACCGGGGATCGTAATGGACAGAAAAGCTATCGTGATCGGCGCCGGTTTTGGCGGGCTGGCTCTGGCCATTCGCTTGCAATCGGCGGGTATTCAGACCGTGCTGATCGAAGGCCGCGACCGTCCGGGCGGCCGCGCTTATTATTGGGAGAAGGACGGCTTCACCTTCGACGCGGGGCCGACCGTGATTACCGATCCCAACTGCCTGGCTGAACTGTGGCGGCTGTCGGGGCATGACATGGCGGCGGACGTGACGCTGATGCCGGTCATGCCTTTCTATCGGCTCAACTGGCCCGATGGCACCAATTTCGATTATTCCAATGACGAAGTGTCGCTGCGTAAGGAAATCGGCAAGCTGAACCCGGAGGATGTGGCCGGGTACGAACGCTTTCTGGACTATGCCGCGGGCGTGTTTCACGAAGGCTATGAGAAGCTGGGGTCGGTGGCGTTTCTCGACTTCGCTTCGATGATAAAGGCAGCGCCGGCGCTGGCGAAATATCAGGCGTGGCGGTCGGTCTATTCGATGGTGTCGAGTTTTGTGAAGAACGAGAAGCTGCGTGAGGCGCTGTCGTTCCACACGCTGCTGGTCGGCGGCAATCCGATGAACACCAGCGCGATCTATGCACTGATCCACAAGCTGGAGAAGGACGGCGGCGTCTGGTTCGCCAAGGGCGGGACCAACCGGCTGGTCGCGGGCATGGCGACACATTTCGAGCGGATCGGCGGCACGATGCGTGTCGGCGATCCGGTGGTCGAGATCGAAACGGTGGGCGACAAGGCGACGGCGGTGCGCACAGCGAGCGGCTGGCGCGGCGAGGCCGATGCCGTGGCGAGCAATGCGGACCTGATGCACAGCTATCGCGATCTGCTGAGCAATCATCCGCGCGGCAAGAAGCAAGGCGAAAAGCTGGAGCGGAAGAAATGGTCGCCGGGGCTGTTCGTCGTGCATTTCGGGATCAAGGGGACATGGCCGGGCATTCCGCACCACATGATCCTGTTCGGGCCGCGCTATGAAGGGTTGCTCACCGACATTTATCAGCATGGCGTGCTGGCGCAGGATTTCTCGCTCTATCTGCATCATCCGACCGTCACCGATCCGTCGATGGCACCCGAAGGCTGCTCCAGCTTCTATGCGCTGTCGCCGGTGCCGCACATGGGCAAGCTGCCCATCGATTGGGACAAGATGGGGCCGATCTACGCCGACCGCATATTGGGCGAGATCGAGAAGCGGCTGATCCCGGATATTCGTTCGCGGATCGTGACGCAGTTCCATTATGCACCGAACGATTTCGGGCGCGATTTGAACGCGCATCTGGGGAGTGCGTTCAGTCTGGAACCGCTGCTGACGCAGAGTGCCTGGTTCCGCGCGCATAATCGCGACGATGTGATCCCCAACCTGTATCTGGTGGGTGCGGGGACGCATCCGGGTGCGGGGATTCCGGGAGTGGTCGGGAGTGCGAAGGCGACGGCGGCGTTGATGATCGAGGATTTGCTGTGATGGGGAGCAAGATACTCCCCTCCCTTTCAAGGGAGGGGCTTAAGTGACCATGAAACGCCTTGCCGTCTATTGCGGTTCTGCCACCCCTTCGGACCCCGTCTATATCGAAACGGCGCGCCATGTCGGGCGGACATTGGCGGAGCGCGGAATTGGTGTCGTCTATGGCGGCGGGCGGCTCGGCCTGATGGGCGCTGTTGCCGACGCGGCGCTGGAGGCGGGCGGCGAAGTGATCGGGGTGATCCCGGAGGCGCTGGTTGGCGCGGAAGTCGCGCATCTGGGCTGCACCGATCTGCGCGTCGTCGCCAACATGCATGAGCGCAAGGCGTTGTTCACCGACCTGTCGGACGGGTTCGTGACTATACCCGGCGGCGTCGGCACGATGGACGAATTGTGGGAAGCGGTAAGCTGGGCGCAGCTTGGCTATCATGAAAAGCCGGTGGGCTTGCTCAACGCGGCGGGATTTTACGACCATCTGATCGCGTTCAACCGGCATATGATCGACGTGGGCTTCATCCGTCCCGCCCATGCCGGGATCATCGTGCATGGCGAAACGATCGGCGAATTGCTGGACGCGATGGCGGCGTATCAGCCGCATGAGACGATCTTTCGGATGAAGGCAGCGCAACTCTAATCTCCCCTCCCGCTTGCGGGAGGGGCTGGGGGAGGGCATGTGCTCGCTATGGCCCTTACAGTCCCTCCCCTGACCCCTCCCGCAAGCGGGAGGGGAATGCTCGTCGCCCATGCTGCCCAGAGCATCGCGCGGGGTTCCAAATCCTTTGCGCTAGCGTCCAAGCTGTTCGCGCCGGAGACGCGGGAGCGAGCGTGGTTGCTCTATGCGTGGTGCCGCAAGTGCGATGACCTTGCCGACGGGCAGGATCATGGCGGGACGATGTCGTCGGTCGAGGATGCGCAGACGCGGCTGGCGACGATCCGCACTTTGACCGATGCAGCGTTGCGCGGCGAAGCGACGGGTGATCCGGCGTTCGACGGACTGGGCGTGGTGGTGGCGGAATGCCGCATCCCGCATCGCTTTGCCTATGACCTGATCGACGGTTTCGCGCTGGACGCGGCGGAGTGGCGACCGCAGACCGAGAACGACATGCTCCAATATTGCTATCATGTCGCGGGTGCGGTGGGCCTGATGATGGCGGTGGTGATGGGCGTCGATCCGGCCGACGATGCGACGCTGGACCGGGCGTGCGATCTGGGGTTGGCGTTCCAGCTTGCCAATATCGCGCGCGATGTGGCGGAGGATGCGGGGGCCGGGCGCTGTTATCTGCCGCAGGAGTGGCTGGCGGAAGCGGGCATCGCGCCGGGTGCCTTGATGGCGGATCGCGCGAAGCTGGCGGCGTTGCAGAATCGGTTGGCGGTGAAGGCCGCGGCCTATGAGGCGAGCGCGCGGCATGGCACGGGCGCGCTGGGTTACCGCAGTGCCTGGGCGGTGCTGTCGGCAGCGGGGATCTATGGCGACATCGCGCGGGAAGTGGCGCTGCGCGGGGAACGCGCGCTGAGCGAGCGGGTGTTTACGACCAAGGCGGCGAAGGTCGGCTGGGTGGCGAAGGCGGCGCTGCAGGCGCGCGGGCGGGCGCGGAAGTGGCCTGCGGGTGTGGGTAGGGAAGGGTTATGGACTAGGGAGCGGTGAAGACTCCCTCTCCCCTTTAGGGGAGAGGGCTTTCTTGCGGCCCAATCTCCCCGGCCCTCTCCCCTGAAGGCGAGAGGGAGATTTGGTTTGCCTACTCCCGCCCCAATATCTCTCTTGCCCTCGGTTCCAGCCTTTCCACTGCCGCCCCATGTATTCCCGGCGCGCAGCATAATATGCCGAAGGCGGTGGGGTTGGCGCGGTTGAAGCCCAGGGGGCGGCCGAGTGCGTCGCTGACGGCTGCGCCGGCTTCCTGTGCGATCAGGGCGGCGGCGGCGATGTCCCATTCATTGCCCCAGCGTATGGTGGCGAGGAGGTCGGCTTCGTCGGCCGCGACCATCGCCATGCGCAGCGCGATGCTGTTGGGTTTGACCACGGTGGTCAGGTCGCGGTCGGCCTTTGGCAAGGTATCGGCGGGGACGCGCGCGCCGGGGAGCGTGTCGCGGGTGCTGGCCATCAGCATTTTGCCATTGCGGGTGGCGCCTCTCCCGGCCTGCGCGATCCATAATTCGTTGCGCGCGGGGGCGGCCAATATGCCGAAGCGCGGGAGGCCCGCTTCGATCAACGCGACGGATACGGCCCAGCCGGGACGTCCGCGCAGATAATCGCGGGTGCCGTCGATGGGATCGACCACCCAGACCCGGTCGGTACCGAGGCGATGGGCGCTGTCGGCAGTTTCTTCCGAGAGCCAGCCGGCGTCGGGCGCAAGGTCGAACAGCGCGCTTTTCAGCATCGCGTTCACATCCATGTCCGCATCGCACACGATTTCGCCGGGGGTCTTTTCCCAGCGCTGCACCAATGTCTTGCCGCCTGCCCACAGGGTCAGCGCGTGATCGGCGGCCTCCGTGACCGCGTCTATCGTCTGTCGAAAGAGCTTGTCGTGCATCCCGTTCTCAGCCGCCCGCCACCATCATCCCGTCGACGCGGATCGTAGGCACATTGGTGGCATAGCGGAAATGCAGGTCGTTGGCGGGGACAAGCGTGCGGAACATGTCGATCAGGTTACCGGCAATGGTGATTTCCGCAACTGCCTGAACCACTGCCCCGTTTTCGATGAGGAAGCCCGATGCGCCGCGACTGTAATCGCCGGTCACGCCGTTGACGCCCATGCCGATCAGTTCGGTGATATAGAGGCCGCGCTTCACGTCCGCCATCAGCTCGCCGGGGGTAGCATCGCCCGGTTCCATGTGGAGATTGCTCGGTCCTGCGCCCGGCGCGCCGCCAGTGCCGCGACTGGCGTGGCCGGTGGGGTCGAGGCCGAGTTGCCGCGCCGATGCGCTGTCGAGCAGCCAGCCGGTCAGCACGCCTGCGTCGATCAGCGCGCGGCGCTGAGTCGGCAAGCCTTCGCCATCGAAGGGGCGAGAGCGCAGGCCGCGTGGGCGCAGCGGATCGTCGACGATGGTAACGTTGGAATCGAAGATCGCTTCGCCCAGACGTTCGAGCAGGAAACTGGAGCGGCGGGCAATCGACGGGCCGACGATGGCGCCGACGAGATGGCCGATCAGGCTGGAGCCGACGCGCGGATCGAAGATGACGGGCATCTGCCCGCTTTCGACCTTGATCGGATTGAGGCGGGCGACGGCGCGTTGCCCGGCCTTGTTGCCGATGGCCTCGGCATCGTCGAGGTCGTCGAGATGGCGGACGGTGTGGCTGGCATAGTCGCGCTGCATCCCTGCGCCTTCGCCCGCGAGGACGCTGGCATAAGTGGAATGGCTGGTCGCGCCATAGCTGCCCGAAAAGCCGTGGCTGGTCGCGAGCGCGATCTGGCTGCGGCCCGACGATGCGCCGCCGCCTTCGCTGTTGGTGATGCCGGGGACGGCGCGGGCGGAATCTTCCGCTTCCATTGCGCGGAGTTTGAGGGTGGCGGGATCCGGCTCGCCCTTGTCGCACAAATCGAGCGCAGTGGGCTTTTTGCGGAGCAGGCGGTCTTCGGGGGCGAGTCCGGCATAGGCGTCTTCCGGCGCTTGCCCCGCCATCGCGATGCAGCGTTCGACCAGCGTATCGAGGCTGGCGGGATTCATGTCCGACGCGGACACTGTCGCGGACCGCTGACCCAGGAACACGCGCAGGCCGATCTCTTCCCCTTCGGACCGCTCGACATCCTCCAGCGCACCCAGTCGCACCGAGACATTGGTGCTGGCGTTGCAGACATAGATCGCGTCGGCGGCATCGGCGCCGGCCTTGCGGGCGGCATCGACCAGATTTTCCGCGCGCTTCTGGGCTTCTTCAAGACTGAGCATAAACGAGGGAGGACTCACGGGGGTTCGGGGAAGCCCTGCGCCTTAGCGACATGGGCTGACAGGTGCAATGTGGTGGCGGTGGGGGTGGATGTGAAGGGCTGATGGCCTGGTCCCCGCGCCGCTCTCTTGCGTCATGCGTGCGAAAGCAGGCACCCCGCTTCTGTTAGCTATGGCGCAGAAGGGGAAGCGGGACCCCTGCTTTCGCAGGGGTGACGGGATAGGGCGAGGGGGGAAACTGTTGGGCTTGGCTCTCGCCCAATCCGTTATCGCGCGCTATCGTGCCGGGCATAAAGAAGACGTTACGCAAAGGGTGAACGATGGCCGCATGGAACAGGCGCAAGCCGCTGGATACGCTCGTCGCCAAGGAAGACGGGCACCGGCTGGTGCCGACTTTGTCGTGGCCGCATCTGCTGGCGCTGGGGATCGGCGCGATTGTCGGCACGGGGATATTGACGCTGATCGGCGTGGGCGTGGATCGCGCAGGGCCGTCGGTGCTGCTGTCGTTCGCGATTGCCGGGGCGATCTGTGCGTGCGCGGCGCTGGCCTATGCTGAAATGGCGACGATGATGCCCGCGGCGGGCAGCGCCTATACCTATAGCTATGCCGTGCTGGGCGAGCTGGTGGCGTGGATCGTGGGGTGGTGCCTGATCCTGGAATATTCGCTGGTGGTGTCGACTGTGGCGGTGGGCTGGTCAGGCTATGCGACGCCGTTGCTGACATCGGTGGGGTTCCCGGCGGCGCTGACGGCTAGTCCGGCGCTGGGCGGGATTGTCAACCTGCCTGCGATCTTCATCATCGGCGTGGTGGCGCTGTTGCTCAGCATCGGCACGCATGAGAGCGCGCGGCTGAACACGATATTGGTCGTCATCAAGATCGCGACGCTCAGCCTGTTCGTGTTCTACACATTGCCGGTGTTCGATGCCGCCAATCTGCATCCGTTCATGCCCTATGGCTTTGCCAAGCATATGGGGCCGGACGGCGTCGAGCGCGGGGTGATGGCGGCGGCGGCGATCATCTTCTTCGCCTTTTATGGCTTCGACGCGATTTCGACGGCAGCGGAGGAAACGAAGAAGCCGGAGCGCGATCTGGCCATCGGGATCGTCGGGTCGATGATTGCCTGTACGCTGATCTATATCTTCGTCGCGGCGGCGGCGGTGGGGGCGTTGCCGTTCACGCGCTTTGCCGACAGCCCGGAGCCGCTGGCGCTGATCCTGCGCGAACTGGGGCAGGGGCAGGTGGCGCGGATCGTGGCGATTGCTGCCGTCATTGCGTTGCCGACGGTGTTGCTGGGGTTCCTCTATGGCCAGTCGCGCATCTTTCTGGTGATGGCGCGGGACGGGTTTCTGCCCGTCAGTCTCGCACGGATATCGAAGCGCGGGACGCCGGTGCGGATCACGATATTGACCGCCGTGCTGGTGGCGGTGCTGGCCGGGTTGCTGCCCATCGACGAGATCGCGGCGCTGGCCAATGCCGGGACGCTGATTGCGTTCGCTGCCGTCGGCACCTGTATGCTGGTGATGCGCCGCCGCGCGCCCGATCAACGCCGCCCGTTCCGGGTGCCGCTGGCGTGGCTGGTCGGGCCGGGGGCGATATTGGGGTGCCTGTATCTATTCACCAGCCTGCCGACCAAGACGCTGGTGGCGTGCGCGATATGGAACGTGATCGGGCTGGCGCTGTATTTTGCGTATGGGCGGAAGCGGAGTGTTTTGGGGCAGGCGGGTTAAAGGCTGAGTAGTGCCTTTATCTTGGCTTGCACCTCGGCAAGAGTAGCGGCGGAAACCCGCCCCTTTTTCTCGGCACGGCGCGCGCGCCAGTCGAGGCTTTTGACCTGATCGGCCAGTACGGCGCTCGGCGGCGTTGTGCTTTCGACGACTTCGAAGGGATAGCCTTTGATGCGCGATGTCATCGGGCAGCAGATCATCATGCCGCGCAGGCCGTTATAGCGGGCGGGAGACAGCACCAGCGCCGGACGATGTCCCGCCTGTTCATGCCCTGCCTGCGGATCGAAATGCAGCCATACGATATCGCCGACATCGGGGACATAACCTGCCACTACCAGACTTCTCCGCCAACCGGCGTGCCGAAGTCGATGTCGTCGGGCATGTTCTCTGGCGTTATGCGAGCTAGGAGCGTGTCGAGGTCATAACGCGGACCGGCAATCGCTTCGATCACGATGCGGCCTTCCTCTTCACGGATCTCCACATCCTGGTCGATCCGCATGGCCGCCGCCGACAAGACGTTCGCGGGGATACGAACGGATGCGCTGTTCCCCCATTTTTTGACCTGACTGCGCATGGCGGACTCCTAAAATGTAGATACTAAGTATATACAAATTTGCAGGGGGAAGTCAATTTTATTGGCTACTCCCTCAACCAAGCCCGAAACAGATGATGCGCTACCGCCATTTCCGGCGGCGCGACGAAGGGGGCGCCTGCTTCTCCGGCTAACGTTGCCCGGACCTCTTCTTTGGTCACCCACATGGCGTGTTCGATTTCGGTTTCGTCGATGGTGAGCGTGTCGTCCCGCGCCTCTGCGATGCAGGCGATCATGAGGGAGGAGGGGAAGGGCCAGGGCTGGCTCATGATGTAGCGGACATTGTCCACGACGATCCCGGCTTCTTCCCACAGTTCGCGGGCGACGGCTTCCTCGATGGTTTCGCCCGGTTCGACGAAGCCGGCGAGCGCGGAGTAGCGACCGGCGGGGAAGCGGGGCTGGCGGCCCACCAGCACGCGGCCGTCATGTTCGGCGAGCATGATCGTCACCGGATCGACGCGGGGGAAATGTTCCGCGCCGCAGCCGCGCGGTTCGCTTTCGCTGCCGCTGACCGCCCCGCCGCAACGGCGCGCCCAGCCTGCCTTGATCGGCGCAGTAGGGGTGCCGCAGCGGGCGCAGAAGCCGTGGCGCGCGTGCCAGTCGATCAGGCTGCGCGCAGTGCCATAGAGCGCCAACTGGTCGGGCGTCAGGAGCGAGGCGAGGCTCCAGACCTTTGGCGCGAAGGCTGCGCCATTGCCTTGCGCCGCGTCGAGCGCGACGAACATCGGACCATTGTCACCCACGCCGAGCAACAGGAAATCCGCGACATCGGCGTGTGGCGGCACCGGCCCGGTCGCAAGGCTGGCACCGTCCACCAGCGGATCGAGCCCATCGAGCACCACCACCCGCGCGCTCGGTTCAGCGAAGGCTTCCGCAATCAAGGCCGGGTCGTTCCTGACGCGGTCGGCGCGGTCCAGCGTGCCGCCGACGAAACCGGGCAGCGTCACAGGATCGCCTTGTATACAGCGGCGGCGACGCCGGTCTGCCACGGGATCGTTTCGGCAGGCATGTAATTGGCAAAGCCCCCTGCGCGAATTTTGCGCACCGGATCGGCAAAGCCTACCGTGCCTGCTGCACCTGCCCAGCCATAGCTGCCGGCGCCGACGCCGGTGAGCGTCACGCGCCCGCCCGCGCCAAAGCCGCGCCCGTCCAGCAGCGGTACATTGGTCGGTACGGCGGGGGGCAAGAGGTTGGACATGCCCAATTGCACCATCTGCGGCGGCATGATCCGTGCGCCGTCCAGCGTGCCGCCGCCCACCAGCATGGCGAGGAAGCGGTCATAATCGCGCGCGCTGGAAATCAGGCCCGCGCCGCCGAAGGGGAAGGGGGAAGGATCGAGGAATACCGATGCCGCGCCGGTGTCCACGGGCAGGGTGAGCGGCCCGGCGTGATAATAATTGGTGGCGAGGCGTCCGGCATTTTCCGGGGCGACTTGAAACCCGGTGCTGTTCATTTTGAGCGGCGTGAAAAGGCGGTCCTGCAGAAAGCGGTCGAAGGGCTGGCCCGATGCAACTTCGATCACGCGGCCCAGTACGTCGAGACCGACCGAATAGCTCCATTTGGTGCCCGGCTCCGCGATCAGCGGCAAGGTGGCGAGGCGGTCGGCAAAATCCTTGAGCGACGGCGCGTGGACCATCGGCGGCTGGCCGGGCAACGGCGCGCGCGACGCGATGAAGGCGTAGAGGCCCAAACGTTGATATTCGGCGAGCAACGGTCCCTTGGTGATGATCGAATAGCCAAGGCCTGCCGTGTGCGTCATCAGATGGCGCACGGTGATCGCGGTCTTGGCGGGAACGGCGTCGAGGCTGGTGTCGGGGCTGGTCAATACCTGCATCGACGCGAAGCCGGGGATCAAATCGGATATCGGCTGATCCAGTTTCAGCTTGCCTTCGCCGATCAGGATCATCGCGGCCATGCCGGTGATCGGCTTGGTCATGGAATAGATGCGCCAGAGTGTATCGGCATCGGCAGGCGTGGCCGAATCGCTGGCGATGGTGCCGCCGGTCAGGAAATCCGGGGCGGCGGTGCCTTTGCCCACGGCGATGACACTGCCGGGGAATTTCTTTTCCGCGATATACCCGTCGATCAGGACCTGAAGCCCTTCCCACTGCGGCGTCCGCGCCCAGGCGGGAAAGGGGAAGGCCGCACCCGCACCCAGCAGGGCCGCGCCGCGCAGGAGGCTGCGGCGGTCCAGAATCGTCATGGTCATAAGGCATCCTCTTTCTTCGATACGGCGTCGGCGACCTTTGCGAACAGCGTCGGCAGGCCCGCATCGGCCATGCGTGCTATGGGCCACCATTCCCCGTCTTGGTGGTCCATGCAATCGCTATCTATCGCGCCGATGTGAACGGTTAGCGACAGGGCGAAATGCGTGAAGACATGGGCGACGGGCGTGGGCAACGCCGTCCAACATGCGTCGGCGGGCGGCGCGGGGTCGGGGGTGGCGGACCAGTCCGACGTCGGCAGGCCACGCATCCCGCCGAGCAAGCCTTTGTCGGGTCGCCGTTCCAGCCAGACATGATCGTCGCGGACGATCCACCAGACATGGCCGCTGCGCTGCGGTTTCGCCTTCTTGGCGGCCTTGCGCGGATAGGCAGCGGGATCGGCGGTGCGAAAGGCGGCGCAATCCTCGCGCAGCGGGCAGATGCCGCAGGCGGGGTTGCGGGAGGTGCAGACGGTCGCGCCCAGGTCCATCATCGCCTGCGCAAAGTCTCCGGCGCGGGTGGTGGGGGTGAGGGCGTCGGCTTTTGCGCGAATTTCGGGGCGGGCGGCGGGGAGCGGGGTTTCGAGCGCGAACAGCCTTGCCACCACGCGCTCGACATTGGCGTCCACGACCACGGCGCGCTGGCCGAAGGCTATCGCGGCGACGGCTGCGGCCGTGTAGGCACCCACGCCGGGGAGCTTCAGCAGATCGGCTTCGGTTGTCGGGAAAGCGCTGCCCCAATCACTGACCACTGCGCGTGCGCAGGCGAGCAGATTGCGGGCGCGGGCATAATAGCCAAGGCCCGCCCATGCACTCATCAGGTCGGCATCGGGCGCAGCGGCCAGATCGGCCACGGTAGGCCAGCGCGCGGTGAATTTTTCGAAATAGGGGATGACGGCGGCGACGGTCGTCTGCTGGAGCATCACTTCGGACAGCCAGACGCGGTAGGGATCGGCGGCGTTCGCGCCGGGCAGGGCGCGCCACGGCAACCGTCGGGCGTGGCGGTCATAATGGGCAAGCAGGCGGCTGGCGACCGATGAACTCTCGACGGGCATGGGCGGGCTATGCCATTAAGCGCGCGATGACGGAACGCTCTGATCCTCCTGCGGCCAAACAAAAAGCTGCGCCGAAGAAGTCGGCTGCCAAAGCGGTACCCAAACCCGCGGACGAACGCCCGCGGATCAACGGATCGCGCGCGATTGCGGACCTGATGCCGGACATCGGTCGCGCCGCGTTCCGCAAGTTTGGCTTTGTGCAATCGAGCATCGTGACGCGCTGGGGCGATATCGTCGGCGCGCATTATGCCGACATCAGCGCGCCCGACTCGATCAGGTTTCCGGTGGGGAAGAAAGCGGGCGGCACCCTGTCGCTGACGGTGTCCAGCGGCCATGCGACGATGCTGCAGCATGTGCTGCCCGACATCATCGAGCGAGTGAACCGCTTTTTCGGCTATGCCGCGATTGCCAAGGTGACGATGCGGCAGGGGCATGTCGAACCGAAGACGCCGTTGCGCACGCCGCCGCCCAAAAATCTGCGGCCCATCCCGGTCGAACTGGGCGACTCGCTGCGCGATATCGGCGATCCCGAATTGCGCGCGGTGCTCGAATCGCTGGCGCAGGGGCTTGCCAATTCCAGCGGATTGCCCAAGATCAGTTGATCCTTCCCTATCGAGATTGATTCATGAAAAAACGCGCATCGGTGCTTGGCCTGCTCGCCCTCATTCCCGCCACCGCCTTTGCCGCGAAGGCCGTGGACTGGACGACGCGCGTTACGCTGTCTCCGGCAGGGGGCTATATGATGGGCAACCCCGCCGCGCCGACCAAGATCGTGGAATATATCAGCTATACGTGCAGCCATTGCGCGCATTTCGTGGCGGAGGCTTCCGCGCCGCTGAAGGCCGGTTGGGTGAAGACCGGCAAAGCGAGCGTCGAAGTGCGCAATGCGGTGCGCGACCGCTATGACCTGACGGCGGCGTTGCTGGCGCGGTGCGGGGGACCGGCGCGCTTCTATGGCAATCATGAAGCGCTGTTTGCCAATCAGGCTGCGTGGATAGCCGAAGTGGAAGCCTTTGACGCTGCCAAAACGGAGCCGCCGGCGAAGCAGTCGCCTGCCGCCGTGCTGCAGGAGATCGGCAAGAAGACGGGGCTGTATACGCTGATGGGCAAGCGCGGCTTTACGCCGCAGCAGCTCGACGCCTGTGTCGCCAGTCCGGCCGCGCTCAAGCAGGTTACGGGCATGACCGAGGAAGCGTGGAAAACGTTGAAGATCACTGGCACGCCCAGCTTTACGGTGAACGGCAAGCTGCTCACCAGCACATCGACCTGGGACACGCTGCGCGCTGCATTGCCCGCCGGGACCAAGTGAATTAAACCCGCGCCGATATTGCCCCCAAATGACGGAAACGCTTCGCATGAAATTTCTGACCGGTCTCGCAACTGCCGCCCTGGCCCTCTCCCTCGCCGCCTGTAGCGAAAAGGACGCGGGCAATGCTTCCGCACCGTCCGGTGCGCCGGTTGCCACGGTCGCTGCGCCTGCCGGAACGACATGGGCCGATACGGTTGCGACCACGCCCGAAGGCGGGTTCGTGATGGGCAATCCCAATGCGAAGGTGAAGGTCATCGAATTCGCATCCTACACCTGCAGCCATTGCGCAGAGTTCTCCGAGAAGTCGTCTGAGGAAATCCGTAACCTGGTGAACACCGGCAAGATGAGCTTTGAATCGCGCAATTATGTGCGCGATCCGCTGGACATGACGATGGCGCTGCTGGCGCGCTGCGGTGGCACCGGCCCCTATTTCCCGCTGTCCGAACAGTTCTTCGCCAATCAGGCGCCGATGTTCGAAAAGGTGCAGAAGATGGGCGATGGCCCCTATCAGACCGCGATGGCCGCGCCGCCGCAGCAGCGTTTCATCATGCTGGCGAACGACACAGGCCTGCTGGAATTCGCGATGCAGCGCGGCATTGCCGAAGATCAGGGCAAGCAATGCCTCGCGAACACCGCCGAAGCGGAAAAGCTGGCCAAGGGCGTGCAGGACGCGACGGCGAAGTATAACATTACCGGCACGCCGACCTTCATCATGAACGGCACCGTCGTCGAAAATGCGACGACATGGGAAGTGCTGCGCGAAAAGCTCAAGGAAGCAGGCGTCTGATTGGCGCGCGGGGGGCGGTCTTTCCTTAAGAGTATCTGCACCAGCGCCCTTTGCTGTAACTGGGGCGCGTCGTGCAGATAAGGCGGCTGAAACTTAGCGGTTTCAAAAGCTTCGTCGATGCTGCCGAATTGCGGATCGAGCCGGGGCTGACGGGCATTGTCGGTCCCAATGGCTGCGGCAAATCCAACCTGCTGGAAGCGATCCGGTGGGTGATGGGCGAATCGAGCGCCAAATCCATGCGCGGCGGGGGCATGGAAGATGTGATCTTCGCAGGCACCGCCACCCGCCCGCAGCGTGACTTTGCCGAAGTCTCGCTGATGACCATTCAGGAGCAGGGCGAGCTTTTCCCCTCGGTCGATGTCGGCGCGGACGGCGAGCTGGAAGTCATTCGCCGGATCGAACGCGGCGCGGGCAGCGCCTATCGCGCCAATGGCCGCGACGTGCGCGCCAAGGACGTGTCGCTGATCTTCGCCGATGCGGCGACGGGGGCGCATAGTCCCGCTTTGGTCAGTCAGGGCAAGATCGCCGCCGTGATCGCCGCGCGTCCGCAGGAACGGCGCGCCATGCTGGAGGAAGCGGCAGGGATTGCGGGCCTGCATGTGCGGCGGCGCGATGCGGAGCAGAAATTGCGCGCGGCGGAAACCAATCTGGCGCGGCTGGACGATATTCTTGGCGACATGGACAATCGCGCCAATGCGCTGCGGCGGCAGGCGCGGGCGGCGGAACGCTATACGGCGCTGTCGGTGCAGATCCGGACCGCTGAGGCACGGGCGATTTTTGCGCGCTGGCGGGAGGCGGCGGCATCGGCGGACGCGGCGAAGGCGGAGGCGCAGGCTGCCGAAGCCGCAGTGACGGCAGCGCAGGAAGCGCAGATGGCCGCGGCGGCGCATGGTCGGGCTGCCGTGGATGCGCTGGCGGAGGCGCGCGCGGTGGCGCAGCAGGCGCGCGACGCAGCGAACGAAGCGGGGCATCGGCTGACCGCGCTGACGGCGGAACGCAGCGCGGCGGCGCAGCGACTGGCGGACTTGTCTGCACAGGCCGAGCGGCTGGAGGAAGATCGCGGGCGTGAAGGGGCGTTGGCGCATGATGCTGCCGAGGCTTTGGAGCGGCTGGCGGGCGAGATCGCGATGCTGAAGGTGCGGATCGCCGAGACGCAGGCTGCGGAGCCGGAGCGGGCGGCGCGCGTGGCGCAGGCGGAAACGGCGGCGCGTGACGCTGAAGTCGAACTGGCGCGGGCGATGGCCAAGCAAGCGGGCGAGCAGGCCGAGTTGCGCGTGGCCGAGGCGGCTTTGGTGGCGGCACGGGGCCGGTTGGAGCGGGCGGAGCGCGATCTGCGGAAGCTGGAGGGCGAAGTGCGGACCTTGCCGGACGCTGCGCCGCTGGAGCAGAAGCGGCAGGATGCGACCGAGGCGCAGGCAGTGGCGCAGGCGGATCGGCAGGCGGCGGAAGCGAACATCGTCGAGGCAGAGGCTGCGCGGGAGAGCGCCAGCGTATCGCGCAGTGCGGCGGAATCGGCGCTGTCGTCTGCCCGCGCGGCGCTGGCGGCGCTGGATAGCGAAGCGGCGGCGCTGACCAAGGCAGTCGAGCGGGGGTCTGGTAGTGGGCGGGCGCTGGATCGGGTGAAGGCTGCGCCGGGATATGAACGTGCGCTGGCGGCGGCGCTGGGCGACGATCTGGAAGCGGGCATTGGCGGCGACGGCAAGCGTCGCTGGGCGGGGGGTGCTGCGCTGGCGGACGATCCGGCTGTGCCTGCTGGCTGTGCGGCGCTGGCCGAACATGTGACGGCCCCGCCTGAACTGGCGCGCAGGCTCGCGCAAGTCGCGGTGGCGGACCGCGATGCGGGGCAGGTGCTGGCCGTTGGGCAGCGGCTGGTGACGCTGGACGGGCAGATGCGGCGCTGGGACGGGTTCGTTGCGACCGAAGGCGGGGCGGAAGCAGCGCAGCGGTTGATCCGGCTCAATCGGCTGGATGCTATCGCGGCGGCACGACCGGCTCTGGTGGAGGCTGTCGGGCAGGCGCAGGGGGCGCTTGCATCGGCGGAAGAGGCGGCGCGGGGGGCTGCGGCGGCACTGACGCAGGGGCGGGTGGGGCTGTCCGATGCAGATCAGCGGCTGCGCGTTGCGCTGCGGACCATCGACGAGACGAGCGGGACGTTGGAACGGCTGGCGGCGCGGCGCGCGGAGTTGGAAACGCGGTTCGCCGATATGGGCCGGGATTATGCCGCCGCACAAGCTGAGCATGAGGCGGCGCAGGCGGCGCGCGCAGACATTCCCGATGGATCGGAAATGCGAGAATTGGTGGCCACGCTGTCGCAGGCAAGTGAGCGGGCACGGCTGTCGGTCAGCCAGATGCAGGCGGATCGGGCGATGGCCGAGCGGGCCATCGCAGCGGATCGAGACCGCATGGCGGCGGCGGACGCCGAAGCGCGTAGCTGGCGTTCGCGCGCAGGCGAAGCGGCCAAGCGGATCGCGGCGATGGCGGGGCGGGCCGAAGCGATTGCGGCGGATCGGGCGGTGCTGATCGGGAAACCCGAAGCGCTGGATGCCGAGATCGCGACATTGTCGCAGAACACGGCAGCGCTGAACGGTGCCGCGGCGCAGGCGCAACAGGCGGAGCGCGATGCCGAAGCCGCCTTGCGCGCGGCCGAAGCGCATACCCAGGCGATGGGCGAAGGCGTCAGCGAGGCGCGGGAAGCACGCGCCGGTGCCGTCGCGCGCGCGGAATCGGCGCAGGAAAAGCGGCTGGAAATGGGGCGGCTATCAGGTGAGCGGTTCGAATGTCCGCCGCCGGTACTGCCTGAAAAGCTGGGCTTCGACAGCGCGACGATCCGGATCGCGCAGACCGAACAGGCCGAGCAGGACCGGCTGATGGCGGAGCGCGAGCGGATCGGTCCGGTCAATCTGGTAGCGGCGCAGGAACTGGCCGAGCTGGAAGCCGATCAGGCGCGCAGCCGGGCCGAGAGCGAGGAACTGACACAGGCGATCCATCGGCTGCGCGGCTCCATCGGTAGTTTGAACCGCGAGGGGCGACAGCGGTTGCTGGCAGCGTTCGAGGCGGTGGACGGGCATTTCCGGCGGCTGTTCACGACCCTGTTCAACGGTGGGCAAGCGCATCTGCAACTGATCGACAGCGACGATCCGCTGGAGGCGGGGCTGGAGATCATGGCGCAACCACCGGGGAAGAAGCTGGCGGCGCTGACGTTGTTATCGGGCGGGGAGCAGGCGTTGACGGCAGTGGCGCTGATCTTCGGCCTGTTCCTGACCAATCCCGCGCCGATCTGCGTCCTCGACGAAGTCGATGCGCCGCTGGACGACGCGAATGTCGAGCGGTTCTGCGACCTGCTCGACCGGATGGTCGCGGATACCAAGACGCGCTATCTGATCGTGACGCATAACGCCGTGACGATGGCGCGGATGCATCGGCTGTTCGGCGTGACGATGGTGGAGCAAGGCGTCAGCCGCCTCGTTTCGGTCGATCTGGGCGGCGCGGAGCGGTTGCTCGCCGCCGAATAGATCAGGCTTTCTTGCTTCTCAGGCGCTTGGCATTGGCGTTGGCGCCCGATTGCACGGGGGCCATGATCCGGTCGGACGCGGTGCTGGCACGCTTGATGGCGCGGCTGGACTGGACGGCCAGCGCCCGGCCCTGCGCGGCGGTCATCGGCTTTCCCGACAGCGCCATCGTCATCATCCGCTGCCAGATCGCGAAGCTGTCGGACTGCATGGCGGCCATTGCGCTCCATCCGGCGATGCCGGCTTGCGAGAAGGCTGTTACCTTTTCCGGCACCATCATCGACAGTTCGGCATAATCGCCGGTCATCGGGTTACGCAGGGCGTCGGCCATCAGCTTCGTGCGGTGATCGACGACATAAGCCGAATCGGTCGCCATCGTCCCCATGCGCTGAGTCGATTGGGCCACGGCGCTCCATGACGAGAGCATATCCGCCCATATTCCAAATGCATTCTTCACGGGGATTGGCTCCTGTTGTCGTGCGTGAACGCAGGACGACATCCTTTATGTCCGCTTCATACGGCTTTTTGATGGCAGGGCGATTACGCGCTGCCGACCACGAGGCAGGCAAGGAACATCAGCAGCCCGGCGAAGCGGTTGGAACGGAACTTGGTCAGCGGGTCCGCGCCGTCTTCCTTCAGCGTCGCGACCTGCCAGCCAAGATGCAGGGCCATTGGGAGCAAGGCCAGCAGGGCCAGCGGTTCAGGGCGGACCTGCCAGATGGCAGCGGCCCAGCAGGCCAGCGCCCCGGCGTAGAACAACGCCACACCGGGACGGACGCGCTTTCCCATGCGCAAGGCGCTGGACCGGACGCCGATCAGCGAGTCGTCCTCCCGATCCTGCAGCGCGTAGATGGTGTCGTAACCGATGACCCAGAGGATGCTCCCGGCGTAGAGCGTCAGCCCCGGCGCGGTCAGCGATCCGGCGATTTCGCTCCACCCGACCAGCGCGGCCCAACTGAAGACCAGCCCCAGCCACGCCTGCGGCCACCAGGTGATGCGCTTCATGAAAGGGTAGGCGGCGACCAGTGCAAGGCTGGCGAGGGCCACGACCTGCGCATAGAGCCGCAACTGGAGCAGGACGATGAGACCGAAGAAGCTGAGCGCAACCAGCCATATCCACGCGACTTTGAGCGAAAGGGCACCGCTGGCCAAGGGCCGTGCCGCTGTGCGAGCCACCTGCCGGTCCAGATCGCGGTCGACGATGTCGTTATAGACGCAGCCTGCGCCACGCATCGCGATGCTGCCCAGCAGGAACCATGCGATCATGTCCCACCGCGCAATTGCGCCGCCCGCCAACGCTATCGCCCAGGCACCGGGCCAGAACAGCAGCCACCAGCCGATCGGCCTGTCGAAGCGCGCGAGCAGGGCAAGGCTGCGCCATGTGGCGGGGAGGCGCGCCATCAGGCCACGGGCTTCGCTGTCGGGGACGATATTCTGGGTCACCTGTGTTCCGTTCGCCTGTGCTTGTCGAAATGCGGTTCTTGGTCTTTAGAAGAAAGCGGGTCGATATGTTCGGCCGAACGGATGGATGGATTTCTCGATGACTGCAACCCCTGCATGGCCGCCGCAAAGCGCACCGCGTTTGTATGTCGAAACGGCATTGGGGGAGGGCGTGTCAGTCGCGGTGGACGGCAATGCGGCACATTACCTGATCAGTGTGATGCGCGTGAAGGCGGATGAGATCGTGCTGCTGTTCGATGGCGCATCGGGGGAGTGGGCCGCGAAGGCGCGCGATATCCGCAAGCGCGATCTGGTGCTGGAGTGCGTCGCGCAGACGCGACCGCTGGAAACGACGCCCGATTTCTGGCTGTGTGTCGCGCCGATCAAGAAGGGACGGATCGACCTGATCGCGGAAAAGGCGTGCGAACTGGGCGTCGCGCGGCTGCAGCCGGTGCTGACCCGGCGCGCAGTGGTGGACAAGCTCAATCTGGATCGGTTGCGTGCGCATCTGGTGGAGGCTGCCGAACAGTGTGGGCGAACGGCGTTGCCGGAGCTTTCCGAGATGATGAAGCTGGATGCGCTGTTGCGTGACTGGCCCAACGGGCGGCATCTGTTCTTTGCCGATGAGACGGGAGGCGCGCCGATTGCGGAGGCTTTGACGGCGCATAAAGGCCCGGCAGCGTTTCTGGTCGGGCCGGAGGGCGGTTTCGATCCGGCTGAGCGCGACGCGATCCGCGCGCATCCCGCTGCAGTGCCGGTGTCGCTGGGGCCGCGTATCCTGCGCGCGGAGACAGCGGCCATTGCCGCTACGGCAGCGTGGATGACGCTGAATGGCGACTGGGCTAAAGAATAAAACAGTTTCGATCCGCAATGGGATTGCGTCGCCGATAGGTCGGGCTTATCTGCGATCCGTCCGCTCTATTTGACGTGTGCGGGGTAACAGCTAAGGGCGGCGCATGAGCACAAGGACAGATTCAGGCGGCAACGATCCGGTCATTGAAAGCCGCGATCAGCTCATTGCGCTTTTTGCCAAGGGGGAAAAGCCCCCCGAACGCTGGCGCATCGGCACCGAGCATGAGAAATTCGTCTATTCGATGAAGGATCATCACGCCCCCTCCTATGAGGAAAAGGGCGGTATCCATACGCTGCTCATCGGCCTGACCCGCTATGGCTGGAAGCCGGTGTTCGAAGGCGAGAACATCATCGCGCTGGCAGGCGACGACGGGACGATCAGTCTGGAACCGGCGGGACAGCTCGAACTGTCCGGCGCGCCGCTGGAAAATCTGCATCAGACCTGCGCGGAAACCGGGCGGCATCTGGAACAGGTGAAGTATGTCGGCGACATGCTGGGCGTCGGCTTTCTGGGCCTTGGCATGTGGCCGGACAAGACACGCGCCGAATTGCCGATCATGCCCAAGGGCCGTTATGAAATCATGCTGCGGCATATGCCGCGCGTGGGATCGATGGGCCTCGACATGATGCTGCGCACCTGCACCGTGCAGGTGAATCTGGATTATCAAAGCGAAGCGGGCATGGCGAAGATGTTCCGCACATCGCTGGCCTTGCAGCCGCTGGCGACGGCGCTGTTCGCCAACTCGCCCTTTACCGAAGGCAAGCCAAACGGCTTCCTGTCCTATCGCAGCCATATCTGGTCGGACACCGATCCGCACCGCACGGGCATGTTGCCCTTCGTGTTCGAGGATGGCTTCGGATATGAACGCTATGCCGACTATGCGCTCGACGTGCCGATGTATTTCGTGTTCCGCGATGGCAAATATATCGACGCTTCGGGCCTCTCGTTCCGCGATTTCCTTGAGGGCAAGCTGTCGGTGCTGCCGGGTGAAAAGCCCACGGAAAAGGACTGGGAAGATCATCTTTCCACCGCCTTCCCCGAAGTGCGCCTGAAAAGCTTCCTTGAAATGCGCGGTGCCGATGGCGGGCCGTGGGGGCGGATCTGTGCGCTGCCCGCGCTGTGGGTCGGCTTGCTGTATGACGAGACGGCGCTGAACGCGGCGTGGGACGTGGTGAAGGACTGGTCGATGGACGAGCGTCAGGCTCTGCGCGACTCGGTGCCGCGGCTCGGCCTCGACGCGCCTATCGGTGGCGGCAAGACATTGCGGCATATCGCGGGCGAAGTGCTGGAGATTTCGCGCAGCGGGCTGGCGGCGCGCGGGCGTCTGAACAGCGTGGGCGACAATGAAACCGGCTATCTGGCCGCGTTGCAGGATGTCGTGGCCAGCGGCAAGACACCGGCGGAGCGTTTGCTCGACCGCTATCATGGCGAATGGCAGGGCGATGTCAGCCGCGTATATGCCGAGGAAAGCTTTTAAGGCTTACTCGGCAGGCTGAACGGTCGGTGCAGGTCGAGGCGCTTTGATCCTTGCGATCAGGCGGTCGATCCAGCCGTTGCGGCGCATCCAGTCGCTATAGGCGGCATAAGCGGGGTCGGTGCCCAGATGCGCTTCCTCGGTCTTTGCGCGCCACAAATAGATGGCGCTGACAATCGCCATCGTCGCTGTGTTGCGCACCATGTCGACCAGGCTGTGCGTGGTGACGAGGAAGGGCAGGCTGGACAGCCACCAGAACAGGTTCTTCGATAGATAGGCCGGGTGGCGGGTCCAGCGATAGGGGCCGTGGGTGACGATCCCGCGATGCGTGAGGTTCGAGAAGCGCAGGCCGAATGCGACCGTCGCCCAGGCGTAGATGCCTGTGAGGATCACGAGGACGCTGCCGTAGAGCCATTGCACCGCGACGATTGCCGGTGTGTCTCCGGCGAGCCAGTGGCTCCAGTCGGCAGTGTTGTGATGGTAGTCGAGCGGGCCGCCATTGCCCATCAGCACGAATGGCGGATAGCAGATCAGCGCGGCGACCCATCCCGCGAGTAACGGATTGGCGGTGCGGATATGCGCGTCGAGCGGTTTCATGGTGAGCATATAGCCCACGGTCGCGAACGCTACGTCGATCAGGAACAGCAGCACGATCAGGAAATTGGCGAGACCGATGGGGTTGGCCAGCACGTCCGCCGGGTTCCACTGCACCAGATTGGCGAAGTTGGACGGCACGACCGAGAGCATGAAGGCAAGGAAGAAGCCCTTTACCAGCCATGCGCGGAGGTGATGCGCGACCTGTGCGCGGTCGGCCTTGCCTGCCGCGCCGCCGATCACCCATTGGCCGAAGGCGTAGGAGGCGTCGCGCGGCTCGATCAGGCGACGGTCAAGCCAGAGGACATAGGGGATGGAGGCCGCCAGCAGAAACGGGGCGGCTGTGCCGAACATCTCCATGGCGAAGCGATAGCCGCCGTCCCAATACCAGCGTCCAAGGCAATAAAGGACGGCAATGCCGCCCCATGTCGCCCACAGGCCAGTGATCTTGACGATGCTGATGTCGAGTGTATCGCGCCAAGGCCGGGGCGCGTTGTCCCAGTCTATGCCCGTGGACGCATTGCGGTGGACGCGGTCGACGAGCAGCGACCAGAGCACCATCGGGATGCCGCAGGCGATCACCGCCGCCATCCCCGCATAGGGGCCATCCATACCGTAATGCCACGCCACCAGCGTCCAGCCGATCAGGCCGACCAGACCGGCAATGCCGACGCCATGGCTTACCGCCGAAGGGGGGCAGGGATCGGACTGCGTGCGCATGCCGACCCGTCTAATGCAGAATGGTAATCAAGGCGTGAAGAGCAGCAGAGCCGATCAGGATCGGTGCAGGCCCATCGCCCGCAACATTGCATATACGCCGCCCGAGGAGGCAACGCCCAGCAATGCGGCCAATGCCGTGCCGTAGCCGCTGTGGGCAAAGGGCAGGCCGCCTGTATTCATGCCGAAAAACCCGGTGACGAGCGTGGCAGGCAGCAGCAAGGCGGAGAGGATGGACAGCACGTAGAGATTTTGATTGGTGCGTTGTGCAGCCTGCAAATCCGCTTCCTCGCGCAAGAGGCGAAGCTGGCTGTGAATCGAAAGCATTTCATCGTCAATGGCGCTCAATTGCTGCGCCAGCTTTTCCACGGTCGGGAGAAGCAATGCAGGCAAGTCCGCATCCTGTTCCATGCGTTTGAACACGTTGCGCATCCCCGAAAGCAGCCGGTGAAATTGCACGACGCGCTGCCGAATGCCTATCAACCGGCGGTGATCGAAGCGCTCGGCATGGTCGAGCAGTTCGTCTTCGAATTCTTCGATCTGCCGCGCCTGCGCCGATGCGACGCCGCCGATATTCTCGACGATGGCCGAAACCGCGAGATCCAGCGCATCGGCGGCGGATCGCACCGGAATCCGGTCCCGTTCGACATGGCGGCGGACTATGTCGGCCGACCGCAGCGGATGGTGGCGTGCCGTAACCATAAGCGACGGACCGAGCGCCATGCGTAGCACCCCGGTGCGTTCGGCATCCAGCCGATCGAAATCCCGCTCGACGTCATGCAGGACGCATCCCAGATATCCCTCTTCCACCAGCGCGCGCTGATGCTCCTCGGCGCCCAGCAGCATGGTCCGCAACCCGGCAGGAAGGCTGTCGGCGGTACGAATCCATTCGCGGTTGATCTGATCGGCGAGACTGAGGTGCAACCAGCGGAATGTTCCGGCCTGCGGCATGACCGTCAGATCGCTGTCCCCGCAAGGGACGGGAATGCCGTCCTCAAAGTCTATCGCCCAAATGGCTGTCGGCCCAAGTCCCATGCAGCGCCTCCGATGGTTCCATCATAACATGCCCGGCGGCGTCTTGTCTTCGCGCAGATGATGCCATCAGCCGCCGCCAAGAATGTTGATGGTGAACGCAATCACGCCCAGATTGAATATGAATGCGGCGAGGCAATGGAATATCGCTGTCTTGCGGACCGCCGTGTTGGTGATGCTGACGTCGGACGTCTGGAAGGTCATGCCCAGCGTGAAGGCGAAATAGATGAAATCCCAATAATTGGGCTGTTCGCTGTTGGGGAAGTCTATGCCGCCCTTTTCCGGTTCCTGTCCGTCCGCGATGTAGCAGATATGCGCATAATGCAGGGCGTAGACGGTGTTGGAGAATATCCAGGCAAGCGTCAGCGTGACGAGCAACAGAACGATGGCACCGCCCACGGGGGCATTGTGCGCAGTAACCGCCACGCCAACGGCAATCAGGATGACGAGCGTGACGATGAACGTCAGCAACAGCATCAGTTCGCGATTGGCATCGTTGTTCGCGGCGTTGCGGCGCATGGTGTCCGCGTCGGACTTCAGCAGCGGGTAGACCGAGACGAGGAACGCCGCCGCCGCTATGTCGAATGCGGCCATGAGTGCCTCATGCCAGGGGATCACCGTCAGGAGCGGACCGGCGATGACCAGCAGCGCCAGAAACATGCTGTACCGCCACGGGAATATCGGCGGTCGGCGGGAGGCTGAGGGAGCGCTGCGCATGCCGGAGCTAAGACGCATTTCCCGTCAATAGGCAAGAGGGCGACGGATCAGCGTGCGATGAGCAGCTTCGCCTTCATCGTCGCGTCCTGCGTATCGTAAGCGAGTTTCTTGACTTCGGTCGCGACGACGGAAAAGCCTCTGCCGGCGTCGCCTGCGCGGGCCGCTTCGATCGAAGCGTTCAGCGCCAGCAGATTGGTCTGGCGCGCGATTGAATCGATGGATTCGACGATCTGCGCGACCTCACGCAAGACATGCTCCACTTCGGTGCCGCGCGTCGCAATGGCATCGCGCATGTCGCGTTGCAGCGCATCCTGCGCAGCGATGGCGCGCTTTTCCTTGCTGATGTCGTTCGCGAATTTGACGATGCCGATCTGATCGCCCTTATCGTCCAGCAAGGGATTATAGCTGCCGTGAATCCAGATTTCGCGGCCTTTGCTGTCCAGCCGGGCATATTCGCGGCTGTCGAAACGGCCGCTGGCCAGCTTGCGCCAGAATTGGGCATAGTCGTCCGATTGCGCATAATCGGGTGTGCAGAACATGCGATGATGCTTGCCGACGATCTGGTCGAACCGATAGCCGAAGAGATCCAGAAAATTGTCGTTGGCGCCCGTGACATGCCCCTTCATGTCGAAGGTGGCGACTGTCGCACTGCGCTTCACCGCATGCCAAACTGCGCCAATGTTTGGCTGAATCCCGTGCATAAGTCTCTCCATCTCAATGAGACGGGCCTATGCGCGCAACCCTGAAAACATCCTTAAAGGCGCGTTTAGAAACGCCCTGATCCAGATCAGATATCCCGGCGACCCAGCAGGCGCAGACGCAGGGCATTGAGCTTGATAAAGCCCGCAGCATCGCGCTGATCGTAGGCGCCGGCGTCGTCTTCGAACGTCACGACCTTTTCGCTGTAGAGGCTGAAAGGCGACTTGCGCCCGGTGACCGAGACATTGCCCTTGTAGAGTTTCAGGCGGACGGTGCCGGTGACCTTTTCCTGGCTGTGGTCGATGGCGGCCTGAAGCATTTCGCGCTCCGGCGAGAACCAGAAGCCGTTGTAAAGCAATTCGGCATAACGCGGGGCCAGCTCGTCCTTCAGATGCGCGGCGCCGCGATCCAGCGTCAGTTGCTCTATCCCGCGATGGGCGAGGTGATAGATGGTGCCGCCGGGCGTTTCGTACATGCCGCGCGACTTCATCCCGACGAAGCGGTTTTCCACCAGATCGAGGCGACCGATGCCGTGCTTGCGGCCATATTCGTTCAGCGTTTCGAGCAAAGTCGCGGGTGACATGCCGACGCCGTTGATCGCCACGCCATCGCCGCGCTCAAAGTCAATGGTGATGGTTTCGGGCTGGTCGGGTGCGTCCTCCGGGTTGACGGTGCGCGAATAGACATAGTCGGGCACTTCGTCCCACGGGTCTTCCAGCACTTTGCCTTCAGACGAAGTGTGCAGCATGTTCGCGTCGGTGGAGAACGGGCTTTCGCCGCGCTTGTCCTTCGCAATGGGAATCTGATGCTCTTCGGCAAAGGCGATCAGGCGGGTACGGCTGGTCAGATCCCATTCGCGCCACGGGGCAATGACCTTGATATCCGGCTGGAGCGCGTAATAGCCGAGTTCGAAGCGGACCTGATCGTTGCCCTTGCCGGTTGCGCCATGGCTGACCGCGTCGGCGTTGACCATCTTGGCGATTTCGATCTGGCGCTTGGCAATCAGCGGCCGCGCGATGGACGTGCCGAGCAGGTACAGCCCTTCATACAGCGCATTGGCGCGCATCATCGGGAAAACATAATCCTTCACGAATTCTTCGCGCAGGTCGTCGATGAAGATATGCTCGGGCTTGACGCCCATCAGCTCGGCCTTCTTGCGCGCCGGTTCCAGCTCCTCGCCTTGCCCCAAGTCCGCCGTGAAGGTCACGACTTCGCAATTATAAGTCTGTTGCAGCCATTTCAGGATGACGCTGGTGTCGAGGCCACCGGAAAAGGCAAGGACGACGCGGTTGATCTGATCGGACATGTAAGCGGACTTTCGTGCAAAGGCGCGGACGTTTGGCGGGCCGGTAACAGGGGCGGGCGCGAATCGCAACTGCGCGTCACACCCATCCTTGCAACGAAGCGAGCAGCCAGAGGCCGAGCGCGAAGAACAGCGACGCCGCAACGATGCGCACGGTGCCGAGCGGGACGCGCTTGATGAGCGCTTCGCCCAGATAGACCGCAGGGACATTGGCGATCATCATGCCAAAGGTGGTGCCCGCCGTAACGGCCAGCACGTCGATCATATGCGTGCCGAATTGCGCGCCAAGGCCGATGGTCGCGATCTGTGTCTTGTCGCCCATTTCCACGAGGAAGAAGGCAACCAGCGTGGTCACGAACACGCCCGCGCGCGTCGGCGTCTTCATGTCGTCGTCGATCTTGTCCGGCACGAGCGTCCACAGCGCCATGGCGATGAACCCGGCGGCAATGGCATAGCGGAAGGCGGGACTGTCGAGCAGGCCCGCTATGCTGTGGCCGACCAGTGCGGCGAGGAAATGGTTGGCAAGGGTGGCCGCCAATATACCGGCGATGATGGGCACCGGCTTGCGAAAGCGCGTGGCGAGCAGGATCGCCAGCAATTGCGTCTTGTCGCCGATTTCGGCGAGCGCGACCACGGCGGTGGACGTGAGAAAAGCTTCCATGGGGTCAATATCCAGGGTCGGGCAGAAGAAAACGCAATGCCACCGGCCCTCCCGCCCGACCGGGACGGAAAGCCGATGCCATTGGTCTCGACAGACAGAACCGTATCGATCCTGTCCCGCGCACCATGATGTCTCCACCAAATATGTTGACGCGCGGCCCACGGAATGTCCGTGGCTGGCTACTCCCCAGATGACGTTTGGGGTAATAAGCCGATACGTGAAAAGTGCAAGCCGCGAAGGCATATCGTCTAAAACGATCAGTATGGGCACATTAATCAATTTTTTGATGGAATGGCGCTGGTATATCCCGGTGGTCAGATTCAGATATTGAAGGAGACGAGCGATGACAGATCAAGCCAAATCCGGCGGGCCGCAGATGACGACGAGCGCCGGGGCGCCGATTGCCGACAACCAGAATTCTCTGAGTGCCGGTCCGCGCGGTCCGCTGCTGCTGCAGGATTATCAGCTCCTCGAAAAGCTGGCGCATCAGAACCGCGAGCGTATCCCTGAGCGTGTCGTCCATGCGAAGGGCTGGGGCGCGCATGGCACGCTGCGGATTACCGGCGACATCAGCAAATATACAAAAGCGAAGGTGCTGCAGCCCGGCGCGGAAACGCCGATGATCGCGCGCTTTTCGACGGTGGCTGGCGAAGCGGGCGCAGCGGACGCCGAACGCGATGTGCGCGGCTTTTCGCTGAAATTCTACACGCCCGAAGGGAACTGGGATCTGGTCGGCAACAATACGCCGGTCTTCTTCGTGCGCGATCCGGTGAAGTTCCCTGACTTCATCCACACGCAAAAGCGCCATCCGCGCACCAATCTGCGTTCGCCGACGGCGATGTGGGATTTCTGGTCGCTGTCGCCGGAATCGCTGCATCAGGTGACGATCCTGATGTCGGATCGCGGCCTGCCGGTGGGCGTGCGCAACGTCAACGGCTATGGCAGCCACACGTTCAGCCTGCTTAACGATGCGGGCGAGCGGTTCTGGGTCAAGTTCCACTTCAAGACGATGCAGGGCCACAAGCACTGGACGAACGAGGAAGCGGCCGGCGTCGTCGGGCGGACTCGCGAATCGACGCAGGAAGATCTGTTCGAAGCCATCGAAACCGGCGACTTCCCCAAGTGGAAGATGCAGGTCCAGATCATGCCCGAACTGGATGCAGACAAGACGCCGTATAACCCGTTCGATCTGACGAAGGTGTGGCCACATGCCGATTACCCGCCGATCGACATTGGCGAGTTCGAACTGAACCGGAACGCTGACAACTATTTCTCGGAGATCGAGCAGGCGGCGTTCAGCCCGTCGAACATCGTGCCGGGCATCGGCTTTTCGCCCGACAAGATGCTGCAGGCGCGTATCTTCAGCTATGCCGACGCGCATCGCCATCGCATCGGGACGCATTATGAAGCGTTGCCGATCAATGCCCCCAAATGCCCGGTGAACCATTACCATAAGGATGGGGCGATGCGGTTCACGCCGAACAATCCCAATCCGGCGGCCTATTACGAACCGAACAGCTTTGGCGGTCCGGTCGAGGACAACAAGTTCCTCGAACCGCCGCTCAAGATTTCCGGCGATGCGGCGCGGTATAATCATCGCGACGGCAATGACGATTTCGGTCAACCGCGCGCATTGTTCGAGCTGTTCGACGATGGGGAGAAGCAACGGCTGTTCGCCAATATCGCTGCGGCGATGGGCGATATTCCGGACTTCATCGAGGAACGTCAGTGCAAGCTGTTCGATCAGGTGCATCCCGATTACGGCGCGGGCGTCCGCAAGGCGCGGGCCACGATCAAGGACCGCAATCCTTCGATCTCGGCACCCACGGATCAGGCGATGGCGGACGCCTCGGCCTGATCGACGAGACAATGACGAAGGCCGCATCCTTGACGGGTGCGGCCTTCGGCTATTGCCGCGATGCTGCCGCCGCCTTAGATAAGAGCGATGGCGCAGCAACATCATCACCACGAACCCACCGGCATGTCGCTGGCCAGCGAGGCGCAGGCGACGCTGGAGCGTAACGGCGAACAGTGGACGCCCATGCGCGCGGCCATTTTCGAGGCGCTGGCGGGGGAAGAAAAACCGGCGTCGGCCTATGACATTGCCGACACCGTATCGAAGGCGCGGGGCAAGCGCGTGGCGCCGAACAGCGTCTATCGCATTCTCGACCTGTTTGTGTCGTCCAACCTCGCCATGCGAGTGGAAAGCGCGAATGCCTATATCGCCAACGCGCATCCCGGCTGCCTGCACGATTGCATCTTTCTGGTGTGCCGCACCTGTGGCGAAGCGACGCATGTCGATGACGACACGCTGACCGGCAACGTGCGCAAACGCGCGGCCAATGAAGGGTTCATCGCCGAACGTCCGGTGATCGAGGTGCTGGGCACCTGCGCCAAATGTGCGGCCTGACCAACTGTATTTCTGAAATATTACGACATTCGACAGGAAAAGCGGAACCGGCTAAGCTGGGGCCAGGAGATACGCTTCATTATGTCAGAACGCCCCTCTACCCCGTTGCTCGATCAGGTTAATCTGCCTGCCGACCTGCGTAAACTGGAACCCGAACAGCTTTCCCAACTGGCCGACGAGTTGCGGCAGGAAGTGATTTCGGCTGTCGGTGTGACCGGTGGCCATCTGGGGTCCGGACTGGGCGTGGTCGAGCTGACCACGGCGATCCATTATGTATTCGACACGCCCAACGACCGGCTGGTTTGGGACGTGGGGCATCAATGCTATCCGCACAAGGTGCTGACGGGGCGTCGCGACCGCATCCGTACACTGCGCGCGGGCGGCGGCCTGTCGGGCTTCACCAAGCGTTCGGAAAGCGAATATGATCCGTTTGGTGCGGCGCACAGTTCGACTTCGATCAGCGCGGCTTTGGGCTTTGCGATTGCCAACAAGCTGAAAGGCACGCCGGGCAAGGGCATTGCCGTGATCGGCGACGGCGCGATGTCGGCGGGCATGGCCTATGAAGCGATGAATAACGCGCGCGAAGCAGGTAACCGGCTGGTCGTGATCCTGAACGACAACGACATGTCGATTGCGCCGCCGGTCGGCGGTCTGTCGGCCTATCTGGCGCGGATCGTTTCGAGCCGTGAATTCCTGTCGGTGCGCGATGCGTTGAAGCGCGTCGCGCGCAGATTGCCCCTGCCGCTGCAGAAGGCCGCGAAGAAGACCGACGAATTTGCGCGCGGCATGGCGATGGGCGGTACGCTGTTCGAGGAATTGGGCTTTTATTATGTCGGTCCCATCGACGGGCATAATCTGGACCAGTTGATCCCCGTCCTCGAAAATGTCCGCGATGCCGAGGAGGGCCCGATTCTGGTCCATGTCGTGACCAAGAAGGGCAAAGGCTATGGCCCTGCCGAAGCGGCCAGCGATAAATATCACGGCGTCCAGAAATTTGACGTCGTCACCGGCGCGCAGGCGAAGGCCCCGCCGGGACCGCCCAGCTATACTGGCGTATTTGCCAAGGCGCTGATTGCCGAAGCGCAGAAGGACAGCCGGGTATGCGCGATTACGGCGGCGATGCCGGCTGGTACGGGGCTGGACAAGTTTCAGGAGCTGTTCCCCGACCGCACATTCGACGTGGGTATTGCGGAGCAACATGCGGTGACGTTCGCGGCAGGCCTTGCGGCGCAGGGGATGCGGCCGTTCTGTGCGATCTACTCGACATTCCTGCAGCGCGCCTACGATCAGGTCGTGCACGATGTGGCGATTCAGAATCTGCCGGTGCGCTTTGCCATCGACCGCGCCGGTCTGGTGGGCGCGGACGGCAGCACCCATGCGGGCAGCTTCGACGTGACCTATCTGGCGACGCTCCCCAATTTCGTGGTGATGGCGGCGGCGGACGAGGCCGAACTGGTGCACATGGTGCATACCTGCGCGCAGCATGACAGCGGGCCGATTGCAGTGCGGTATCCGCGCGGCAATGGCACCGGCGTTGCGTTGCCCGAAACGCCCGAACTGCTGGAGATCGGCAAGGGCCGGATCGTGCGGCAGGGGCATAAGGTTGCGATATTGTCGCTGGGCACGCGGCTGGAGGAAGCGCTGAAAGCGGCGGATGCGCTGGAGGCCAAGGGCCTGTCCACGACCGTGGCCGATCTGCGCTTTGCCAAGCCGCTGGATCAGGAGATGATCCGCAAGCTGCTGTCCACGCATGATGTGGCGGTGACGGTGGAGGAAGGCTCGGTCGGCGGTCTGGGCGCGCATGTGCTGACGCTGGCGAGCGATCTGGGTCTGACCGATGCGGGGCTCAAAATCCGCACGCTGCGTCTGCCGGATCTCTTTCAGGATCAGGACAAGCCGGAAAAGCAATATGCCGACGCGGGGCTGGATGCCGACGGCATCGTGCATACGGTGCTGACCGCTTTGCGGCACAACAGCGCCGGTGTGGTGGGCGAAGTGCGGGCGTGACGGTTGACGCCGTGGCCCGTCCGGGGTTAGGCGCACGGCTTTCCAGCAGGATATGACAATGACCGATACGCCAGAAACCCCAGTTCCTGAAACGGATGCGCCGATTGGCGATACGCCGCCCGACCGCCTGTCGACCAATCCGCGCAGCCCGCATTTCGACATGGACGTGCTTCAGCGCGGCATCGGCATCCGCTTCAAGGACCGCGTGCGCAATGACGTGGAAGAATACAGCATTTCGGAAGGCTGGATTCGCGTTGCCGCCGGCAAGACCAAGGATCGCCACGGCCAGCCGCTGACCATCAAGCTGTCCGGCCCCGTCGAGGCTTGGTACGAAAATCCCGCCGAAGATGCGGACCCCACCGCCGAGTAACGCTTACTTGATCTTGGCGGTGCGTTTCACGTCGCGGATAATGTCGGCGAGTGTGCGGACATCGTCGCTGCGGGTGACATCGGCATAAGCGAGGCGCGGGGGCTTTTTGCGCGCGGGAGCGGCCTCTTCGATGTCGTCGCCATCGGCTTTATCGTAAGCGACGTTTTGCGTGAGACGCGTGCCGCTCATGCCGTTGAACGGATGCAGCCGCGCGCCTTCGCCATAAATGAATCCGAAGGTGGGATTGATGCGCGCGCCCATCTGGCCGGTCGGGCTGTGCCATACGCGGACTTCGCTCCAGTCGCCGTCTTCGGACACGTCGATGGCGCGGACGTCTTCCTCGATGGCGCCGGGGGACGACCAGTTGGCGTGGCGTATCAGAATCTCGCGGGATGACAGGATCGCACTGACGACGGCGACATGGCCTAGTTGCATAGGGCCGAAGGGCTGGAATGCCAGCACCGCCCCTTTGCGCGGACGGTGGCCGCGATCATAGCGTCCGGCGGCCTGATCCCACCATGTCCATGCGTCGCCATAAAGCGACACGCCGGAGACGACACGGGCATAAGGCACGCATTGCAGGATATCGGCGGCGCGTAGCGGCATCGTTATGGAAAGGGCGAGGCCGGAAGCGAGCAGCCATGCCGCGATCTTGCCCTGAAATCGTCCCATGCCTGTGATCCCGAATCCGTAACGCTTTGAACGGGAACGAGTATAGGCAGCGAATGCCTAGCAACGGGTTAAGGACGTTTGGCGGCTTAGCGCGAGCGCGCGATGTCGAGAGCGGCGATCTGTACCGGCTTCTCGGAAAGCGTCGATTTCGACGGGTAGATGAAACCGCGTGCGGCATTGGACCGCTTGCCGAGGTTACCGATCGGGCCGTACCAGACCTTTACGTCGCTCCAGTCATTGTTAGGCGACACGTCGACGGCGCGGACATCATGTTCGATGCCGCCGCGATAGGACCAGTTGGCGTGGGTGAGGAGAACTTCGCGCTCGGATACGACGCGGCTGACCATGGCGACGTGACCGGCGGGCATCGAACGGCTGGACGAGAAGGACAGGACTGCGCCTACGCGGGGCTGCTGGCCGCGATCATATTGACCTTCTGCCTGCTGCCACCAGTCTGCTGCGCGACCGAAAAGCTGAATGCCGGAAATCTGACGGGCATAGGGTGCGCACTGCAAGGTGCCTGCCATGGCCGATGTGTTCGCTGAAATAAGGCCGAGCGACACGACCAGCGCAAAGAGCGCCCGAACTATAGCTTGCATTATCTTTTGCGACCCCTCGCTTTGGCTTGAGGGGGTTAAAGGCGATCCTCGGTTCGTCCGCTACCGCACTGCGGCAAAACGTTGCGAGGGCAGGGTGCACCGTTCATCCTGCGTTCAATTGAGGGGAACATTTCAGACGCGGGCTATGTGGCCCGCTTCGACATGCAGCCGGGTGGCGTCCGGCAGCCCTTCGAACAGCGCGGATTCCGTGCCGGTCATCCACACTTGCCCGCCCGTGGCGGCCAGCCGATCGAACAGGGCAAGGCGGCGTGAAGGGTCGAGATGGGCGGCGACTTCGTCCAGCAGCAGGACCGGCGGATGACCGGCGCGGTCCGATACCAGCGCGGCATGGGCCAATATGATCGAAAGCAGCAACGCCTTTTGCTCGCCGGTGGAACAGAGCGCGGCGGGCTGATCCTTCGCCGCGTGGATGACAAGCAGGTCGGTGCGATGCGGGCCGGTGAGGGTGCGTCCGGCGGCAGCGTCGCGCCTGCGTCCTTCGCGCAGTTGGTCGGAAAGCGGCACGTCGTTTCCGCTCCAGCCTTCCAACGTGAGTAGGGGCCGCGCGAACGGGCCATCGGGCTGGGTCAGCAGCGTCTGCGCCAATGCCGCGACGGTGTCGGTTCGGGCCTCGGTCAGCGCCGTGCCATGGACCTCCATCTGGCTTTCCAGCGCGGACAGCCATGCCGGATCGGGGGCGCGGGCGTCGGCGAGCAGGCTGTTGCGGCTGCGCATCGCCGCTTCGTAGCGGGTGCTGTGGGTCGCATGGCCGGGATGCAGCGCAAGCGTCAGCCGGTCGAGAAACCGCCGCCGCCCGCCCGGGCTTTCGGCGAACAGGCGATCCATGGCGGGGGTGAGCCACAGGACGGAGAGACGCTCGGCCAGCGCAGTCGCGGCGCTGGGGCTGCCGCCGATCCGCACGGTGCGCCGGTCGGGCGCGCCGGGCAGGGTTCCGGTGCCGATGGTGACATCGTCGACCTGCGCCGCGATGCCGAAGCCGCCGCTGCCCCCTTGCCGCGCCATGTCGCGCAACGCCGCGCCGCGCAGGCCGCGTCCCGGCGCGAGCAGCGAGATAGCCTCCAATACGTTGGTCTTGCCTGCGCCATTTTCCCCCGTGAGCACCACGAACGGATGCGCCGGGACGATCAAGGCATCCTCATGGTTGCGAAAGTCGCTGACGGTGAGGCGGCTGAGCATCGCTGTGCTCTAGCGGGCTTTGTGGGGTATGATAAGGTTGGATTGTCATGCGCTGTGGCGGCGCGACTCGCCTACGGCCATCCATAGGAGAAGGACGATGCCGGTTCTGGGAATGGGTGGGCTGTTCTTTCGGGCGAAAGATCCCGATGCGCTGTCGGCCTGGTACAAGGCGCATCTGGGCATCGGCGCGGGCTGCGTTACCGATCCCGATCAGACGGCCGACGAATGGGCATGGATCACTCAGGGTGGACCGATGATATTCGCGCCGTTCAAGGCCGACACCGATTATTTCGCGGCGGACAAGGCGTTCATGATCAATTTCCGTGTTGCCGACCTGGACGGGATGCTCGCGCGCTTGCGTGAGGCGGGAATTGCGATCATCACCAATGCCGATTGGGATCATCCCGATGTCGGGCGTTTTGCCCGTATTCATGACCCTGAAGACAATGCCATCGAACTGTGGGAACCCCCGACCCGCGCCCTTTAGGAGTGTACCGATGAAATTATGCCTTTCCCTGATCGCTGCGACTGCTCTGGCCTTCGCGCCTGCCGCCGCCAATGCCGCGTTGGCCGTGGGTGCCAAGGCGCCTGACTTCACGACGCGCGGTGCGCTCGCCGGTAAGGTGCGGCAGATCCATCTGGCGGACGAGCTGAAGAAGGGGCCCGTGGTGCTCTATTTCTTCCCCGCTGCCTTTACGCCGGGTTGCACAGCCGAAGCGCGCGAATTTGCCGATGCGACCGATGCGTTCAAGAAAGCCGGGGCGACGGTGATCGGCATGTCGGCGGACCCGGTGGACAAGCTCGCCAAATTCTCGGTCGAGGAATGCCGTAACAAGTTCACCGTGGCGTCTGCCGGTCCGGCTGTGATCTCAGGCTATGACGTCGTCCTGCCGCAGCGCACGACGTTGTCCAACCGGACATCCTATGTGATCGCCCCCACGGGCCGCATTGCCTATGTGCACAGCGAAATGAGCTATGCCGCGCATGTGAAGAACACGCTGGCCGCCGTGCAGGCGATGAAGAAGGGGAAGTAAGGCTTTCGCTCTTATGCCCATTAGCTATGACCCCCCACCGTTCCCCTGCGAAAGCAGGGGTCCAGTGTGGGGCATGTAGCGCCTTGTTGCCCTGGACCCCCGCTTTCGCGGGGGAACGGTTCACAGGCTATACGCGCCAAACACGTCCAGCATGGCCGCCGTTTCAATCCCGCGAACGTCTAAATCCGTATATTAATTATCGCGGAAAGCGCGCTGGATCTGGTCGCGTAGCGGCTTGGTCAGATAGGACAGCATCGTGCGGCTGCCGCTTTCCATGAAGATTTCGGCGGGCATCCCGGCCTTCATCTTCACGCCGTTGTTCTTTGCGGCTTCGCGCGCGTCGATTTCCACGCGAACCGGGAAATAGCTGCGCTGTCCTGACGGATCGACGGTCCGCTCGGCGGCGACGAACACCACCTTGCCCTGCAGTTCGGGCGTTGCCGTGGCGTTGGCCGAGGTCAGGCGGATGCGCGCGACCTGACCGGCATGGACGCGGTCTATATCGGCAGGATTGACAGCGCCTTCGACCAGCAGGCGATCCTGATCGGGCACGATTTCCATGATCACGTCGGCGGGGCGGATCACGCCGCCGATGGTGGCGGCGGACAGCTTGTCCACTACGCCCGAATACGGCGCGCGGATCATCGTGCGGCTTTGTGCGTCCATCGCCGACACGCTGCGCGACTGCTGCTGATTGAGGGCGGAGTTGATCTCGGCAAGCTGAACGCCCGCGTCGGAACGGCGCGTCTCTGAGATCTGGATGATCTGCTGCCGCGTTTCGGCGATTTTCGCCATCGTCTGGGCGATCTGGGCATTGAGCGCGCCGACGCTGCCGCTCAGGTCGACCGAGGTGCGTTCCAGTTGGTTGACGCGATTGAGCGTCACCAGCTTCTTGCCGTAGAGTTCGCGGACGCCCTCCAGCTCGGGCTTGATCAGCACGGCCTGCTTTTGCAGCGCGGCGATTTGCGCGCGGTATCCGGCGATTTCCTGACCATATTGGCCGATGCGCGATTGCAGTTGCGCGGAGAGGCCGGAGCCTTCCGACCGGCGAATGGCGAACAGCTTCTGCTCGTCGGCCATGGCGCTCTTCGCGCTGAAGTCGGTGCGTTTCACCAGCGCTTCGGGAAAGCGAATGCTGCTATCGCCCAGCCGTTCGGCCTCCAGCCGCGCGCGCTGCGCCGTCAACTGATCGACGGAGAGCGCAGAAAGCTCCGCGTCGGTGCCGAGCACCTTGTCGTCCAGCCGCATCAGCAACTGGCCCTTGCGGACATGCTGGCCATTTTGCACCAGAATTTGCGCGACGGTGCCGCCGGTCGGATGCGTAATCTGCTTCACGTGCGATTCGACGCCCAATTGCCCGCTGGCGACGATGGCGCCGCCGATGGGAATGAGCGCCGCTGCGCCACCGATCCCGAAGACGAGCAACGCCATCAGGCCGACCGCGGTTTTCAGCGTGCCATTGAGGCGCGCTTCGGGTTCGAAGGGGGCTGCCGCGCTCTGCGGCAACAGGGCAAGGGCGTGTTCGGTCATGTCAGGCAGCCTGCTGCTGAGCGGAGGAATCGGGCGAGGTCGGGGAGGGCGGCGAAGGCAGCTTCACGAATTTCTCCAATATCTCGTCGCGCGGTCCGAAGCCGTCGGCACGACCGTCGCGCATCACCAGCACCAGATTGACGGCGGCAAGCGCCGAGGGGCGATGCGCCACGACGATGGCGATGCCGCCCCGCGCGCGGACGGAGAGGATGGCAGCGCTCAGCGCCCGCTCACCTGCGCCATCCAGATTGGAATTGGGCTCGTCGAGCAGCACGAGGAACGGATCGCCGTACAGCGCGCGGGCAAGGCCAATGCGTTGCCGTTGTCCGGCGGAGAGGCTGGCGCCGTCATGCCCCACCGGCGTCTGATAGCCCAGCGGCATGGCGACGATCATGTCATGCACGCCCGCTGCCTTTGCCGCAGAGATGATGGCATCGGAATTCTGGCCGGGCATGAAGCGGGAGATGTTGTCGGCGATACTGCCTTCGAACAGCTCGACCATCTGCGGCATATAACCGATCGACCGGCCCAATATGTCGGACGGCCACTGATCGAGCGTCGCGCCGTCCAGCCGCACGGCACCGCGCGCAGGACGCCACGCGCCGACGAGGGCGCGTGCCAGCGAGGATTTTCCCGCCGCGCTTGGCCCGATGACGGCCAGCGCCTGACCGGCTTCCAGCGTGAAATCGACGCCCTGCACAGTCAGCTTCTGCGTACCCGGCGGGGCAACGAACAGGCTCTGCACGTCCAGCCGCATGGTCGGTGCGGGCAGCAATGTCTGGCGTTCCGGCTCGACGGGGATGTCGTGCAGCAATCTGGACAGCCGTCGCCAGCCGATCTTTGCCGCAGCGAATGCGCGCCAGTTGGCAATCGCCTGATCGATCGGCGCCAGTGCGCGCGCGGACAGGATGGAGGACGCGAAAATCACGCCGCCGCTGGCCTTGCCGTCGATGACCAGCAGCGCGCCAACGGTCAGGATCGCCGATTGCAGGAACAGGCGACCCAGACGGCTGAGACCGCCCAACACCCCGGTCGAGCGTGCAAGGCTGCTCTGCGCGGACAGGAACATGCGGTTGATATTCTGCCACCGTTCTTCCATCCGGCCGCGCATCCCGAGTGCGGTGAGCAGTTCGACATGGCGAAGGTTGGTTTCGGCCATGCCATTGCGATAGGCCGCGACCTGGCTGAGCTTGGCAGCGGGCGCCTTTATCGCGCGGTCGGTCAGGACCGTGAGGCCCAGCAGCAAGATCGCGCCGATCAGCGCCGTGACGCCGATCCAGACGTGCAGCAGGAACAGGATTCCGAGGAAGAACAGGATCCACGGCAGGTCCATGATCGTGCCGGGGCCGGAACCGGACATGAAGGTGCGGATGTTTTCCAGGTCGCGCATCGGCGTCAGACCGTCGCCGGGCATAGCGTGGCCACGCAGCGCCGCGTCGGAAATCGCCCGTTGCACGCGCGGCGACCATTCGCGGTCCATCGCCGACGCGATGTCGCCCAATATGCGGGTGCGCATCGTGTCGAACACGCCCTGAAATGCATACATGCCGACCAACAGGATCAGCAGGCCGATCAGGGTGGGGATGCTGCGGCTGGGCAGGACCGAGTCATAGACCAGCATCATGTAGAGCGCGCCGCTCAGTTGCAGGACGCTTAGCACGGCGCTTAAGAAACCGACGGTGATCCACGCGGCGCGGTATCGCCGCACGGCTGTCATCAGGTCCGACCCGGTGCCTTCGACGGTGGGTGGCGACGCTGTCGTCAGCGCCGTCATGGGTGCAGCCCCGTCAGTGCAGGCAGGTTCGAAAACCGGTCAGAGGCGAGACTGGCCCCAACTGTCAGTCCTTGAAACATGTACGATGTGCCCTGGAACGGTATATCCGCAATGAGGCTGGGCCGTCCTCCCATGCCTACCGAATATCCTTAATAGCAGGGTAATCGCTAAATATTTCTTGTCAACGCGACGGCAAAACAACGCATCAGCCCGTTTTACCGCCGCATCGACGACTGTCGGTCAGGTGAAAAAGGCGAAATCGTCCACTGCAAGGGTCTTCAACTGCGTGTTGTAGAGCAGCAGCGAATCCCCGGTATCGAAGGTGATGACGGTGTTGTGCGCGACTTGCTTGGCGTGTGCCATGACATCGGCATAGCTGGATACGCCCAGCGCCTTGTCGAGGCTGATCGTATCGTGTTGCCCGGCCCAGTTGAAATCCTCGATCACGTCGCGACCGCCGCCCGCTTCGAACTGGAAGATATCCTGACCCCAGCCGCCGTTCAGCTTGTCATTGCCGACGCCGCCGTTCAGAATGTCGTTGCCGCTCCGTGCCGACAAATAATCGTCGCCTGCGCCGCCGATCAGCGTGTTGGCGCTGTGGTCCGCCGCAATCCAGTCGCCGAACTCGGAACCGATGAGGCCTTCGACAGAGCTATAGCTGTCGCCTTTGGCGTCGCCAGTGTTCAGGCTCGTGGCGATCATGTCGACCTTCACGCCCTGCGTGGCGGTGCCATAAGCGGCGAAGTCGAACCCGTCGCCGCCGATCAGCGTGTCCGCGCCTGCGCCACCGGTCAGCCGGTCGTCGCCCTCGCCGCCATTCAGAACGTTCGCCGCACCGTTGCCGGTGATCGCGTTGTCGAGCGCATTGCCGATACCGTTGATGGCGGCCGTGCCGGTCAGCACGAGGTTTTCGACATGATCGGTCAGGGTGTAGCTGAACCCGGCCTTCACGGTGTCGATGCCTTCACCGGCCAGCTCGACGACCTTGTCCTGCGCGGAATGCAGGACATAGCTGTCATGGCCCTTGCCGCCGTGCAGCGTGTTGTCGCCCGAAATCGCGATCAGCGTGTCATTGCCGTCCAGTCCATGCAGCACCGATTTTGTCGCCGTTGCATAGAGCGTGTCGTCGCCGTTGGTGCCATCGACCGTCGCAACCGGATCGATGATCTGCGTCGTGGTGCCTGCGCCCGTGACATGCTGGACTTCGATAGTGCCGTCGGCGTTCTTGGTCTGCACATCATAGGTCAGTTGGTTGATCGTCAGCGAACCCGTGCCGGACACGACCTCTGCACCCAGTTGAGACATGGCGAGATATTCGTTCTGATTGACGATACCCAGGTCGGTCAGCGTAGCGAACAGCTTGACGAAATCGAGCGTACCGACCGGCGTGTCGCTGTTGGCGACGATAGCGGTGTAGTGCGTTCCGGGGGCGCGGTAGATCGTACCGACGAAATCGCCGTCCACATAGGTGCCGATCCGCTCGCCGAATGCTTCGAAATCGCCCTGATGCAGCCAGACCATGATTTCGTTGGTGACCGTCGTTGCGTCGCCGCCCGGCTTGCTGGTCAGCCAGATATCGAAGGCCACGTTGAAGCCTGCCGTGTCACCGCCATAGCCCACATCGAAATTCGCCTTCAGCCCGTTCAACTGGCTGAGCTGGACCGGGAAGACCTGCGCTGTGTCGCCGGGATTGGTGCCGCCGGAGAAAGGCGACGCGCCGAAGAGCAGGTCGGGATAGGCCAATATGCTGCCAGCCGTTCCGGGCTTCAGGTCCAGCGTCGGGAACGACCAGTTGAAGGTCGTGCCGGTCGACAGGTCGTTCTTCGTGTACGAAACGCTGTTGGTGTAATCGGTGCCATATTTCAGATGGTCGGCATTCCACACATTGTTGATGGCGTACCAGCCGTTGTTGGTTTGCCCCGCATGGGTGCCCGACAGCGTCTTCTGCCCGGCCAACGGCGCGGCGTTCGGTGCATCGATGACGACCGCGCTGTCGTTGAGGAAAGAGAAGTCCGTCGCTTTGAACGACGCGATGGTGGCGTCGTTCACAATGAGCGTTTCGCCATTGCCCAGCGAGAACTTGACGGCGTTGCCCTCTTGCGTCGCGTGGGACAGCAGCTGGGTAAAGCCGCCGATCTTGAAACCGTCCAGGCGGATCAGATCCTGGCCCGACGTGAAGTTATAGATGGCGTCAGAGCCTTCACCAGCATTGATGACGAAGGTGTCGAGCCCCTTGCCGCCGACCAGAACATCGCTGCCGATGCCGCCATTGATATAGGCGCCGACGGTTCCCGCGGTTATTATGTTGTTTAGGCTGTTGCCGAAACCCATGGTGGAACCTGGCCCCGCCAGCACCAGATTTTCGACATTCGCCGACAACGTGATGGGGGTGTAGGCATAGCTGTAGACAGTATCTATGCCCTGACCTGCATATTCCGTGATAGAATAGGAGCTGTTCCACACGTAATAATGGTCATCGCCCAGACCGCCTGACATCTTGTCGCCAGCCAGTGCATAGAACACATCGGCATATTTGGTGCCGAGAATTGTTCCCGGTTTATGAGTCGGCATCCAGTTGGTTGCACCATTACTGATTTTCAACTCGGTATTATTGGCGGCATAATACATAATGCTTGGGTTCCAAAATCAGGGGATGCCCCATAATTAGCTCCAATCTGTGAAGTGTTCGCTGTGCTGCATCATTAATGCGATGTTCATGACGATTTGGCGGCGATGCGGTCGAACGGGCAAAAAATCGGTCCACGACCGACGCGGCGCAGGCGGCTGAGACGCGCCAATCGGTTGACCGCGATTGCGGCACAACGCATGGATGCGGGCATGCGATTTTTCTCCGACAATGCCGCCCCTGTGTCTCCGCAAGTGCTTGCGGCACTGGCGCAGGCCGACCATGTCGATGCCGCTTATGATGGCGACAGGTGGAGTGCGCGGCTGGACGGCGCGTTTGCCGATCTGTTCGAAACGCCGGTCTCGGTAATGTGGGTGACCACCGGGACAGCGGCCAACTGCCTTGCGCTGGCGGCGTTATGCCCACCCTTTGGCGGGGTGCTGTGTCATCAGGACGCGCATGTCGAAACCGATGAAGGCGGCGCGCCGGAGTTCTATACGCATGGCGCGAAGCTGATGACCTTGCCCGGCGACGGGGCGAAGATTGCGCCGGACGCCCTGCGCGCACATCTCGCGACCATTCGCAACGATGTGCATCAGGTGCAGCCGCATGCGCTGACGATTACCAATGCGACGGAATATGGCCGGGTCTATACGCCCGATGAAGTCGCGGCATTGGGTGCCTTGTGCCGAGAGCATAAATTGGGCTTCCACATGGACGGCGCGCGCTTTGCCAATGCGGTGGCCTCGCTGGGATGCCATCCCGCCGATCTGAGCTGGCGGGCAGGTGTCGATGCCTTGTCCTTCGGCTTCGTCAAGAATGGCGGGATGATGGCCGAGGCGCTGGTGTTCTTCGATCCCACGCTGGCTGCCGATACGCTGCGCCGTCGCAAGCGGGCCGGGCATCTGCTGTCCAAAGGGCGCTATCTCGCCGCGCAGTTGCTGGCGATGCTGGAAGGCGATCTGTGGCTGTCCAACGCGCGCGCCGCCAACGCCGCCGCGACGATCATCGGCAATGCAGCGGGCGGGCGCTGCCTGCATCCGGTCGAAGCCAATGAAGTTTTCATTCGCGTAACGGCGGAGGAAGCGGCGATCCTGCGCGCGCAAGGCTTCGACTTTTACGATTGGGGCGCTGGCGCGGCACGGCTTGTCACGAGCTGGCATCATACAGCGGATGACGTGCAGCCATTAGCCGACGCCATCGCCGCGCTGTGACGGAGGCTGCGCACCCATCACGCGACCACGGCCCTTCGCTGCTGACGCCGGGGGTGCTGGTCCCCTTCATCATCGTGACGGTGATCTGGGGATCGACCTGGCTGGTGATCCGCGATCAGGTGAGCGCCGTTCCGGCAAGCTGGTCGGTGGCCTATCGGTTTCTGCTGGCCAGCGTCGCGATGGCGATTCTGGCGCGAGCGCGAGGGCTGTCGCTGTGGATCGGGGGACGGGGCATCGCCTTTGCCGCGTGCCTGGGTGCGAGCCAGTTCATGCTCAACTTCAACTTCGTCTATCGCGCCGAAATGGTGCTGACGTCGGGCGTGGTGGCGGTGTTCTATGCGCTGCTGCTGATCCCCAACAGCTTGCTCGCGTGGTTGACCTTCCGCCAGCCGGTCAGCCGCAATTTCATCATCGGTTCGGTCATTGCAGTGACGGGCGTCGTTTTGCTGTTCCTGCGCGAATATCGCTATGCCGATGTTGCGCCCGGCGCGGTGCTGGAAGGGATCGCCCTGTGTTTTTGCGGCCTTATGGCGGCATCGGTGTCGAACGTAATGCAGGGGGCACCCATCGCACGTCGCCTGCCGATCATCAGCGTGCTTGCCTGGGCGATGCTGCTGGGTGGGCTGATGGACTCGGCGTTGGCGTGGATCGTTGCGGGGCCGCCGGTGTTCGACACGCGCCTCGGTTACATCGCGGGGATCGCCTATCTCGCGGTGGCGGGATCGGTCGTGACCTTCCCGCTCTATTTCCGACTGATCCAACAGATCGGCGCGGGACGTGCCGCTTATACCGGGGTACTGACGCCCGTCATCGCGATGCTGCTGTCGACTCTGTTCGAAGGTTATCGCTGGTCCACGCTGGCGGTGGTCGGCGCGTTGCTGTCGGTTGCGGGCATGGTCATCGCGATGCGCGCCAAACCCTCGCGATAAGTCGGAAACTGCGGTGTCCATTTCAGGACGCGCTTGGCCTTGCCATTGGCGATCCGGCGGTTCTCGCTGTAAAAGGCGCGGCCCATCGGGCTGAGCTGGGCCTCTTCAAGGGACTGCAGGGGGGGCAGGGGAAGTCCGCTCAGGGCGCTGGCCGCTTCGATCACGCGGTTCTGGCTGCAGGGCAGATCGTCGGACAGGTTGTAGGCACCGGCAGGCCCATCGAACCCGGCAATTACGCCGCTGACGATATCGTCGACATGCACCCGGCTGAACACCTGTCCGGGCAAGTCGATGCGCCGCGCGCGTCCGTCGATCAGCCGGTCGATGGCCGAGCGTCCCGGCCCGTATATGCCGGGCAGCCGGAATATCCGCACATCGTCGCGCAGGTTGCTCCACGCCATGTCCGCGTCGGCGCGCGCGCCACGGCGACCATGACCGATGGGGGCCGTCTCATCCACCCACGCGCCGCCTGTATCGCCATACACGCCCGTCGCGGACAGATAGCCGATCCAGCGCGCCGGGCTGGTTACGATATCCGCACCATAGGCCGCCAGGACAGGATCGGCGCCATCGTCCCCCGGCGGGACCGAGGACAGGATATGGCTGGCCGTGGCGATGGTGGCGCGGACGGCGTCCGTATCGGTAAATGCGATGGCTTCGTCCGTTGCGCTGCGGCGGGTTGCCGTTACGCGCCAGCCGTCGTTCCGCAAGCGCGCCGCAAGGCGGGCGGTCGTGTAACCCAGCCCGAAAATCAGAATATGTGGCATCGGCATCCTTCTACACGCTCGGGCAAAAACGTCCATTCGTCACGCCGGATCATTGCCCCATGCCGTGCAGCCGCATAGGAGGGGGCATGGCCGACATTCAAACGACTGGCGCAGCAGCGCCCGCAATCATCCACCGTTCCGATTACCGCCCGCCCGCGTGGCTGGTGCCGGACGTCGCTCTGGATTTCACGCTCGACGCAGCCGCTACGCGGGTGCGCGCGACATTGTCGGTCGTTCGCAACGGGCAACACGAAACGCCGCTGCGCCTCGACGGTGACGGGCTGGTGCCCTTGTCCGTCTCGATCGACGGCGTTGCCACTGGAACCGACAGTTGGTCGATGGAGGGCGACGTGCTCGTCATTCCGCTTTCGGGCAATGCGCATAAGGTTGAAACGGTGGTCGAGATCGCGCCGGAAGCCAATACCCAGCTTATGGGGCTTTATGCTTCCGGCGGCCTGCTCTGCACGCAGTGCGAGGCGGAAGGGTTCCGGCGGATCACCTTCTTCCCCGACCGTCCCGATGTGCTGTCCCGCTACAGCGTGCGGATGGAAGCGGACAAGGCGCTGTATCCCATCCTGCTGGCCAATGGCGATCCGATTGCTGCGGGCGATCTGGACGGCGGCAGGCATTGGGCACAATGGAACGATCCGTTTCTCAAGCCCTGCTATCTGTTCGCGCTGGTGGCGGGCGATCTGGCCTGCAATGCGGACAGCTTCACGACGATGTCGGGGCGGCAGGTGTCGCTGGGCATATGGGTGAAGGAAGCCGACCTGCCGCGCACCGCACACGCAATGAAGGCGCTCAAGGATTCGATGGCGTGGGACGAGCGTGTCTATGGCCGCGAATATGATCTGGCCGTGTTCAACATCGTGGCCGTCGCCGATTTCAATTTCGGCGCGATGGAGAATAAGGGGCTGAACATCTTCAACTCCCGCTACATCCTGGCCGATCCGGAAACCGCGACCGACATGGATTTCGACGCCGTCGAAGGGGTCGTCGCGCATGAATATTTCCACAACTGGTCGGGCAATCGCGTCACCTGCCGCGACTGGTTCCAGTTGTCGCTGAAGGAAGGCTTCACCGTTTTCCGCGATCAGGCGTTTTCCGCCGATATGGGATCGCCCGCCGTCAAGCGGATCGACGATGTCCGCATCCTGCGCGCAGCACAGTTTCAGGAGGATTCCGGCCCGCTCGCGCATCCGGTTCGCCCGGAATCCTATATGGAAATCGCCAATTTCTACACCGCGACCATCTATAACAAGGGCGCGGAAGTCATTCGGATGATGCACACGATGCTGGGCGCGGATCGCTTTCGTGCCGGCAGCGACCTCTATTTCGACCGGCACGATGGGCAGGCCGCGACTTGCGAGGATTTCGTCAAGGCGATGGAAGAGGGTGGGCAGATCGACCTCACCCAGTTTCGCCTGTGGTATGAGCAGGCCGGAACGCCCCGCGTCCGCGCGCTACTGGCGCATGATGCGGCCTCTGGCACGGCGACACTGACGCTGAGCCAGACCGTGCCGCCGACTCCCGGTCAGCCGACGAAGTCCCCCATGGCGATGCCGCTGCGCATTGCCCTGTTCGACCGCGCGACCAATATGCACCGCAGCGACGAAGTCCTGATGCTGACGCAAAGCGAACAGAGCTTTCGGTTCGAAGGCTTTGCCACGCCGCCGGTGCTGTCGATCAACCGGGGTTTCTCGGCACCCGTCGTCATCGAAAGCGACCGCACGCAAAGCGAACTGGCGTTCCTGTCCGCGCATGACGACGATTCCTTCGCCCGCTATGAAGCAATGCAGCAGTTGATGGTGAACGTGCTGGTTGGCACGGTGTCGGGTCAGGCGGTGGACGACGCGCCGGTGATTGCCGCAATCCGTAACACGGCCACAGATACCGCGCTCGACGCCGCGTTCATCGCCGAGGCCATTCGATTGCCCAGCGAAAGCTACATCGGCGATCAGATGACCGTTGTCGATCCCGACGCGATCCACACCGCGCGCGAACGGCTGCAAGCGAAGGTCGGCAAGATGCTCGAACCGGTCTGGCGCGATCTTCATGCCCGCACCGAGGCGAACGGTTTTTCGCTGTCGTCGGCGGCCATGGGTGCGCGCAAGCTGCGCAACACGGCCTTGCTCTATCTTTCCGCTTCGGGTGCAGCGGATGCGTCCGCCATCGCCTTTTCCCAGTTCGACCGCGCGGACAACATGACCGAACGGCAGGGCGCGCTGTCCGTGCTTGCCAATGGGACGAGCGACGAACGCGAAGCGGCGCTCGATATCTTCTACAATCGCTATGCCGCCGATGCGCTGGTGCTGGACAAATGGTTCCAGACGCAGGCTCTGGCGTTCCATCCCGATACGCTGGCCATCGTGCAGGAACTGGGGCGGCACAAGGATTTCACCTTGTCCAATCCCAACCGCGTCCGGTCGCTATATGGTGCGTTCGCGGCGAACCAGTGGGGTTTCCATCAGGGCAATGGCGCAGGCTATCGGATGGTCGCGGATCTGATCATCGCGCTCGACCCGCTCAACCCGCAGACCGCAGCGCGGCTGGTGCCGCCGCTGGGACGCTGGCGGCGGTTCGATAGCGTGCGCGGCCAACAGATGCGCGCACAACTCAAGCGTATCGTGGGTACGCCCGGCCTGTCGAAAGACGTGACCGAGCAGGTGACGAAGAGCCTGGATTAAACCGTCAGCCGCCGTTGACCCAGGCCGCGACTTCCGCTGCGACCTTGTTGGCGGCCTGATTGATCGGGGCTCCAACGCTGGCTGCATGGATGGCGCTAACCGGCACGCTCGCCGAAAAGCGCTTGCGCAGGACGGGTGCGCCGCCGCCCGGTGCCAGTGTCGCATCATAAGTGACGACGGCGGTGTTGGTGCGGGCATCCACGCCGAAGTCGATCAACTCGCCGAGCAGACGCTTGCCCGGATCGGCGCTGTACTGGCCCGAATCCAGCACGATGGCAGTGCCGCTTGCTGCGATGGTCTCGGACAGCATTTTCTGGAAGAGGTGCCGCGGGCTATCCACCCATTGCGCATCCTTGATGTAGGCGACGGAGACGGCATCGACCTGAACCGGGACACGAACCGTATCCAGCTTCTTGGGTGTGTCGGGGTCCATCACGGTAATGCTCGTCCCCGGAGCGCCGGTGCGCACTGTCCCGGTCGCCACGCGCGCGTCGGACGTGAGCGTCAGTAACTGCGCAGGCGCATTGCCACCGAAGGACACGCAGGCCGATAGCGACAGCGCCGCAATGGCCGGAACAAGTATCTTCGCGTTGCGGATCATGGGGTGAATCCTCTTCATGGCTTATAGTCCGGCAGCTTGGGCGATCCGATCAGCGATCCGGCCCCCTGCTGGTCCAGTTTTTCGGAAATCGCGCGAAAAGATCGTGTCATTTCGCGCAGGTCGTGCACCAGCGCGCCGACTTCGGGCATCGTCTGTTGCGAGAAGGCACGGACGCCCGGCTGTGCTTCGGCTAGTGTCTTGTCGAGCGTATCAAGGCTCTTCGTCGCCGATTGTACGGTCTTGCGCAGGTCGGCGGTCAGGGGGCGCCCTTCCTCGTTCAGCAGAGCGTTGGTCGAAGCCGTCAGCTTGGCGATCTCATCGGCGGCAAGCCCTGCCTTCTGCACCATCAACCGGGTCTCAGCCAATGTCGCGGCGATCTCCGGCCCGCGGTCCGCAAGGTTGCCCGACAGGCGATCGACATTGCGCAGGATGCCGGTGATGCTTTCCTGATTCTTGTCGCTCAGCGTTTCGGTCAGACGCTCGGTGAGAGTCGACAGGCGCTGAAGCAATTGCGGCGCGCTGTTCAGCAATTCGCCGAATGCGCCGGGCTTGGTGGGGATGACCGGCACGCCATCGGGGCAGGCCGACGCCGCGTTGGTCTCCGGGCAGACGATCGGCGGGGCACCCTTGACCGCGCCGTCCAGCACGATTTCGGAGAGGCCGGTAAAACTGCCCTGAATGGTTGCGGTGGTCCCCTGCAGGATGGGGGTGCCTTCCTTCACGGTGATTCGCACCTTCACGAAGCCGGGATCGCGCTTCCACAGTTCGATATTCTTGATCTGGCCGGATGGTACACCGGCAAAGGTGACCGCCGAACCCTTGGCCAGTCCGTTGACGGATTGCTTGAAGTAGATGTCATATTCGACATCGTCGCCGCCCGACACGCGGGAGAACCAGAAGGCAGCGATCATGATCGCGGCGAGCAATATCAGCACCACCGATCCGACAAGCACATTGTTCGAACGTGTTTCCATGATCCCTACTGCCTTTCCGCCGGTGCGTCGCCGCCCGACGATATTGAATGCCGCTGCTGGGCAGAGACCGCTGCGCGTCCACGCGGTCCGTTGAAATATTCCTGAATCCACGGGTGATCGGTCGCGAGCAACTCGTCAATCGTACCCACCGCGATGATTTTTCTGTCCGCGATCACCGCGACCCGGTCGCAGATGGAAAACAGCGTGTCGAGGTCATGGGTGATAAGGAACACCGTCAGCCCCAGCGTCTTCTGCAACTGCCGCGTCTGTTCGTCGAAGGCGGCCGCGCCGATGGGGTCCAGCCCCGCTGTCGGCTCGTCAAGGAACAGCAGGTCGGGATCGAGCGCCAGTGCGCGCGCCAGACCGGCGCGCTTGCGCATCCCGCCCGACAGTTCGGAGGGATATTTCGGACCGGCCTCGCACGGCAATCCCGTCATGCGGATCTTGAACGCAGCGATTTCGTCGCGCAATTGCGGGCCGATGTTGGGATAATATTCGCGCAAGGGCACTTCGACATTTTCGGCCACAGTCAGCGTCGAGAACAGCGCGCCGCCCTGAAACAGCACGCCCCAGCGTTTGCGAATGGCCAGCGCTTCTTCATCGTCCAGCCGACCGATCATCGGTTCGCCGAACACATGCACTTCGCCTTCGTCAGGGATCTGCAGCCCGATGATGGAGCGCATCAGCACCGACTTGCCGGTGCCCGATCCGCCAACGACGCCAAGGATCTCGCCCTTGCGCACGTCGAGGTCGAGCCCTTCGTGCACGACCTGATCGCCGAAGCTGTTGCGCAGCCCGCGCACGGAGATCGCGATATCGGACGAATTGACAGCCTCTTCCAGCCGCTTTTCGGTTTCCAGCGCCGCTTCTTCTTCGCTGGTCATATCCAGCCTACCCATGTGAAGAACACTGCGAAAAAGGCGTCGAGCACGATGACGATAAAGATCGCCTGCACCACAGCAGCGGTGGTGCGGTTGCCCACTTCCTCGGCATTGGCCTTGACCTGCAAGCCTTGGAAACATCCGGTGATAGCGATGATCAGGCCGAAGACGGGTGCCTTGATCATGCCGACATACACGTCGGTGATCGGCACGACCTCACGGATACGCTGAACGAAGGTAACCGGCGGAATGTCGAGCGCCACGGCGCACAGGAAGCCGCCGCCGATGATCGCCACGATGGAGGCATAGAAGCCGAGCAGCGGCATCATCACCACCGCCGCAATGACGCGCGGCATCACCAATGCTTCCATCGGGGAGACGCCAATCGTGCGCATCGCGTCGATTTCCTCGGTCAGCTTCATCGTGCCAAGCTGCGCCGCGAAGGCCGAACCCGAGCGTCCCGCAACCATGATTGCGGTCATCAGCACGCCGAGTTCGCGGAAGGTCAGGCGACCGACAAGGTTGATCGTCATCACTTCCAGCCCGAACTGGCGCAACTGCACCGATCCCTGCTGTGCGATGACGATACCGATCAGGAAACTCATCAGGCCGATGATGGCAAGCGCGGATACGCCCACCACTTCGAGCCGCTGGACAACGGCATGGACCCGCACCCGGCTGGGGTGCCGGATCATCGACCATGCGGTAATCAGCGTCGCGCCGAAAAAGCCCAGCAGCCCGTACATGGTCTCACCGGCAATCCGCGTCGCGGCGCCGATTTCGCCCAGTACTCGCAGGAGCGGCGGGCTGGCATCGGGGCGGATCGATACCGGATCTTCGTCCTTGCCCACTTCGGCGATCAGGCGGGCAGCGTCTTCGCTCGCCCCTTCCAATTGTGCACCGTGGCGCGCGGCAAACCGATGGATGATCCACGCGCCGATAGTGTCGATATGCGTCACGCCGGCCATGTCGACGCGACCGATCGGGCCGTTTACGGCATCCAGCCGGTCCGGCAAGGTGTCGAGATGCGCCACTGCGAAATTACCGGACAGGCGGACGATCGCGACATCGTCACGTCTTTCCTCCTGAAAGTCGGCTGATTGCATCATGTGGCTGGTTTACTGGTCCATTATCGGTTGCACGGCAAGCCGAAATGGCCCATCTTTGAGACAGAACGAAGGCAAGCCATGAAAGTTTCGGAAGCGACATGGCAACACAGCAAACATGCAGCGTTTCATCTTCGATGCACTCAATTTCCAAAATCGCCATTTACGACATGGACCGCACGGTTACGGTTTCGGGCACCTATAGCGGGTTCCTGATGCATATTGCGTGGGCGATTTCGCCGTGGCGGCTGATCTTTTTGCCGCTCATCCCCCTTGTGATGCTGGCCTATGTCCTGCGCCTGATCGACCGTTCGCGGTTGAAGGAATGGAACCAGACGCTGATGATCGGCCACAAGGTTCGCCGGGAAAAACTGACGCCGCATATCGAAAGCTATGCCGACAAGGTGATGGCGTACAACATGCGCAAAGGCGCGCAGGCGCAAGTCGCGCAGGACAAGGCGGATGGCTATCACCTCGTCCTCGCTACGGCATCGTACCGGCTCTATGTGGAGGCTATCGCCAAGCGGCTCGGCTTCGACACGGTTATCGCGACCGACCATTTAAGCCAGGATCTCGACTATGTCCGGGCGCGGATTTCAGGTGAGAATTGCTATGACGAAGGCAAGCTGCGGATGATCGAAGCGTGGATGGCCGCAGAGGGCATCGCGCGCAGCCAGACGCACATCCGCGCTTATTCCGATCATGTGTCCGATGCGCCGATGCTGGCCTTTGCCGACGAACCCCATGCGGCCAACCCCCATAAGGCGCTGGCCGTGCTGGCAGCGCAAAAGGGTTGGCCGCGGGTCGACTGGGTTTAACCGATTGCTTCCAATGCCTGATTGAAGTCGGCGATCAAATCGTCGGCATCTTCGCAACCGATGGAGATGCGGACCATATTGTCACCGATATCCAGCGCCTTCTTGCGCTCGGCAGGAACCGACAGATGCGTCATCGCCGCAGGATGGCTGGCCAGCGTTTCGGTGCCGCCCAGGCTGACGGCCAGCTTGGCGATCTTGAGGGCGTCAAGAAACGCAAAGCTCTCCGCTTCGCCGCCTTTGAGATACAGCGAGAAGGTCGATCCCGCGCCGGTGCAGTGCCGGTCGTAAATATCCTGCTGCCGCGCGTCGGACGGGAAGCCAAGATAGACGATCTTTTCCACCTGCGGCTGATCGCGCAGCCAGGCGCACACCTTCGCCGCATTCTCGCCCGCGCGGCTCATACGCAGTTCGAGCGTTTCGAGGCTGCGCAATAGCATCCATGCGCTGTGCGGATCGAGGATGGTGCCGATGGTGTTGCGCATCATGCGGATCGCATCGATCAGCTTCTGATTGCCCAGCGCGCCGCCCGCGACCAGATCGCTATGCCCGCCTGCATATTTGGTGAGGCTGTAAACGACGAGGTCCGCGCCGTGCGCCAGCGGCTTATGCCACAGCGGGCCTAGGAACGTGTTGTCGATGACGATGGGCGGCTGATGATCGTCGCCCGCGAACAGGGCGTTGCGGCGTGCAACGACCGCTTCGACATCGACCAGCACGTTGGTCGGGTTAGCGGGGCTTTCCAGATAGATCATCGCGACCCGGCCCTTCGCCTTGGCCGCTTCGATCACTGCGCCGATTTCTTCCTCGGTCGCTGCTGCCGGGAAATCGAGCCAATGGACGCCGAATTTGCCAAGGATACGCCCGATCAGTCCTTCGGTCGCGGCGTAGAGCGGCGCGCTATGGACGATTACGTCGCCCGGCTGGACAAGCGCGAGCATCGTCGTGGCGATGGCCGACATGCCGCTGGAAAACAGCAGCGCATCGTCGGCATCTTCCCAGACAGCCAGACGATCTTCGGCGATTTCCTGATTGGGGCCGTTGAAGCGGGAATAGACCAGCCCTTCGGACCCGCCGGGGCGGATGCCGGTCACGCCTTCGAAATGGCGCTTCCCCGCCGCCGCGCTTTCGAAGGCGAAGGTGGAAGTGAGGAAGATCGGCGGCTTGAGCGAACCTTCGGACAGCGCCGGGTCATAGCCATGGCCCATCATCAGCGTAGCAGGCTTCAGCTTGCGGCCGCCGATTTCCATGATGTCGGCCTTGGGGCGTCGGCGCTGGGTGACGCCGGTCATTTCAGCTTCGGTGGTGGGTGCTTTGGGGGTTTCGTCGGTCATGTCGATCCTCTCGGCGCGATTGTCGCGCTGTAATTTAATGACCCTATCTTGAAACCTTATTTCCTGTAGTCAATCCCCCGGGCGATGCGCCGTGGCGCGATCAGGCTGTGGGGGACAGGCCGATCAACGAAATCTGCCGCCCATAGCCGCCTTCTCCCTGAAGGCAGGATCGGCGGTAGCTGAAGAACCGATCCGGCTGGCTGCACGTGTCCTCGCTTAGCGCTTCGACCCGCCCAACGCCCGCTGCCGCCAGTCGCGCGGCGACATAGGCTTCGATGTCGAACATGCGATGGCCCGGTTTCCCCATGCCGAAAAAGCGCTCGTTGGCCGCATCGGCTTCCTCGAAGCGGATCGCGAAATCGTCGCCCACTTCATAGGACCGGCGGGCGATGCACGGGCCGATGGCGCAGGCGATGCGGGAGCGATCCGCGCCCAGTGCCTCCATGGCTGCAATCGTGCGGTCGGTCACGCCATAAAGCGCGCCTTTCCATCCGGCATGGGCTGCGCCGACGACACCGGCCTCCCGGTCTGCGAACAGCACGGGGACGCAGTCGGCAGTCAGTATGCCAAGCAGCAAGCCCGGTCGATCGGTGACGAGTGCGTCCGCTTCCGGGCGCTCCTCTTCGGCAATGGCGTGCGTAACGGTGACGACGTCGGGCGAATGGACCTGCCGCACCGTCACCAGCGCCGCGCCCGGCAGCACGGCGTCGCGGGCAATGTCACGATTGCGCAGGATCGCGGCGCGGTCGTCATCCGATCCCAGCCCGACATTCAGCCCCGCATACAGCCCGGTCGACACGCCACCGCGCCGCCCCAGAAATCCATGCGGCACGCCATCCAGCGCGGCGGCAGTCAAACGGTCCACGGTCATTGCAAAAATCCTTCCGGTGCGGCCCAGTCGGGATGGACGAACGCCATCACCTTGAACAAGGCGCCCATCTGCTCCGGCGCGACGAGGCGCATACGCGCGGCGGTGACATCGTCCGCGCGCTCCGGCGATTGCCGCGCCAGTTGCGCGGCCCGCGCGTCGATGCCGAGCGCCTTCAGGAAATCGCCTTGCCCGACCGGACCGAACACCTGCAGCCCTGCCTGCCGCGCCATATTGCCGACGATATTGAAGTCGACATGCGTGGTGAGGTCGCTTTCGCCAACGTCAGCGAACGGATCGACCTTTTCATGGTTACGCACCGCTTGCAGCGTGTCGCCCGCCGCCGGTCCGACATAGCCATAATCGACGATCAGCGCGATTCCGCCTTGCCGCGCGATGCGGTTGGCGAGCGCCAAGGCAACCGTCGCGGCGGCGGGCGATATCTCGACAATCGAACCCACAGGGCTGTCGGCCAGCGCAGGCAATATCGCGCCGTCCATTGCCCGATAGCCTGCTATCGCGCTGAACCGCTCGCCATCCTCGGCAATGACGACGCGCTCCCGCCAGCCCTTGTCCGTCCGCACGATTTGCCGTGTCGGCAACGCATCGAAAAATTCATTGGCGACGATCAGCAACGGCCCCGTGTCGGGCAACGTCTCGATATCGTCATGATGCACCACCGTCGGCAATACCGCGCGCTGGCGGTCGCGCAGCACCGGACTGGTCTCGACGAAATGCGGCTTGGGCGCGAGGGCGGCGGCTTCCATTGCGCGCAAGGCATCGACCGCCAGCGTCCCGCGTCCCGGCCCCAGTTCGACATAGAGCGGTGCTGCGCGCCGGCCCGACCGCTGCCACACATCGGCGAGGCACAGCCCGACCAGTTCGCCGAACATCTGGCTGATTTCCGGCGCGGTGATGAAGTCGCCTGCCGCGCCCAGCGGGTCGCGCGTGCCATAATAATGCGCGTTCGCTTCGGCCATGTAGTGCGCGACCGAAATTGGCCCGCCTGCCTCGATCTGCGCCTTTAGCCTTTGGGCAAGCGGCAGGTCGGGGAAAGCGATCTCATGCGACACTGGCACTTCCGGCCGTCGCTTCGATCCGCTGGCGACGGCCCTTGGCTGTGAGGATCAGGTACAGGCCACCGATGATCATCGGCAAGGTCAACCACTGGCCCATATGCAGCCCGGTCTCCTGCGCAAATTCCATGAGTTGCGCATCGGCTTCGCGGAAAAATTCGACGAAGAAACGCGCGAGGCCGTATCCCAGCAGGAACGTGCCGACCAGCTTGCCCGGCTGATATCGGGCAGCGGTTTTCCAGAACATAAAGGCAAGGACGGCGAACAACACCGGCCCTTCCAGCACTGCTTCATACAACTGGCTGGGGTGCCGGGGGTCGGGGCCGCCGGTGGGGAAAATGATCGCCCAGGGGACATCGGTCACCTTGCCCCACAGCTCTCCGTTCACGAAATTCGCCAGCCGCCCGAAGAACAGGCCGAAGGGTACACAGCACGCCACGAAATCATGGACGCGCAGCCAGTTCAGCCCCTCCTTGCGCGAGAGGTAGATGATCCCGCAGGTCACGCCCAGCACGCCGCCGTGGAAGGACATGCCGCCATTCCATAATTTGAGGATGTCGAGCGGATGCGCGAAGATCGCCGGCTGATAGAAGATGACATAGGCCAACCGCCCGCCGATGATGATGCCCAGCGTTGCGTAGAAAATCATGTCGTCGGCATGGCGGCGGGCCATCGGCGAACCGGGCTGTGCGATCAGCTTCAGCAGATACCAGTAACCGACCAGAATCCCCGCCAGATAGGCCAGGCTGTACCATTTGAGCGTGAAGAAACCCAGGTTGAGCGCCACGGGGTCCAGCCCCAGATTTTCAAATTGTACGTATGCCGTAGCGTTAGCGGCGATCAGGTGGATCAAGGCTTTTCCCCGGAAATTTTCGCCTGCATAAAGGAGAATAAGCACAAGACCAAGTGGAGAGAGCAGGATGGCGGACATTAGCGAAAGGCAGGATATTTCTGCCCGGCTCGACCGCGAAATGGACGATGCGATTGCCCGGATGACGGCCGCGCCCGACGGTCTGTTGCAACTCGGTACGATCGAGCAGCGCGGCGTGATACTGCCTTATGTGGTGTCCGCGCCGCAGACCTTGCCTGCATTGTTCGCGACCTATTGCGCGCATTATGGGGACCGCGAATTTCTGGTCGATGGCGATGAACGGCTGACCTTTGTGCAGGCTTACGCAGCGGCGCGTCGGGCTGCCGGGGGGCTGGTTGCGGGCTATGGCGTGCAGAAGGGGGATCGCATCGGCCTTGCCGCGCGCAACGGTGCGGGCTGGGTCATCGCCTATATGGCGATCTGCATGGCGGGCGGTATCGCGACGTTGCTCAACGGCTGGTGGGGCGGCAACGAACTCGCCGAAGCGGTGGTCGAAACGGGGTGCAGCATCGTTATCGCCGACGGTCGCCGCCATGCAGCGCTGGCCGAATGCGGGGTCGCCCATGGCGCGCGAATGATCCGCATCCGGCAGACCGTGGCGACGTCCGAAGGCCTTGCCGAACTCACCGAATTCGGTGGCGATGAAACGACGCCTTTGCCCGATGTCACACCGCAGGACGATGCCACGATATTGTTCACTTCCGGTTCGACGGGGCGCAGCAAAGGCGCGCTGTCGGATCATTGCGCGGTGGTGCAAGGCACGCTCAATTTCGTGAGCGCGACGGTGAGCGTGCTCGACACGTTTACCCGGCGCGGTGCCCCGCCCACCCATCTGCCCGCGACATTGGTCTGCGTCCCGCTGTTCCACGTAACGGCAGAAATTTCGGTCCTGTTGCAGAGCTTCTTTATCGGGCGAAAGCTGGTGATGATGGCGAAATGGGACGCCGAAGACGCGATGCGACTGATCGCGCGGGAGCAGATCACCTATTTCATCGGTGTGCCGCTGATGAGCTATGAACTCGCCACCCATCCCAAACGCGGGAGCTACGATCTTTCTACGCTGAAAGACGTAGCCTCAGGCGGCGCCCCCCGTCCGCCCGAGCAGGTGCGACGGATCGCGGAAGAATTGACGGGCGCCTATCCCGTCATCGGATACGGCCTGACCGAAACCAATGCCGTGGGATGCGGCAATTTCCGCGACGCCTATCTCGCCAAGCCCGCCAGCACGGGGCGCGCGACCAAGCCGCTGACCGAAGTCGCCATCGTCGATCCGGCGGGCGGCCATCTGCCCATTGGCCAGACGGGTGAAATCGCCATCCGCAGCGTCGCGAATATAAAGGGATACTGGAACCGCCCGGAAGACACTGCGGCGTTGTTCACGCCGGACGGCTTCGTGCGGACCGGCGACGTGGGATATATGGACGACGATGGCTATGTCTTCATCGTCGACCGGATCAAGGACATCATCATTCGCGGCGGCGAGAATATCGCCAGTCCCGAAGTCGAATCGGCGCTGTACGCGCATCCCGCCGTGCAGGAGTGCGCGGTGTTCGGGCAGAGCGATGCGCGGCTGGGTGAAGTGCCAGTCGCTGTGGTCCATCTGCGCGAAGGCACATATGCGACGGCGCAGGAGCTGGGCGACTTTCTGATAACCAGACTGGCCGCGTTCAAACGGCCCGCCCGGATATGGATCTTGCCCGATCCCCTGCCGCGGCTTGGCACCGAGAAGGTGGACAAGCGCGCGTTAAAGGAGGCTTACGCGATCACCAACTGACCGGTAAGCAGCCCGTTCGATCAGAACGGGACTTCGTCGTCCAGATCGTTGCCGAAGCTGGGTGCACTGCTGCCCCCACGCGCGCCGCTGCTGCTGCTGCGACCGCCGCCACCGCCGAAGTCATCGTCATAGCCGCCGCTGCTTGCGCCGCCGCCCCAGCTATCGTTGCCGCTGGAGCGTCCGCCACCGCCGCCGCCCTGACCGCCGCCGCCACCGGGTGCGCCGTCCAGCATGGTCAGGACCGAGCCAAGACCCTGCAGCACGACTTCGGTCGAATAGCGGTCATTGCCCGACTGATCCTGCCACTTGCGGGTGCGAAGCTGTCCTTCGATATAGACCTTGCTGCCTTTGCGCAGGAAGCGTTCGGCGACGCCGACCAGACCTTCTGAAAAAATGGCGACCGTGTGCCATTCGGTCTTTTCCTTCTTCTCGCCGGTGTTGCGATCCTTCCAGCTTTCGGAGGTCGCGATGCGCAGGTTGCACACCTTGCCGCCGTTCTGGAAGGATTTGACTTCCGGATCGGCGCCCAGATTGCCGACGAGAATGACCTTGTTAACCGAGCCTGCCATGATGCCTCCGAAAGCGTAAAGCGGGCCTTATAACCCCGCAGCCGTAGCAATCCAGAAGGTAATGCCCGCCGCGCAATATGCGAGGGCAAAAAGATAGCCGACCATGAACGCAGGCCAGCGCCAGCCATTGGTTTCGCGGCGCGTGACGGCAATCGTCGATATGCACTGCGGCGCGAAAACGAACCAGGCGAGGAAGGCCAGCGCAGTCGGCAGCGACCAGCGCCCCTTGAGCCGGTCGCCCAGCGAGCGTTCCAAAGCGGCCTCATCGTCATTGGCTTCGAGCGAATAGACAGTGGCGAGCGCAGACACCGCCACTTCGCGCGCGGCCATTGCGGGGATCAGCGCCAGCGAAATGTCGCGATTGAACCCGATAGGCTCCATGACGACGTTGAGACCGCCCGCAATCCGTCCGGCGATGCTGTAATCGACCGGCGATACATTGCTGCCGACCGGCGGCTTGGGGAAGCTGAGCAGCAGCCACAGGATTACGGTGGACGCAAAGATGATCGTCCCGGCGCGCTTGAGGAAGATGACGGCGCGCTGCCACAGGCCGATGAGGATGTCCTGTATCCGGGGGAACTGATATTTCGGCATTTCCATCAGGAAGCCGCTGCTTTTCCCCTTCGTCACTGTCACGCGCAGGATCAGCGCCACGATCAGCGCGCCGATGATCCCGGCGACGTAGAGTATGAATAGTACCAGCCCCTGCAGGCCGATGCCGGGTCCGACCGACCGCGCCGGAATGAACGCGCCGATGATGACGGCATAGACCGGCAACCGCGCGGAGCATGTCATCAGCGGGGCGATGAGGATCGTCGTCAGCCGGTCCTTGGGATCGCTGATCGTGCGCGTCGCCATGATGCCCGGCACGGCGCAGGCGAAGGAGGACAGCAGGGGAATGAATGCACGGCCCGACAAGCCGACACGCGCCATCAGCCCGTCCATCATGAAAGCCGCGCGCGTCATATATCCCGTCGCTTCCAGCATCAGGATGAAGAAGAAGAGAATCAGGATCTGCGGCAGGAAGACGATCACCGATCCGACGCCGTTGATCACCCCATCGACCAGGAAGGAGCGGAGCAGACCATCGGGCAACGCAGCGGAAGCTGCATCGGCTGCGGCGGCGGCCCAGCCTTCGATCATCGTAATCGGTGGCTGCGACCAGGCATAGACAGCCTGAAACATCACGAACAAAAGGGAAAGCAGAACGACGAGGCCCATCACCGGATGCAATGCAACCCGGTCGACTGCCGCCGTGAGCCGCCGCGACGCCGTTTCGGTCACGATGGCCGCACGTGCGATGCGTCGCGCTTCTGCGCGCCGTGCGTCGAATCCAATATCGGGCACTGAGGGCCGCAACTGGCGCGGTCCGCCATCCAGCATTCCCTCCAGTGCGCCGCGTAGATGATCGAGACCGCGCTTGCGCACCGCGACGGTTGCGATCACCGGCACGCCCAGATCGGCCGAAAGCGTATTGGCATCCAGTTCAAGACCGTCGCGCGTTGCCAGATCGACCATGTTGAGCGCCACGATCGTCGGTAGCCCCAGCGCGATCAGTTCCAGCGCAAAACGCAAATGGTTGTCCAGATTGGACGCATCGACCACGATCACCAGCGCATCGGGCAGGCGTTCCCCTTCCTGCCGTCCCAGGATCACGTCGCGCGTCACCTGTTCGTCCGGGCTTGTGGGATCGAGGCTGTAGGTGCCGGGCAGATCGACCAGCTCCACCGGGCGGCCATCGTCGAGCGATATACGCCCCGATTTCCGCTCGACCGTCACGCCGGGATAATTGCCCAGCTTTTGCCGCGCGCCGGTCAGCGCGTTGAACAGGGCGCTTTTGCCGGCATTGGGATTGCCGACCAGCGCAACGAGCGGGATGGCGGTCATTGCGTGGGTGTTTCCGGCCCGCTGCGCACGTCTATCGCTTCGGCATGATTGCGCCGCATCGCAATCGTCATGCGTCCGACCTTACAGGCCAGCGGGCCGCGACCCATCAGGCCACCGCGATGCAACGCTTCGATGCTGGCGCCTTCGCACACGCCGAATTCGCGTAGACGCTGACCTTCGGACGCGGACAGTACGCTCCAGTCGACACTGTCGATATAGCCGGGCTGGCGCAGGGGGAACAGGTGAAGTCGCAAGGATTGGACCTTAAAGGATCGGTTGGTTGCGACTGATTATCAATAACTGACCGCTTGCGCCAGTGGCTTTGTCAGATGGGCCTAAACAGCCGGGTAGCGCAAACGTCCGATGAATCGCGACAGGCTGAGCCGACGATCCTTGTCGGGGATCAGCCCGGCCTTTGCCTTTTCAAAGCGCATGATGCCGTCGATCCGCCGGGCGAGGAACGCGCGGGTCTCCGTCTGCCCTTCGCTTTCGTCGTCGATGAACGCCAGCAGCGTGGCGGCATAGACGCCGCCCAGGATCGTGCGCTTGCTGTAATGATTGTAATCGGTCGCCACATCGCCTGCCAGCCGCCACATCGCATCCGCCGCGCGCCAGCCGAGCTTTACCGAACGCGGCAGATTCTGCGGCATCGCCAGAATATTAAGGGCACGGCGCAGCGATTCGCGATCCGGCGCAAGGATGTCCAGACGCGCTTCGACCAGCGCGGCGATGCGTTCGCGGATTTTCATGGCTGCCAGCGTCTCGGCGGGCAAACGTGCGGTCATTTCCGCGTCGACGGAGGCGAACCATGCGTCGATCATTGCGACCGGCCCATCGCCGAAAGCCAGTTGCGCTATGGCCGGATCGACCTGCGCCTGCGCCGCCGCGTTGGCGACCGCAGCGGCGCGCCAGCCGTCAAAGGCGGCGTTGCGCGCGACTAGCGGTGCGAGCGCATTGCGCAGTTCATCCAGAGTCGGGTCGTGGGGTATGTCGATCATTGCGCCAATCTAGGCGCGCAGGGGGAGCCGGACAAGGACCAAGGCAATGGCGATCGCTATGGCGCCGATGGCGTCGGTGACGGTCAGCGTCTCGTTGAAGACGATCCACCCGGCAAACGCGCCGATCATCGGCTGCACCAGCAACGTCAGCCCGATGATCAGCGGCGGAAACCATGCCAGCGCATAGACGATCAGCCCCTGACCGATGACCTGGCTCAGCATCGCCAGCGCGATGACCGGGGTCCAGTCGGTCGGCAGGATCGTTTCCCCCAGCATCAGCGCGAAAATCAGGATCGGCACGGCCCCGGCTATCGTGGATGCCGCCAGCAGCGACCAGCTATCCAGCGCCTGCCGCGCGCTTTGGATGGAAAGGATATAGCCGGTGTAGAGAATGCCCGCAGCAATGCAGAGCATGTCGCCCCTCAGATAACGCGGCGACAGTTCGTAGCTGTTGCCCATCAGCAGGGCGGTGCCTGCAATCGCCAGCACGATGGCAATGGCCTGCACCAGGGCAGGGCGCTGCCGCAGGACGATAATGCCCCAGATCGGCAGCAGCAGGCTGGTGACATTGCCGAACAGCGTGGCGTTGGCCACTTTCGTCTGCACAATTCCGGCATGCCAACTCGCCAGATCCGCAGCGAAGAACAGGCCGCCCAGCGCGATGATAAGCCAATATTGCCGCCCGACCCGCGTCAGCCCTTTGCCTTTCCATTGCGCCAGGACGATCAGTACGGGGATGGCCAGGAACAGCCGCCAGAACCCCGCAGCTACTGGCCCGGTATCTGCAAAACGCACAAGCAGCGGCCCGAAGGCCAGCGCGACATTGCCGGCCAGCAGTGCCAGAAATGCAAATCGCGGCGTTGCGGGCGCAATGGAATCGGTGGGGGGTACTATTGAAACGGTCATCCGCAGTCCCTAGCTGGCAGACAACCGGAAGTCCCGTTGCAATTTGCAACCAAGTTGGAGTTTAGCTGTATGTCGTCACCTAGCCTGTTCGATCCTATCCGATTGGGAGCGATCCACGCGCCCAACCGCATCCTGATGGCGCCGCTGACTCGCGGTCGCGGTACGCAGCAGCATGTGCCTACGCCGATGATGATCGATTATTATGCGCAGCGCGCCAGTGCCGGCCTGATCATCACCGAAGCGACGGGGATCAGTCAGGAAGGTCTCGGCTGGCCCTTCGCGCCCGGCATCTGGACCGACGAGATGGTCGAAGCGTGGAAGCCCGTAACCGATGCCGTTCATGGCAAGGGCGGCCGGATCATGATCCAGTTGTGGCATATGGGGCGGATCGTCCATCCCGATTTCCTCAATGGCGCGCCGCCGGTCTCGGCCAGCGCGACGACGGCGCCCGACATGGCGCACACTTATGAAGGCAAGAAGCCTTATGCCGAAGCGCGCCCGCTCGAAGTGTCGGAAATCCCCCGCCTGCTCGAAGATTATGCCCATGCGACGCGCAACGCGATGCGTGCCGGTTTCGACGGTGTGCAAATTCATGCCGCCAACGGCTATCTGATCGACGAGTTTCTGCGCGACAGCAGCAATCTGCGTACCGACGAATATGGCGGCAGCCCGGAAAACCGTGTGCGCCTTTTGCGTGAAGTCACGCAGGTGGTGGTCGGTGAAGCAGGCGCGGATCGCACCGCAGTCCGCTTGTCGCCCAATGGCGAAACGCAGGGTGTGATCGATTCCAACCCGGCAAGCGTCTTTGGCGTCGCTGCGCAGGCCCTCGACGCCCTCGGCATCGCTTTCCTCGAACTGCGCGAACCGGGGCCGGGCGGAACATTCGGCGCCACCGATCAGCCGCGCCAGTCACCGCTGATCCGTCAGCATTTCAAGGGGCCGCTGGTGCTCAACAGCGATTATGACAAGGCGCGCGCGCAGGCGGATCTGGACAGCGGGTTGGCCGACGCCATCGCCTTCGGTCGCCCGTTTATCGCGAACCCCGATCTGCCGGAGCGTCTGTCTCTGGACGCTCCGCTGGCCGATTCGCCGATGGCGACCTGGTACAGCCAGGGTCCGGAAGGCTATATCGACTATCCTGCGCTGGCGAAAACCGACGCATAAGTCAGTAACGGATCGGGAAGCCTTTTGTGGCTTCCCGATCCTTTTTCTTCAGGCGAAGCGTTCGCGGATGGCGAGCATGGCCATCGCTGCCTTGGCCGCTTCGCCGCCTTTGTCCTTCTCGGTCATGCGCGCACGCGCCAGCGCCTGCGCTTCGTTCTCGACCGTGATGATGCCGTTGCCGATGGCGATCCCGTCCATCGACAATGCCATCAGGCCGCGCGCGCTTTCGTTCGATACGACTTCGAAGTGGTATGTTTCGCCGCGAATGACGACGCCGATGGCAATGAAACCGTCATAGCGTCCGCTTTCCGCCGCCATGCCAATCGCGCCGGGAATTTCCAGCGCGCCGGGAACGGTCAGCACTTCATGCTTGTGTCCCGCTTCCTTCAGGGCGGCGACGGCCCCTTCGATCAGCATGTCGTTCAGATGGTCGTAGAAGCGGGCTTCCACGATGAGAAACTTGGCCATGTCGCTATTCCTTAATCGATGGGACGTTCGCCGACGACGGCCAGGTCATAGCCGTCGAGAGCGATAAGGCTGTGGCGGCTGTTGGTCAGCAGGATCATGTCGTGCACCCCCAGCTCCGCCAGGATCTGCGCGCCTACGCCATAATCGCGCAGTTCGTCCATGTCGGCCGATGTCGCCTGATTCGCCGCTTTCATCTGGAACATGCGCGTAAATGCATCGGGCGCATTGCGATTGAGAACCACGACGATCCCTGACCCGGCGTCACCAATGATCTTCATGGACCGGGCGAGCAAGCCGCTACGCGGGCTGTTCTCACCAAAGGCATCCACAAATGGCGATAGCTGGTGCATCCGCACCAATGTCGGCTGGTCGGGATCGACCCGGCCTTTCTGAAGCACGACCTGTTCGGTCTCGGTCGCCTTGTTGAAGAAGGTCATCGCCTTCCATTCGCCGCCCCACTGACTGGTAAAATTCACTTCAGTCAGCTTTTCGACCAGGTGATCGTTGCGGCGGCGATAGGCGATCAGGTCGCGGATGGTGCCGATCTTCAACCGATGCTTCTGCGCAAAGGGGATGAGATCGTCGAGACGCGCCATGGTGCCATCGTCCTTCATGATCTCACAGATCACGCCCGAGGGGTTAAGCCCGGCAAGACGCGACACGTCCACCGCCGCTTCGGTATGGCCGGTGCGAACGAGGACGCCGCCGGGACGCGCCACCAGCGGGAAGACATGGCCGGGGGTCACAATGTCTGCCGAGGTCTTGCCTGCGTCGATGGCCACCGCGATGGTGCGCGCGCGGTCGGCGGCGCTGATCCCGGTGGTCACGCCTTCGCGCGCTTCGATCGAGACGGTAAATGCCGTTTCATGCCGGGTGCCGTTGTGGCGGCTCATCAGGTCAAGGCCCAGTTGATCGACGCGCGTCTTGGTAAGCGCGAGGCAGATCAGGCCGCGACCGTGGGTTGCCATAAAATTGATTGCGTCGGGCGTCGCCATCTGTGCGGGGATGACCAGATCGCCTTCATTCTCCCGGTCTTCATCGTCGACCAGAATGAACATGCGGCCGTTGCGCGCTTCGTTGATGATTTCTTCGGGCGTCGCCAGCGCAGTGCCGCCTTCGCGCTGCAACAGATAGGCTTCCAGCTTGCCCAGCGTGTCGGCGGTCGGGTTCCAGTCGCTTTCGCCCAGGCGGCGCAGGCTGTTCGCGTGCAGGCCAGCAGCACGGGCAAGACCGGAGCGCGATACGCCGCCATCGGACACAAGATGACGAAGCGTATCGACCAAATTCGTATTCATGAATAGACCCTTTGCTGGCGCGACCAGAGCGCTCAGATCAGGTAATCACATTATAATGTGATTGCAAGCCCCCACCATCACATTGCGCGAACGGCCAGCATCCGGTCGAGATAGCGCGCAAGCACATCGATCTCCAGATTGAAACTGCGACCGGCGGGCAGGTCGTTCAACGTGGTTTGCTGCGCCGTGTGCGGAATGATGTTCAGGCCGAAATGCACGCTGCCGTCCGGCTGATCCTCTATCGTGTTGACGGTCAGGGAAATGCCATCGACCGTGATCGACCCTTTCGCTGCCAGACTGGCCGCCAGCGCCGCCGGTGCGGCAATGGTCAAACGTGTGGAGTCGCCTTCGCGAAGCGCCGATACCAGCGTGCCGATGCCATCGACATGCCCGGTCACGATATGACCGCCCAGTTCATCGCCAACCTTCAGCGCCCGCTCAAGGTTGAGGCGTTGCCCCTCGACCCATTGTCCCGGTGCGGTGCGCGAGAGGGTTTCCGCAGATACATCGACTGCGAACCAGTCCGCGCCTTTCTCGACAACCGTCAGGCATACGCCCGAACAGGCAATCGACGCGCCGATGGCCACGCCTTCCATCTCATAGCCGCAGCCGATGGTGAGGTGCATGTCGCCACGATTCTCGATGGAACGAATGTGGCCGATGTCGGTGATGATGCCGGTAAACATGGCTTTCCCCTAAGCGTTGCGGAGGCGCGCGTAAACCTCCAGCCGATCCGGCCCCAGCATCCGGCTGTCGGTCAGGCGCCACCGGCCATGCGCGGCGTCCAGCCGGTCCAGCCCGATGTCGCCAATTGCCGCGCGGCCTTCGCCGATCAGGATCGGCGCACGATAGAGCAGGAGGCGATCCACCAGATCCGCACGCAGAAATGCCGCCGCCGTTGCCGCCCCCCCTTCGACCATCAGATGATCGACATTGGGCAGGTCGGCGATATCCTGCGGATCGCGAATCGCGGTCCACCCGTCGGGCGGTGCGCCGCTGCCCAGCATGATCGGGCGGGGGGAGCGCGCTTCAAGACCGGGCAGGCGCACGTCGAGCCGGGGCGTGTCGGCACGAACCGTGCCAGCGCCGACCAATATGGCGTCATGGCGTGCGCGTTCCATATGGGTATGCGCGCGGGCAGCGGGTCCGGTGATCCAGCGGCTGCTGCCGTCGGGCAAGGCAATGCGCCCATCCAGCGACAGCGCCAGTTTGAGGGTGACATGCGGGCGCGCCGTCGTCTGGCGCAGGAAAAATCCCGCCATGGCATCACGCGCTTCGGTGGCCATCACGCCGGTTTCGACGGTTATATCGCGCGCCTGCAGCAGGGCGATGCTTTGCCCGTCGGTGCGGGGATCGGGGTCGCGCGCCGCCACCACTACGCGCGCCACGCCGGATCGGATCAACAGGTCAACGCAACGCGGGCCGCGCGGCGACAGGTGGAAACAGGGTTCCAGCGTGACATAGGCGGTCGCGCCGTGCGCCCGGTCGGATGCTTGCTGCAAGGCCTGCGCTTCGGCATGGGGACGCCCGCCGGACTGTGTCCAGCCGCGCCCGACGGCATGCCCATGGCGCACGATCAGGCAGCCGACATTGGGGTTGGGGGTGGACAGGCCTCGGCCACGCAGCGACAGGGCAATCGCGGCCGCCATGAACCGGCGATCTTCGGCAGGGGTGGGCATATGCAACGGGCTTATGGCTGGCCCGATTTCTGTACGCCTGATTTCCCGGCGTCCGATTTTTGCGCGACGGTTTTGGGTGCCATTGTAGCTTCCAGCGCCTTGGCCTTGGCGAGTCGGGCATCGAGCAGCGCGTTGATCTCTTTCAGCGCCTTGTCCCGCTTTACGGCGTTGCGTGCCGCTTCCTCGCGCCATTCGATGCCGGTCATGTCGGCCAGCGCCTGCATTTCCTTCTGCTTTTTCGCCAGCATCAGTTCGCCCTTCGCCAGATCGGCCTTCTGCTTGGCGATAATCACGGCGTCGGACCGGTTCGCGTCCCAGCTCTGCACATAAGTGATCTTGTACCGTTTGGGCCCGGTATTGGTCTTCGCATCCAGCACGAACGCCCACATGATGACCCATGTCACTGCAGCGGCCACCCCCAGCAGCGGCCATTTATGCGCGCGCGGTTGCGCGAAATACGACCAGAAGTCGCCCAGTGCGCTCTTGGGGGAAACAGGTTTGGGAAAGATCGACATGCTGTTCAATATAAGGGATCGCCGGGCCGGATGCAAAGCGCAGGTGTCGATGCGGTCTGCTGACATAAAAATCGTCCGATCTGTGACCCGCGTCACGGTAATGCGGCGCAACCTGCGTAGAAGGGCCTTGCGACCCGAGAGGCGCCTTCTAGGCGCGTCTTACCTGACCCGGCGGCTGTCAAAAGCCGCCGGGTCTTTTTATGTGAGCCGCCTTTCAGCTTAGCTGGAAATGCACCGTCATCACCTTTTCCGAAGCGACCGAAACGCCATCGCGAGTCGCGGCGCGGAACCGCCATTTGCGCATCGCCTGAGCGCGGGTGGCTTCCCAGAAGGCATCGGTGGTGGCGAAGATTTTCTCGATATCGGTCACCCGGCCATCGGCGCCGATAGTGACGCGCACGGTGACTTTCCCTTCCTCCTGCGCGCGCTGCATGGCGGGGGGATAGTCCGGCTGAAAATCGCGCATGTACCGCGGATCGGGGGAAACGGCGGTGAGCACCGGATTGCGCGGCGAGTCGATAATGCCGGGATCGAACGGTTTGATGTCGACGGAGTCGAACTTGATTGGCGTGCCGGGATTGTCGATCGCGGGTTTGAAATCGAATGTCGGGTCGGGAACGAACGGGCGGTTATCCGCTTGCGCCGGCTGGGGCTTGGTGGCTGCCTTTTGCTCCACCACGACTTCGGGCGGGTCCTGAGGCAAAGGGATATTCTTGATGAAAATAGGCGTTGGCAGAATTGTTTTGATCATCTGCGCAGGGATCAGGAAATATCCACCGACCAATATCGCATGAACGGCAATCGTACCGGCAATGCCGACCCGCGAAGGGGCGGAACCGGTGTAACCTTGCGCGGCATAGGCGCTTTTACGGGAAAGCAGCATCCTCTCATCCTCCATCCTGTGGATTATCGATCCGACCGCTTTCGGCCTGAACCGCAATGCAATGTTACAACATTTCATTTAAGCGGCAAGCGGTTTTATTTTGGCGGTGAGATGCGTGCCGATAGGAGGCTGTACGTACAGATCTGTGCGTACAGAACTAATTTTACGTGTCGACTTATTGGCTTTAATATCGGCTCAAACGGCCAGCCGCAGCCGTTCGATGGCTTGCGCACGGCCGATCAGCGGCAGCAAAGCGCCCATGTCCGGCCCATGATCCTGCCCCGTCAGTGCCCGTCGAAGCGGAAGGAACAACGCCTTGCCCTTGCGCCCGGTGCTGCTTTTGAGGGCATCGGTCAGCCCGCGCCACAGCGCATCGTCATCGGGCAGTCCCGCCAGGCTGTCTGCCGCTTCCGCCAGAAACGCCCGGTCATCGGCTTCTGCTGCTGGCGGCGCGAACGGCCCGGTCACGACCGCCCACCAGTCGGCAGCCTGCGCCAGCGTTTCCAGATTGGGACGGATCGCCAGCCATCCCGCTTCGGTCATACCCGTGGGCAGACGCGCCGCGACATCGGCATAGTCCAGCAGATGCAGCACCTTCTGGTTCAGCGTCGCCAGTTCGCCTTCGTCGAAGCGCGCCGGTGCACGCCCGAAACGCGCAAAATCGAATGTCGCGATCAGCGGCGCGGGATCGGCCACCGGCTCAACCGGATCGCTCGTGCCAAGGCGCGCCAGCAGGGCGACCAGCGTAACCGGCTCGATCCCCGACTCGCGAAAGGCAGATACGCCCAGCGACCCCAGCCGCTTGGACAGCTTGCCCTCTGCGCCCGTCAGCAACGCTTCATGCGCAAATGCGGGCGGCGTCGCGCCCAGCGCCAAAAACATCTGAAGCTGCGTCGCGGTGTTCGACACATGATCCTCGCCGCGCACGACATGGGTGATGCCCATGTCGATATCGTCGATCACCGACGGCAACATATACAGCCACGAGCCGTCGGCACGGCGGATTACCGGGTCCGACAGCAGCCTGGGATCGAAATGCTGATCGCCGCGAATAAGGTCGGTCCACGCAATCGGCACGTCATGATCCAGCTTGAACCGCCAGTGCGGGCGGCGGCCTTCCGCTTCCAGCGCGGCAATCTGCTCCGGCGTCAGCGCCAGCGCGGTGCGCTCATAGACGGGCGGCAAGCCGCGCCCCAGCAGCACCTTGCGCCGCAGGTCGAGTTCCTCGGACGTTTCGTAGCAGGGATAGACCCGGCCCGACGCACACAATTCCGCGAGCCGCGCTTCGTAGAGCGCGAATCGGTCCGACTGGCGCTCCACGGCATCGGGGTCCAGTCCGAGCCAAGCCAGATCGGCGTGGATCGACTCGACATATTCCGCCCGTGAGCGTTCCGCATCGGTATCGTCGAGGCGCAGCAGGAAGCGCCCGCCATTCTTCCGCGCCCACATCCAGTTGTGCAGCGCCGCGCGGATATTGCCGACATGGAGATGGCCGGTGGGCGACGGCGCGAAACGGGTGGTGATGGTCATAATGTTCTGAACGCATTCGTAATGGGATAGCGCCGGTCGCGCCCGAAATTGCGGGTGCCCAGCTTCACGCCGGGGGGTGCCTGACGCCTTTTATATTCCGCGACATAGAGCAGCCGTTCGATCCGCGCGACCGTATCCCGCTCGAAACCGCGCGCCGTCAGTTGATCGACGGACAATTCCTCCTCGACCAGCCCGTGCAGGATCGGGTCAAGCACTTCATAAGGCGGCAGGCTGTCGTCATCGCGCTGATTGTCGCGCAGCTCGGCAGTTGGCGGCTTGGTAATCACTCGCTCGGGCATGACGGGGCCGGAGGGGCCAAGGCCCAGCGACGGCACCGCCTCGTTCCGCCAGCGCGACAGGTCGAACACCGTCGTCTTGTAGGCGTCCTTCAACACCGAATAACCACCGGCCATATCGCCATAGATGGTGGCATATCCGACCGACATCTCGCTCTTGTTGCCGGTCGTCAGCAGCATGGGGCCGAATTTGTTACTGATCCCCATCAGCGTGACGCCGCGAATGCGCGACTGGATGTTCTCCTCCGCCAGATCGCGGTCGCGTCCTTCGAACACGCCCGCCAGCATCGTGTCGAACGCGGCGACCGCTGGCTCGATGGGTATCGAATCGAGCCGAACACCTAGCAACCGCGCGCATTCGGCGGCATCGTCCAGACTGTCCTGGCTGGTGAAGCGCGAGGGCATCATCACGCACCACACCCGGTCGGCGCCCAGCGCATCGACAGCGACCGCCGCCGACAGCGCGCTGTCGATCCCGCCCGACAGGCCCAGCACGACACCGGGAAAGCGATTGCGGTTCACATAATCGCGCAGGCCCAGCACCATCGCGTTATACGTGTCCTCAGGATGCGGATCGAGCGCATGGATATCCCCCGGCGCGCAATGCCATGTGCCATCGCGCTTTTCCCAATGGGTGATCAGCAACGCTTCTTCCCAATCGGGCATCTGGTGCAGCGTCGTCAGGTCCGCGCCCATGACGAAGGAGGCGCCATCGAACACCAGTTCGTCCTGCCCGCCGACGCGATTGAGATAGGCTATGGGTAATCCGGTTTCCTGCACCCGCGCTGCGCACACCTGATGCAGGCGGCGGTCGTCCTTGCCGATTTCATAGGGGCTGCCATTGGGGGTAATCAGAATTTCCGCGCCTTGCGCCTTCAGATGCGCGGTCACGAACGGGAACCACACATCTTCGCAGATCGGCAGGCCCAGCTTTACGCCGCGAAACTCGACAGGCTCGGGCAGGGGGCCGGGGGCAAACAGGCGCTTCTCGTCGAACGTGCCGTAATTGGGCAGCTCGCGCTTTTGCCGTATGGCGGTGATCTCGCCGCCATCCAGCATCGCGACGACATTGAACAATACGCCATGCGCTGCCACCACTGTGCCGACCAGCATTGCAGGCCCGCCATCCGCGGTCGCCTTGGCCAACCGCTGCAACTCGATCCCCGCGCGCTCCACCAGCGCAGGCTTCAGCACCAGATCTTCGGGCGGATAGCCGATCAGTTGCAGTTCAGGATACACGATAAGGTCCGCACCCTTCGCGCGGTCCCGCCATTCCAGCATGGCGTCGGCATTGGCAACGAGGTCGCCAACGGACTGTGTAAGCTGGGCGAGGGCAATCGTAAGCGTGTTCGTCATGGCGCGCCCGTAGAGCATTTTGGCGTAACGCGCAAAAGCGCCTTTCCTACCGGACCCCTCCTCGCTAAAGGGGCGCCGAGCAAGCGCGTCACAGAAACGTCACGGGGTTCCTACGGCCATGAAATTGATGACGGGTAATTCCAATCTGCCTTTGGCGCGCGCCATTGCAGACTATGTTGAAATCCCGCTGACCAACGCAAGCGTCCGTCGCTTTGCCGATGAAGAAGTTTTCGTGGAAATCCATGAGAATGTTCGCGGCGAAGACGTGTTCGTGATCCAGTCGACCAGCTATCCGGCGAACGACAATCTGATGGAGCTGCTGATCTGCATCGACGCGCTGAAACGCGCATCGGCCAAGCGAATCACAGCGGTCCTTCCCTATTTCGGATATGCCCGCCAGGATCGTAAACCCGGTCCGCGCACGCCGATCTCGGCCAAGCTGGTTGCGAACCTCATCACTGTGGCAGGCGCCAATCGCGTGCTCTCGGTCGACTTGCACGCAGGCCAGATTCAGGGCTTTTTCGATATTCCGACGGACAATCTGTTCGGTGCGCCGGTCATGTCGGCCGATATTCAGGCGCGGTTCGGCGACCGCAACATCATGGTTGTGTCCCCGGACGTGGGCGGCGTGGTCCGTGCACGTGCGCTGGCCAAGCGATTGGACAACGCACCCCTCGCCATCGTCGACAAGCGCCGTGAGCGTGCAGGCGAATCCGAAGTGATGAACATCATCGGCGATGTGAAGGGCCGCTTCTGCGTCCTCGTCGACGACATCGTCGATTCGGGCGGCACGCTCTGCAACGCTGCCGCGGCGCTGCTCGAAGCAGGGGCGGAAGACGTGGTGGCTTATGTTACCCACGGCGTGTTGTCCGGCGGCGCCGTTGCGCGCGTCAATGCGTCGAGTCTCAAGGAACTGGTGATCACCGATTCGATCATGGGCACCGAAGGCGTCCAGACATCGGGCCGCATCCGCCAGTTGCCGATTGCGCCGCTCTTGGGCGAAGCGATCAAGCGTATCGCGGACGAAAGCTCGGTTTCCAGCCTGTTCGACTAAAGCGTCTGCCGTCAGTCGCTTGTTTACGGTCTGAGGAGGACCAGCGGCAGCGCCAGAACCATCGCAAGGCAGGCCATGATGCGCGGCTTGGCCGTAATGCCGAAAGGCGCATCGGCCCAGAAGGCGGGGCAGGTCAGAAACGCTGCGAACAGCAAGCCATTCGCGATTTCATAGGTATGACTAAAGGGCATGTCCTGCCGCAAGGCCAACCCGCCCAGCAGCGCCGCTGCACTGATGATCCATCCGACAAGTGCCATATGCCCGTCCCTTCACCGCATAAGAACGGCATTGCGCGTCACAAGCTTAGGGATCGCGCAACTGTCTTGCTATCCTTGGCCCGTCGCGCGAAGGAGCAGGGATGACCACACGCGACGATCTTACCCTCGCTCACCGTCTGGCCGATGCGGCTGGCGAAGCGATCCGGCCCTTTTTCCGGGCGCGCTACGATACGGAGTTCAAGGCGGACAAGTCGCCCGTGACGGAGGCCGACCGCGCCGCCGAAGCCGCGATCCGCGCGATCCTGGAAAAAGAGCGCCCGAACGACGGCATCATCGGTGAGGAATATGGCGCAACGCGCGAAAATGCCGAGCGCATCTGGATTCTCGATCCCATCGACGGGACGAAAAGCTTCATCGCCGGGCGCCCGATCTTCGGAACGCTGATCGCACTGACGCAAGCGGGATGGCCCACCATCGGCATCATCGACCAGCCCATCGCCAAGGAACGCTGGGCGGGCATGATCGGTCAGCCGACTACGTTCAACGGGAAGCCCGTGACCACACGGACCTGCCGCAGTCTGGACGAAGCGATCCTTGCGACAACGGGCCCGCAATATTTCTCCGGCTGCACAGGGGAGCATTTCGCCGTGCTGGCGGGGCAATGCCGGGACACCGTGTGGGGCGGCGACTGCTATAACTACGGACTGGTCGCTTCCGGCCATGTCGATATTGTGGTCGAGGCCGGGTTAAAGCTGCATGATATCGCTGCGCTGGTCCCGGTGGTCGAGGGCGCTGGCGGGCGCATGTGCGACTGGGCAGGCGAGCCCATCGATTCGGATGGCGACGGACGTGTCATCGCAGTAGGCGATGCGGCACGAGTGGACGATGTGCTGGAAGCGCTGGCGCACGGACACGCCGACCACTGACGCTCAGAAGATACCGAGAAACTTCTTCTTCTGATCCTTGCGCTCGCCGCGGTTCGACGTGCCGTCTTCCGATTTGGCCGTGGTGCCACGCCCCACATCATCGCGCTGTTCGCCCTTGGTCGTGCGCTGCGACAGGGCATTGGCACCAGCGAGGACCGGGCCACAAGCGGTGCTCTTCGCATCGCCCACATCGACAAACGCCAGCAGCCCGGCGACGGGCGTGCCGATCAGGCTAAGCCCCAATCCTACACCTGCGCGGCTGAGCAATTCGGGACTGATCGCGGCGTAGGACGGCTTGGCGAAATAGCCGCCAATGCCCACAGGCGACTGGCCCGCAAACAGGCTGAATTTCTTGCTGTCCGCACGGAAGGCGAGATCGATATTCTCGTTCCGGAAACTGAAACCGCCGCGCCCGGTCATCACATTCTTGCGCGTGTCGATCAGTATGGGATCGGCTGCGGCAACGCCTTTCCTGACAGTAAAGGCAATCAGCCCGCAATTGATCTGCACGGGTTCCTTCAGCTTATCCTCGAACATCTTCTGCACGAACGTGCCGATATCGAGTTCCGACAATTGAATGTTGCGCGCCCACATCGCACCGGCGGGCAGAATGACGGCAATGCGTCCATCGGCATTGGCCAGCGACTCGTGCACCGAATCGCCTGCGCCCGTCAGCAGCAAGCGGCCTTTGATCGTGCCGGTGGTCCCCGATTCCTCCACGCCCCAGCCGCCCAGCAGTTTCCCCATAGGCGTCGGCGACAGGCGAATATCGTAAGTCGTCTTAACCGGCGTACCGCGCGCATTGATGGTGATGTCGGACGACACGAAGCCGCCCGCCATGTCGAAGTTCAGCGGGGATAGCGCCAGCAAGCTCTTGTCGAGCTTAACCGTCAGGTCGATGTTCCGCAGCGGCAAATTGTCGCCCCGGACCCTGCGGATCTTATACACCACGTCAGCGTCGAACGCGCGGATGGATTCGATCTTCAGCGATGCATCGGGCAGGAGACGCGGCCGCCCCGCCACGGTTTCGACCATCCCGTCCGCGCCCTTCGCCTCCAGCTTTGCCGGATCGTAGCCCATGAATGGGGCCACATCGATCATGTGGAGAACGTCGGTCGCTATATTGGCCTTTATATATAGTCGTCCTTTGGGCAGCGAGACCGTCATCCGCCCTGCCAGATCGCTATCGCCAAAGCGCCCCTTGATTCGCGTGAAGCGCCATTCCTCGCCTGCTTTGGTAAGGTCGGACGTAAAGCGGAAGCGCCGCGTATCGGGCAGCGTGGCGCCCAGAAATTCGAACAGGATCGCAGCATTGGGTCCGGTGGTCAGTAACTTGAGATCGGACCCTTCAAGCTCGGTCAGCCCCGGCAAAGTGCCGACGACGTTCAGCCTGGTGTCGCCTGCCGCCGCATCGATCACCAATTGATTGCGCCCGCCGACCACGGTTTCATTGGGCGACAGCATCCCGCCGCGCATGGTGAAAGGCTTGCCGCGCATCGTGCCGTCGCCAGTAAAGCGCACGTCCTGCGCAAAGCGCGTGTCGCGCGCCTGCACCGTGTCGAAGGCCAGATCGGCAGAAAAGAACATCTGCGGATCGCGATAGCGCAACGCCGTCCCTGCGATCATAGCCCGCTCGATGACCGGCAGTTCCAGGGGCTTACCCGGCTTGTCAGGATCGCCCATCGTCCAGGTGTTGGTCTTGTGCGCGCGGTCCCATTCAAAATCCGCGTCACCCTTTTGCAGAAGGAGCGACACGACCCGGCGCTTGTCCCCGAAAATCAGGCTGAACGGCTGTATTCGCGCGTCGATCCGGTCGGCGCGGAACAGATGCGGCTTGCTCGCCCAGGCCGGATTGGAAATGCTAAAATCGTCGGCCAGAAACTTGATGCGAATCGGCGCGAAATAAAGCTGGAAATCACCCCCGACCTTTACGTCCCGCTGCAGCGAGGAGGACAGGATGCTCTGGAACGGGCTTTTCAGGAACCGCCCTTTGGTAATGAACAGGATGAGCCAGACCGCAAACAGCGCGAAGACTATCCAAAGCACGATCCGCGCCGCCAGAGGCAGCCGCCGCCAGCGTTCCCGTGTGGCACGGGCGTGGTAACCCACATTGCGGCTTCCCGTCATGGGCTGGGCAGGGGGTACGGAATCGGGCATGGCGGTCATAACGCATAGGCAAGGGATTCGGTCCAGCCTTGCGTTTGCGCGGCTTCCCGCATATAGGCGCGCGTTCCCACGGGCCTCGTGCCTGCGGGAATTGATGGGACGGACCGGCCAGTAGGGCTGCCGCGTCAGTCCATAATCGTCAAATCAAGGAGACGAAAATGCCCAAGCTCAAGACGAAGAGCGGTGTGAAGAAGCGCTTCAAGTTCACCGCCACCGGTAAGGTCAAGCACGGCTTTGCCGGCAAGCGCCACCGTTTGATCTCGCATAACGCGAAATATATCCGCCAGAACCGTGGCACTTCCGTGCTGTCCGAGGCCGACGTCGCGCACGTCCGCCTCTGGGCACCCTACGGCCTGAAGTAAGGAGTAGAGGACTATGGCACGCGTAAAACGGGGTGTAACCACCCGCGCAAAGCATAAGCGGATTCTGGAACAGGCGAAGGGCTATTATGGCCGTCGCAAGAACACGATCCGTATCGCCCGTCAGGCCGTCGAAAAGGCCGGCCAGTACGCTTACCGCGATCGCAAGGTAAAGAAGCGCAGCTTCCGCGCCCTGTGGATTCAGCGCATCAACGCCGCCGTGCGTATGGAAGGCCTGACCTATGGCCAGTTCATGCACGGTCTGAAGCTCGCAGGCGTCGATCTGGACCGGAAGGTCCTGGCCGACATCGCGATGCATGAAGGCGCCGCATTTAGCGCCATCATCGCCCAGGCGAAGGCAGCGCTTCCCGCAGCGGCGTAAGCCAAGGCGAGAAACGAATCCAAAGGGTGCCGGGGCAGATGCTTCCGGCACCCTTTTTCTTTGCCCGCAATTAGGATAGCGGACGCGGCATGACCGAAACAACAGCACTGAAATCCGGCCTGCTGGCCGACATCGCGGCGGCCAATAATCTGGCCGCAGTCGAGGAACTGCGCGTAGGCGCTCTGGGCAAGCAGGGTGTCATTACCGCGCTGCTCAAGACGCTGGGCGGTATGTCCGCGGACGAGCGGCTCGAAAAAGGCCCGGCCATTCAGGATCTGCGCGAATCGGTGACCGCCGCGATTGCAGAGCGCAAAGCCACGCTGGAGCAGGCCGCGCTCGACGCACGCCTCGCGTCCGAAAAGCTGGACATGACGCTCCCTGCGGACATCGGCCCGGTCGGCAGCGTGCATCCCGTCAGTCAGGTGATGGACGAACTGGCCGAAATCTTCGCCGATCTGGGTTTCTCGGTCGCGACCGGTCCGGAGATCGAGGACGACTGGCACAATTTCACGGCGCTCAACATTCCCGAAACGCATCCTGCGCGCGCGATGCACGACACCTTCTACTTCCCCGATGTGGACGGCGCTGCACAGCGGATGCTCCTGCGCACGCATACCTCCCCGGTGCAGATTCGTACGATGATGACCCAGAAGCCGCCGATCCGCATCATCGCGCCGGGCCGTGTCTATCGGTCGGACAGTGACGCGACGCACACGCCGATGTTCCATCAGATCGAGGGGCTGGTTATCGATCGCGGCATCACGCTTGGGCATCTCAAATGGACGCTCGAAACCTTCCTGAAGGCCTTTTTCGAAAGGGACGATATCGTTCTGCGCCTGCGCCCCAGCTATTTCCCGTTCACTGAACCGTCGGTCGAAGTCGATGTCGGCTACACCATGGTCAATGGCCAGCGCGTTATCGGCGGCAGCGACGGCTGGCTCGAGGTGCTCGGCAGCGGCATGGTGCATCGCAAGGTGATCGAAGCCTGCGGGCTGGACCCCGAAGAGTGGCAGGGCTTTGCCTTCGGCACCGGCGTCGACCGACTTGCCATGCTGAAATATGGCATGACCGACTTGCGCGCCTTCTTCGATGGCGATCTGCGCTGGCTCAAGCATTACGGCTTCTCGGCGCTCGACGTACCCACTTTGAGCGGAGGAGTCGGCGCATGAAGTTCACCCTGAGCTGGCTCAAGGAGCATCTGGACACCGACGCCGACCTGACGGCGATCCTCGAAGCGCTGACCAATGTCGGCCTCGAAGTCGAAGGGGTCGAGAACCCTGCTGACAAGCTGGGCGCGTTCCGCATCGCCAAGGTGCTGAGCGCCGCCCCGCATCCGCAGGCCGACAAGCTGCAGGTGCTGAGCGTCGATGCAGGCAATGGCCCATTGCAGGTGGTCTGCGGCGCACCCAATGCGCGGGCGGGCCTCGTCGGCGTGTTCGGATCGCCCGGCGCGACGGTGCCGTCCAATGGCATGGTCCTGAAAGTCGCGGCCATCCGCGGCGTCGAATCCAACGGCATGATGTGCAGCTTCCGCGAACTGGAACTGGGCGAGGATCATGACGGGATCATCGAACTGGCCGAAGACGCGCCGGTGGGTCAGGTCTATGCGCAATGGGCGCAGCTTGACGATCCGGTGATCGACGTCAGCATCACGCCCAACCGGCAGGATTGCATGGGCGTGCGCGGCATCGCGCGCGATCTGGCGGCTGCGGGTCTGGGCACGCTCAAGCCGCTCGACGAAGTCGTTGCGGGTCTTCCCCCGATCATGCAGCAGGGTGCAGGCCCGGATGTGCGGACCGACGATGCAGCGGGCTGCCCGGCCTTTTACGGTCAGGCCGTGCGCGGCGTGAAGAACGGCCCCTCGCCGGAGTGGCTCCAGCATCGGCTGAAGGCCGTGGGGCAAAAGCCGATCTCCGCGCTGGTCGACATCACCAACTTCGTGATGTTCGGGCTGGGTCGCCCGCTTCACGTCTATGACATGGCGAAGCTCTCGGGCGGGCTGGTCGCGCGCAAGGCGAAGGACGGCGAAAGCGTGGTCGCGCTCAACGGCAAGACCTATACGCTCACCGACGGCATGACCGTGATCGCCGACGATGCGGCGGTGCACGACATCGGCGGCATCATGGGTGGCGAGCATTCGGGATGTTCGGACGACACCACCGACGTGCTGATCGAATGCGCCTATTTCGATCCCGAGCATATTGCCCGCACCGGCCAGAAGCTGCTGCTGACCAGCGATGCGCGTACCCGCTTTGAGCGCGGCGTCGATCCCGAGTTCCTCGACGAGGGGCTGGCGATCGCCACAAGGCTGGTGCTGGCGCTGTGCGGGGGTACGCCCAGCGAAGTGACTCGCAGCGGTACGCCGCCGAAGGTCGGCCCGGTTGTCGGCTACGATCCGGCGCTCGCCGAAACGCTGGGCGGCCTTGCTGTACCTCAAGAGCAGCAAGTCGATATCCTCAAGAGCCTGGGCTTCACCGTTCAGCCGCTGGACGGCAATGGCGACCCGGTGGAGATGGGCGAAGGTTTCGAGGCGTTCCGCGTCACCGCACCCAGTTGGCGCCGCGATATCGACGGACCCGCCGACATTGTCGAGGAAGTGATCCGCATCGCGGGCATCGACAATGTCCCGTCGGTGCCGCTGCCCCGCACGCCCGGCGTCGCGACGCCGACTGCCACGCCCGAGCAGAAGCTGGAGCGCCGGGTGCGCCGCGCCGCGGCCGCGCGCGGGCTGAACGAAGCGATCACCTGGTCCTTCCTGTCGGAGAAGGAAGCCGCCGCAGTCGGCGGTGGCGACTGGACGCTGGCCAATCCGATTTCGGAGGACATGAAGGTCATGCGGCCTTCGCTGTTGCCCGGCTTGCTGTCGGCGACGCGACGGAATGTGGATCGCGGTGCGTCATCGGTGCGTCTGTTCGAAGTCGGGCGACGCTACTTTGCTGATGGCGAGCGCGCTACCGTCGGCTTCGTGCTGGCGGGTGAGAAGACCGCGCGTGGCTGGCAGACGGGCAAGGCGCAGGCCTTCGCTGCCCATGACGCAAAGGCCGAAGTGCTGGCGTTGCTGGCGGAAGCCGGTGCGCCGGTCGCCAACCTCCAGAATTTCGGGGATGCCAGCGGCGCCTATCATCCCGGCCAGTCGGGCACGTTGCGATTGGGGCCGAAGACGGTGCTTGCCGAATATGGCGTGCTGCACCCCAACCTTGCCAAGCAGTTCGGCTTGTCCGGCAGCGTAGTCGTGGCGGAAATCTTCCTCGACGCCGTGCCGCTCAAGCGCAAGAGTGGCTTTATGCGCGCACCCTTCACGCCGCCCGCCTTGCAGGCCGTGAAGCGCGACTTCGCGTTTCTTGTGCCGAAAGCGGTAGAAGCCGATGCCCTCGTCCGCGCAGTGAAAGGCGCGGACAAGAAGAGCATCGTCGATGCGCGCCTGTTCGACGTGTTCGTCGGCCCGGGCGTCGATGAAGGTTTCACATCGCTGGCGGTGGAGATTACCCTTCAACCGGGCGAGAAGAGCTTCACCGATGAAGAACTGGGCGCGATCAGCGCGGCAGTGGTGAAGGCTGCGGAAAAGCTGGGCGGGGCATTGCGTGGGTGATACGCTGTTCCGTCACCCCAGCGAAAGCTGGGGCCTCAGGCAATGGCGCACGACCAAGAGGCACGCGACCCCGGCTATCGCTGGGGTGACGGGATTAGGCTTATGATCGAACTGCATTCCGACACCCTCTCCGCTACCGTTAACTCGTTGGGCGCAGAACTCTGGTCGCTCCGCGACGCGGATGGTCGCGAACTGATGACCGATGCCGATCCGGCCTTCTGGACCGGCCACGCGCCTTTGCTTTTCCCTTTCGTCGGGCGTCTGCGGGAAGATCGCTATCGCGTGAACGGCGCGGAATACACGCTGCCGCAGCATGGCTTCGCCCGCAAACGCGACTTTGCACTGGTCGAAAGCGACGGTACATCCGCGCTCTTCCGACTGGAAGCGGACGACGCCACGCGCGAAAATTACCCCTTCGACTTCCGCCTCGACATGGCCTTCGCACTCACCGGCGCGACGCTGGCGATGACCGCGATCGTTGGCAATTGTGGCGACACGGATATGCCGTTCAGTTTCGGTTATCATCCCGCTTTCGCCTGGCCGCTGCCTTACGGTGCAGACGTAAACGCGCATCGGGTTATTTTTGAAAAGCCCGAACCCGCGCCCATCCGCAAGGTTGGCCACGAAAAGGGTTTAATCGCGCTGGAAAGCGTGTCCTCGCCGGTCGAAGGCAATGTGCTGGTCCCGACCCACGACATGTTTCGCGGCGATGCGCTGATCTGGGATCATCTGGAAAGCCGCAGCCTGACCTGGGGCGCCCCCGCCACGCCGCATCTGAAGATCGACTTCCCCGACACGCCCTGGCTCGGCCTGTGGCAAGTCCCCGGCGCACATTATCTGTGTGTTGAGCCTTGGGCTGGGATGGCCGATCCGGTAGGTTTTGCCGGTGATGTGTGGGACAAGCCGGGGGTGATCCGGCTGGCTCCGGGCGATAGCCAATCGTTTCGGATGGATGTGACGCTCGTCGAGAATTAGCCTTGCCTCGTCACCCCTGCGAAGGCAGGGGTCCCGCTTGAACTTGCACCCCGCCAGAATAGCGGGATCCCTGCGAATACAGGGATGACGAAGAGAAGAAAACATGACCATCCCATCCCGCCGCACCTTCGCGATCATTTCCCACCCCGACGCGGGCAAGACCACGCTGACGGAAAAGCTGCTGCTGGAAGGCGGCGCGATCCATCTGGCGGGCGAAGTGAAGGCGCGCGGGGCGAACAGGCGCGCTCGGTCCGACTGGATGAAGATCGAGCAGCAGCGTGGCATTTCTGTCACCTCCTCGGTCATGACGTTCGAGCGGACACGCGATGGCGAGACGATCACCTTTAACCTGCTCGATACGCCGGGGCATGAGGATTTCTCGGAGGATACCTATCGCACGCTGACGGCTGTCGACTCCGCCGTGATGGTGATCGACGCCGCAAAGGGCATCGAACCGCAGACGCGCAAGCTGTTCGAGGTGTGCCGGATGCGCAACGTGCCCATCATCACCTTCGTCAACAAGGTGGACCGCGAAGGCCGCGACACGTTCGATATCATCGACGAAGTGGCCGACGCATTGGCGCTCGACGTTGTGCCGATGAGCTGGCCTGCGGGCATGGGTGGCGAGTTCGAAGGCGTTTACGACTTCGCCACGCATCGGCTTATGCAGCCGACCGGCCCCAGCAAGGAGTTCGAAGGCGAGCGGCATCAGTTCACCGGGCTGGACGATCCCCGGCTCGCCGATTTCCTTTCGCCCCGCGCTTTGGCACGGCTGCGCGAAGAAGCGGAACTGGCGCAGGGCGGCTACAGCGCGTTCGATCTGGCGGCGTACCGGCATGGCGATCTCACCCCGGTTTATTTCGGGTCGGCGCTCAAGAAATTCGGCGTAACCGAATTGATCGATGCGCTTAGCGCCTATGCCCCACCGCCGCGTCCGCAACCTGCCGAGCCCGAAGCCGTGGAGCCCGAGCGACCGGACGTGACGGGTTTCATCTTCAAGGTGCAGGCGAATATGGACCCGCAGCATCGCGACCGCATCGCGTTCATGCGGCTCTGCTCCGGCAAATTCCGGCGTGGTATGAAGCTGACGCCTTCGGGCAGCGGCAAACCGATTGCGGTCCATTCGCCGATCTTGTTTTTCGCGCAGGACCGCGAGCTGGCTGATGAAGCTTATCCCGGCGATATCATCGGCATCCCCAATCACGGTACGTTGCGCGTCGGCGATACGCTGAGCGAGAAGGCCGATGTACGCTTCACCGGCCTGCCCAACTTCGCGCCGGAAATCCTGCGCCGTGTGCAGCTTAAAGACCCGACCAAGACCAAGCAGTTGCGCAAGGCGCTGGATGACTTGTCCGAGGAAGGCGTGATTCAGGTGTTCTATCCTGAATTTGGCAGCCAGTGGATCGTCGGCGTCGTTGGCCAGCTTCAGCTTGAAGTGCTCATTTCGCGGCTGGAAGCAGAGTATAAGGTCGAGGCCGTCCTCGAACCTTCGCCGTTCGATACCGCGCGCTGGATTTCCGGCAGCGACGCTGCGGTGAAAGGCTTCGTCGAATTCAACCGCTCCAACCTCGCCACCGACCGTGACGGCAACAATGTTTTCATGGCCAAAAGCGCGTGGGACGTCGGTTACCAGCAGGAGCGCCATCCCGACGTGAAATTCAGCGCCACGCGGGAGCGGTAAGCCTGAACACCTTGCGCAGCCCAACACCGGCATGGCAATTCCGCCGGGTCTCCTTTAAGTCCGCTGCATGATTGAGCCCGCCGCATCTGCGACTTCAAGGCCCGCCGCCACATTGATCGTGCTTCGCGACGGTCCGGCCATGGCGCCCGAGATACTGATGGTACAGCGCGCAGCGACGATGGCTTTCGCTGCCGGCGCGCTTGTCTTTCCGGGCGGCGCTCTGGATGAAGACGACTACCGACTGGCCGAGACATTCGCCGATGGATTGCCGGTTGACGAGGCAGCGGCACGGATCGGGGCGATCCGCGAGACTTTGGAGGAAAGCGGCATTGCGCCGGGCCTGAATGTCCGCGATCCCGGCCTTCTGGCGGAAATGCGCACCGCGTTGGCATCTGGCATGCTGTTCTCCGAACTGATCCAGTCCAATGACCTGTTGTTGAAAATCGGCATGTTGACGCCCTTTTCCCGCTGGCATCCCAATCCGGCTGAAAAGCTTCGGCACGTATTCGACACGCGATTTTTTCTCGCCAGATATGATTGGGATGGCCCGGAACCCACCGTGGACAATACCGAACATGTCGATCTGTTCTGGGCATCCGCGAGAGACACATTGGCCCGGTGCGAAGCGGGGGGTGGCCGTATCATCTTTCCGACACGCCGTAATCTCGAACGCCTTGCCCAATTCGATTCGATTACCGATCTCGAAAGCCATGCACAGGCCACTTCGGTAGAAAAGGTCGTGCCGTGGATCGAGGATCGACCGGAGGGTCGGTTCCTCTGCATCCCGAATCATCTGGGCTATCCGGTATGCGAAGAGCGGGTCGACACCGCTTCGCGGGGATGACGGCGCGAACGGTCTATCGCTGGACGCGCAGGCTGATCTGGCTGCTGATTGCCGCCGGGCTGGCGCTTGTTGCTTTTGCGGTGTTGAAGGGGCGCCCACAGGACATGCCGTGGACGCCGCTCGACCTGGCCCAGCCGATTGGCGCGTTCACCGGGAGAAAGCTCGCCGGTTTGACGCAGGACCCGCAGCAATGCCGGGATCTGCTGGATCGCGCGGGGATCGGCGTTGTTGCAGTGGGCGCGAAGGGCAGCGGGCAGTGCGTGCATAGCGACGGCGTGCGCTTGCAAGCGCGCAAAGGTGCCGCCAGCCTTGCACCCGCGTCCGTTGCGCCATCCTGTCCCGTCGTCGCCGCGCTCAAACTGTGGGAATGGCATGTGGTACAACCCGCCGCCCAGAAAGCATTCGGCTTGAAGGTCGTGCGTATCAATCACCTCGGCAGTTTCAGTTGCCGGCGCATGTATGGGCGATCCAGCGGCGATTTCAGCGAGCATGCGACAGCCGATGCCATCGATATCGCCGGTTTCGTCCTGAGCGACGGTCGGCAGATCCGGATACTCAAGGATTGGTCGGGCGAAGGCAAAGACGCGCAATTCCTTCGCGATGTCCGCGACGGGGCATGCGACCTGTTTTCGACGGTGCTGTCACCCGACTATAACGCTGCCCATGCCGACCATCTCCACCTCGATCAAGCGGAGCGGGGAGCAATGGGCTGGCGCGCCTGCCGCTGACGGCTTCCTTATTTCTTGGGCGTCAGTTTCAGCAAACGTCCCTGCGACCCATCAGCGCCGTCTTCCAGCACCCACAACGCACCGTCCGGCCCCTGTTCGACCTCGCGAATGCGCGCGCCCATATCCCACTGATCGGCTTTGGTCGCTTTCGAGCCATCCACCTTGAGACGTATCAGCGCCTGGCTGGACAGGCCGCCGACGAACAGCGAGCCTTTCCACGCGGGGAAGAGATTGCCATTGTAAAAGATGAGCCCGGCGGGAGAAATGGACGGGTTCCAGCTTGCGGCGGGCGCTTCGAAGCCGTCGCCTGCCTTGTGGTCGGGAATGTCGCGGCCATCATAATGGGTGCCGTTCGACGCCTTGGGCCAGCCATAATTGAGGCCCGGTTTGATCAGGTTGATCTCGTCGCCGCCCATCGGACCCATTTCCTGTTCCCAAAGCTGCCCCTTGTCGTCGAAGGCGATGCCCAGCAGGTTACGGTGGCCATAGGACCATATGGCAGGATTGAAGCCCTTAGCTGCGAGCGGATTGTCTGCGGCCGGTGTGCCGTCGAGATTGAGGCGTAGCACCTTGCCCAATGTCGCCTTGGGATCCTGTGCCGGATCGAATTTCTGCCGCTCGCCATTGGTGAAGAACAGATATTTGCCATCCGGCGAAAATGCGATGCGGCCAGAATAATGTCCGCCGCCATCGACATAGGGAGTCGCGCGGAAAATGGTCTTCACATTGAATAGCGTGGCCGCGCCATCGCTGGCTTGCGCGAAAGTCCCGGTGATCAGCGCAACGCCTTTGCCGCCAGCGCCTTTTTCCGAAAAGCTGACATAGACCTGCTTATTCGTTGCAAATTGCGGGTGCAGTACGACGTCCATCAATCCGCCCTGATCGGCGCTGTCGACGGAGGGAATCCCCGACACCGGAATCTTCGTCCCATTCTTGGGATCGAAGAGCAGCAGGCTGCCGGTTTTTTCGGTAATCAGCATCCTGCCATCGGGCAGGAACGTCATCGCCCAGGGCGCATCGAAATCGGCAATAGTGGCAACGTCGAAGGGCTTTTCGGTGCTGACGGCTGCCTGACCATTGGCAGGCTCTCCGCCGGTGCAGGCCAGCAGCGCAAGAGGCAGGGCGATGGCGAGCGGCGAATGGCGCATGAAAAGATCCTCTCCTGGGGGCGTGTTCGGACACATTGGATACTACGCAAATGCCTGCATGCAAATAAGGTTGCCTTGCGCTGGTGTTCTGCCTATATCGCCGTTGCTTCCTTACATCGTCAGACATGCAAGGGTCGGCTCCCACGGGGTCGGCGGCGACAAGCGCTTATGTGTTTCATGTGGAGTTTTAATGGCGGATATCGCTGCCCTTACCCAGTTGATCGAGCCGGAGGTAAAAGCCCTGGGCTTCGACCTCGTGCGCGTAAAGCTGTTCGGCGCAGGCGATGAGCGCACCTTGCAGATCATGGCCGAGCGGCGCGAAACGCGCCAGTTGGTGATCGAGGATTGCGCCGCCATTTCCCGCCGCCTGTCCGACTTGCTCGACGAGACCGATCCTATCGAGGACGCCTATCGTCTGGAAGTCAGCTCGCCAGGTATCGACCGTCCGCTCACGCGCCTGCACGACTTCGACGACTGGAAGGGACACGAAACCCGCATCACTGTCGAGGAACCCGTTGAGGGTCGCAAGACGCTGAAGGGTATTCTTAAAGGGCATGAGGGTGAAACGATCCATCTGATCGACGCAAAGGTCGGTCGGGTCGAGGTTTCCTTTGCCAATATCACCAGCGCAAAGCTGGTGCTGACCGACGCACTCATTTCTGCTACAATGCCGCTGTCCTCGGACGGAGCGGACGAAATCGAAACGGAAGGATAAGTCCCGACATGGCCAACGCCATTTCCGCCAACAGGGCCGAGTTGATCGCCATTGCCAATTCTGTGGCATCGGAAAAGATGATCGACAAGGCGATCGTGATCGAAGCGATGGAGGACGCAATTCAGCGTGCCGCCCGCGCACGCTATGGCGCCGAAAACGATATCCGTGCGAAGCTGGACCCCGATACCGGCGATCTGCGTTTGTGGCGCGTGGTCGAAGTGGTCGAAGTGGTCGAGGATTATTTCAAGCAAGTCGATCTGAAGGCTGGGCAAAAGCTGAAGGCCGATGCCGCTGTGGGCGACTTCATCGTCGATCCGCTGCCTCCGATCGATCTTGGCCGCATCGATGCGCAGTCCGCCAAGCAGGTCATCTTCCAGAAGGTCCGCGACGCAGAGCGCGAGCGCCAGCATGAAGAGTTCAAGGATCGCGTCGGCGAAATCATCACTGGCGTCGTGAAGTCGGTCGAGTTCGGCCATGTCGTCGTGAACCTGGGTCGCGCCGAAGGCGTCATCCGTCGCGATCAACAGATTCCGCGTGAAGTGGTTCGCACCGGCGACCGCATCCGTTCGATCATCCTCAACGTCCGCCGTGAAAATCGCGGACCGCAGATTTTCCTGAGCCGCGCGCACCCCGACTTCATGAAGAAGCTGTTCGCACAGGAAGTTCCCGAAATCTACGACGGCATTATCGAGATCAAGGCGGCAGCGCGCGATCCGGGCAGCCGTGCAAAGATCGGCGTCATCAGCCGCGATTCGGGCATCGATCCGGTCGGCGCGTGCGTCGGCATGAAGGGCAGCCGCGTGCAGGCCGTCGTGCAGGAAATGCAGGGCGAAAAGATCGACATCATTCCCTGGTCGGAAGACACGGCCACCTTCGTCGTCAACGCATTGCAGCCGGCTACCGTCAGCCGCGTGGTCATCGACGAAGATGAAAGCCGCATCGAAGTCGTCGTTCCCGACGATCAGTTGTCGCTGGCCATCGGTCGTCGCGGCCAGAATGTCCGTCTCGCCAGCCAGCTTACCGGTTCGGCCATCGACATCATGACCGAAGCGGACGCCAGCGAGAAGCGCCAGAAGGAATTCGTTCAGCGCTCCGAACTGTTCCAGAGCGAACTGGACGTCGATGAAACACTCTCGCAGCTTCTGGTGGCCGAAGGCTTCGGCGAACTGGAAGAAGTTGCGTATATTTCCATCGACGAACTGGCGAGCATCGAAGGCTTCGACGACGATCTGGCGGCAGAACTGCAAAGCCGTGCCGCTGAAGCGCTGGAGCGTCGCGAAGCGGGGGCACGCGAAGAACGTCGTGGCATGGGCGTCGAGGACGCGCTGGCCGAAATCCCGCATCTGACCGAAGCGATGCTCGTCACGCTGGGTAAGGCAGGGATCAAGACGCTCGACGATCTGGCCGACCTCGCCACCGACGAACTCATTGCCAAGAAGCGCGTCGACACGCGCCGTCGCGGCAAGGAAAGCGTCGAGGACAAGGGTGGCGTTCTGGCCGAATTTGGTCTGAACGAAGAGCAGGGCAATGAAATCATCATGGCCGCCCGCGCCCACTGGTTCGAAGACGAAGCCACCGATTCTGGGGAGGACGCTGTTGCGGAAACTCCCCAATGACACGCTAGAGCATAGCTTCCCCTCCCATATGGGAGGGGTTTTATGACCGAACGCCGTTGCATCCTGTCGGGCGAACGTGCCGATCCCGATGGTTTCGTGCGCCTTGCGCTTGGGCCGGACGGTCAGGTCGCCGTCGATCCGCGCGCCAAGGCGCCCGGTCGCGGCGCATGGATCGGTGTGCCCCGTCCGGTGCTGGAAAAGGCGCTGGCGAACAGCAAGTTGAAAGGTGCGCTGATCCGCGCATTCAAGACCAGCGATATCGCCATTCCCGAAGACTTGGCCGAACGGATCGACGCTGCACTGCGCGATGCGTTGCTCGACCGGTTGGGGCTCGAGGCGAAAGCGTCCATGCTGCTCACCGGATCGGCAAAGATCGAAGATGCGTGCCGGCGTGGCAATGTCGTGCAACTGTTCCACGCTGCCGATGCGCGCCCCGATGGAAGCCGCAAACTGGATCAGGCGCTGCGCGTGGGACAGGATGCGGAAGGTACTGAAATGGCTGGCCTTGTCTTGCCTGTGGGCCGCGACGCCTTATCTAAGGCAATGGGGCGTGAGAACGTCGTCCATATCGCCGTAACCGACAAGAAAGCCGCTGCCCGTTTGGGCACCGCCCTTGGCCGCTGGCAAAGCTATCTCGGATGCGCTAATGCGGCGCCTTCGCGCGTGGCACCGTCCCAAGAGGATGGAGTCGCCGCCGCTTTGGGCGTTCCGGCCGATCAGAATGAGGAATTGGCCTGCGAACCGGATGGTTCGCGCGCCCAGATGACGCAAGTGAAGGGTTAAGTTTAGTCAATGAGTGACAGCAAGGAAGACAAGCCGACTTTGGGCCGCAAGCCGCTTGGTATCAAGCGCACGGTCGAGTCCGGCCAGGTGCAGCAGAGCTTCAGCCACGGCCGCAAGAATACGGTCGTGGTCGAAGTGAAGCGGCGCCGCCTTATTGGCAAACCCGGTGAAGCGCCTGTAGCCGCGCCGGAACCCGAAGTCGCACCTGCACCGGTTGCGCAGGCACCCCGGCCTGCGCCCGCTCCGGTTGCGCCGCCCCCGCCGCCGCGTCAGAACCCCGGCAATAGCCTGATGTCGCGTCAGGAATTGCAGGCCAAGCTGCTGCGTGAAGCCGAAGAAGCCCGCATGCAGGCGCAGGAAGATGCGCGTCGTCGTGAAGAGGCTGCGCGTCAGGCTGCGATCGAAGAAGAAAAACGTCGGGCCGAACAGCTCGCCAATCCGCCTGAAGTCAAGGAAGAAGCACCCGCTGTTTCTCCGCCTGCTGAAGTGCCTGCGGCTCCTGAAGCTGCGGCTCCTGCACCTGCTGCGCCAAGCGAAGCGGCCCCTGCAAAGCCTGCTGCTGAAGCTGCGGCGCCTGCAGAAACCGCCGCTGTCGTGCCGCCGCCGCGTCGTTTCACGCCGGTTTCGCCGATCAAGCGCCCCGAACCCGTCAAGCCCGACAAGGCGAAGCGTGGCGTCGACGATCGTCGCCAATCGGGCAAGCTGACCGTCACCAAGGCACTTGCCGACGACGACAGCGCCCGTGCACGCAGCCTTGCCGCGCTGAAGCGTGCGCGTGAAAAGGAGCGCCGTACGCATGGCGGTGGCCGTCAGCAGCCGCGCGAGAAGCAGACGCGCGACGTAGTCGTGCCGGAAAGCATCACGATTCAGGAACTCGCCAACCGCATGGCCGAAAAGGGTGCGGATCTGGTGAAGGCATTGTTCAAGATGGGCACGCCCGTCACGATCAATGAAGTGATCGATCAGGATACCGCCGAACTGCTGGTGGAAGAATTCGGCCATCGCATTCAGCGCGTGTCGGAATCAGACGTCGAAATCGGTATCGAAGGCGATCAGGATGCGCCCGAAACGCTGAAAATCCGTGCGCCGGTCGTCACCATCATGGGCCATGTCGATCACGGCAAGACCTCGCTGCTCGACGCGTTGCGCGGGACCGATGTGGTCGCTGGCGAAAGCGGCGGGATCACGCAGCATATCGGCGCCTATCAGGTGAAGACCAAGGGCGGCGATATCATCACCTTCCTCGATACGCCGGGCCATGAAGCGTTCAGCGAAATGCGTGCTCGCGGTGCCAACGTCACGGACATCGTCATTCTGGTGGTGGCCGCCGACGACGGCCTGATGCCGCAGACAGTCGAAGCGATCAATCATACCAAGGCCGCGGGCGTGCCGATGATCGTTGCGATCAACAAGGTCGACAAGCCCGAAGCCAATCCGCAGAAGGTGCGTGAGCGCCTGCTGAGCGAGGACATTGTCGTCGAAGATATGGGCGGCGATGTGCAGGACGTACTCGTATCTGCGCTGAAAAAGACTGGCCTCGACGAACTGGTCGAAAAGATCCTGTTGCAGGCCGAAATCCTCGAACTGGGCGCAAACCCGGATCGTGCCGCAGAAGGCAATGTGATCGAAGCCAAGCTCGACAAGGGTCGCGGTCCGGTCGCGACGGTGCTGGTGCGCAAGGGTACGCTCAAGGTCGGCGACACTTTCGTCGTCGGTGCAGAGAGCGGCAAGGTGCGCGCCATGGTCAACGACAAGGGCCAGAATGTGAAGGAAGCCGGTCCTTCGACACCTGTCGAAGTGCTGGGCCTTTCCGGCGTACCAATGGCCGGCGATCAGCTTTCGGTCGTCGAAAACGAAGCCCGTGCTCGCGAAGTCGCGGCCTATCGCGCCGAACAGAAGACGCGCAAGCGGACGACGTCGGCACCGACCAGCTTTGAACATATGTTCTCTGCGCTCAACACAACCGTCATCGAATATCCGGTGGTGGTGAAGGGCGACGTGCAGGGCTCGGTCGAAGCGATCGTCAGCGCGCTCAACCGTGCCTCGACCGAGGAGATCAAGGTCCGCGTGCTGCAAAGCGGTGTGGGTGCGATCACCGAAAGCGATGTTACGCTTGCCGCCGCATCGGGTGCGCCACTTATCGGCTTCAACGTGCGTCCCAATGCGAAGGCGCGCGCGCTGGCCGTGCGGGATAAGGTGTCGCTGCGCTACTATGACGTGATTTACGACCTCATCGAGGAAGTGAAGAACGAAATGGCCGGGCAGCTTGCGCCGGAACGCATCGAAACGGTCGTCGGTCGTGCGGAAATCCGCGACGTCTTCTCCGCAGGCAAGCACGGCAAGGCAGCCGGTCTGCTCGTGGTCGACGGTGTCATCCGCAAGGCGCTCAAGGCGCGTATCACGCGCGACGATGTCATCACCTATCAGGGCGAAATCGCATCGCTGCGTCGCTTCAAGGATGATGTTTCGGAAGTGCGTGCCGGTCTGGAATGCGGTGTCACGTTCACGCAGAACTTCACCGACATCAAGGCAGGCGATTACCTCGAAACCTTCGAAGTCGAGGAACGCGCACGGACGCTGTAGTAAACAAGTTGTGCGTTACCCCAGCGAAAGCTGGGGTCTCGTGCCGCTTGATCGTGCCTGTCGCCGCAGACCCCAGCCGTCGCTGGGGTGACGAGGATTGCTTATGGCTGTGACTCCATCCGAAGGCCCGTCCGTCCGCGTATTGCGCGTGGGGGAGCAGGTGCGCCACATTCTCTCCGAAGTGCTGATGCGCGGCGACGTGCATGATGCGGTGCTGGCGAAGCATGTCGTCAGTGTCACTGAAGTGCGCATGTCGCCTGACCTGCGCCATGCCACGGCGTTCATCAAACCCTTGCTGGGCAAGGATGAGGAGGCTGTGCTGAAGGCGCTGCGCACCAACACTGCCTATCTGCAACGCGAAGTCGCCAGCCGCATGGGCCTCAAATACGCCGCGAAGCTCAAATTCCTCGCCGACGACAGCTTCGACGAAGGCAGCCACATCGACAAACTGCTCCGTGCGCCGAAAGTCGCGCAGGATCTGGCGAGCGACGACGAAGACTGACACTCTCCGTCGATGGCCAAACTCTATTTCTATTATTCCTCGATGAACGCAGGGAAATCGACGACCCTGCTCCAATCGAGCTTTAATTATCGGGAGCGGGGCATGGCAACGATGCTGTGGACCGCCGCGATAGACGATCGCTATGACGCCGGACATATCACTTCGCGCATCGGGCTGGAGGCGCAGGCGCATGTTTTCGATCCGGATACCGATCTGCGCACGGCGATTCTTGAGCAACATGGAAATGCGCCGATAGCTTGCGTGCTGATCGACGAAGCGCAATTCCTGACCGCCGACCAGGTGCTGCAACTTGCCCGGATATGCGATGAAAGCGACATTCCCGTACTTTGCTATGGCCTGCGCACCGATTTTCGCGGTGCCTTGTTCGAAGGCAGCGCGCACCTGCTCGGGCTCGCGGACTCGCTATCAGAGATCAAGGCGGTTTGCGATTGCGGACGCAAGGCCACGATGAATCTGCGCGTCGATAGCGCTGGCCGCGCGGTGCGTGACGGCGCGCAAACGCAGATCGGCGGGAACGACAGCTACATCGCGCTATGTCGACGGCATTTCATGGCGCGGCTCCGCGAAGGCTGACAGCGACGCATCGCGCCGCTAAGGCCGTTGCTATGACATGTTCCGCCAGCCTCGACCGCCTGATCGCACCTATCGACTACGAAAACCTGCATCTGGTGCAGCTTGGTGCAGAGCATCGCGAAGCGCTCCGGGCGATCTGTCCGCCAGACGATCCGGTGTGGGATATCTATCCCGTGCGGCTTTCCGGCGAACAGTTCGATACCACATTCGACGGGATCGTCGGCAATCCCGACCGGCGGCCCTTCGCGATCCATGTCGATGGCGCACTTGTCGGGATATCGGGCTTCCTCAATATCGATCGGGTAAGCGGCGTCGTGGAGATCGGCGGCACGTATATGACGCCCGCCGTCCGGGGCTCCGGATTGAACGGGCGACTGAAACCCCTGTTGATCGCCCGTGCCTTCGACAGCGGCTTTCAGCGGATAGAGTTTCGCGTCGACGCACGAAACACGCGCTCGCTTCGTGCCGTGGAAAAGCTGGGCGCCGTGCGCGAAGGGGTGTTGCGGCGGCAGCGGGTGACGTGGACGGGCTTCGTCCGCGATACGGTGGTGTTTTCCATACTTCATGACGAATGGCCGCGCTGATGCTGCACGGGTGGATCATTCTCGACAAGCCGCGCGGCATGGGATCGACCCAGGCAGTGTCCGCCGTCAAACGCGCACTGCGAACAGCCGGAGAACCCAAGACGAAGGTCGGACACGGCGGGACGCTGGATCCTCTGGCCGAAGGCGTGCTGCCTATAGCCATTGGCGAAGCCACCAAGCTGGCCGGGCGGATGCTCGACAGTGACAAGATCTACGACTTCACCATCGGTTTCGGTGTGCAGACTGACACGCTCGATATGGAAGGCGTATCGGTTGCGCAAAGCGACGTGCATCCGACGTTGGCGCAGATCGAAGCCGTGCTACCCCAGTTCACCGGCCCGATAGATCAAGTGCCGCCCGCCTACTCCGCGCTGAAAGTCGATGGCGAACGCGCTTATGATCTCGCCAGGGCGGGGGCCGAAGTCATTCTGGCGACCCGTCACGTCACCGTACATTCTCTCCGCGTCTCCGCGCCTCCGCGCGAACACACCGAGGAAAGCGCGGTGCATGACATCACTCTCACCGCGCATGTCTCCAAAGGCACCTACATCCGCTCCCTCGCGCGGGACATTGCGCTGGCGCTGGGCACGGTCGGCCATGTTACCATGCTGCGGCGAACGAAGGCAGGGCCGTTCACCCGTGACACCGCGATTTCGCTGGACAAATTGTCCGATGCTGCTAATGCGCGCACCATCGCGCAGCTTATGCTGCCGTTGACAGCGGGGCTGGACGACATCCCGGCTCTGGCTGTCAGTCCCGATCAGGCCGCTGCCCTTCAAGTGGGCCGAACGCTGACCGGGGTAGCTGCAACCACCGGCCTCCATCTGGCGATACTGGGCGAAACCCCGGTCGCATTGGTTGAGGCGCTGGCCTTGGAAACAGGGCTGGAGGTCAAGGTGGTTCGCGGTTTTAACCTGATGTCGAAGGAAGAAAATACATGACGATCACGGCAGAGCGCAAGGAAGTGCTCATCAAGGAATATGCCCGCGCTGAAGGCGATACGGGTTCTCCCGAAGTCCAGGTTTCGATCCTGACCGAGCGGATCACGAACCTGACCGAGCATTTCAAGTCGCACCACAAGGACAATCACAGCCGTCGTGGCCTGCTGATGCTGGTTAATAAGCGTCGCAGCCTGCTGGATTATCTCAAGAAGAAGGATCAGGCGCGGTATACCGACCTGATCGGAAAGCTCGGCCTGCGTAAGTAAGCCGAAACGAAGGGACGGCCCCAATCGGGGCCGTTTCCGATTCTGACACATGTCGCCGGGCAATTCGGCGCGACGGCATGATCCGGGGGACGTCCCCCGCCCCGTTCGATATATGAACGGCAAGGGAGAGCCCAACGCTCTCCACCCATGGGTCACTGGACCCACCAAAGGCCCCGCCATGCAATAGGGCATCGCGGGCGAAGGAAATGAAACATGTTCGACGTTAAAAAAGTAGAAATCGAGCTGGGCGGCAAGACCCTCACGCTCGAAACGGGTCGTATTGCGCGTCAGGCTGACGGCGCTGTTCTGGCCACCTATGGCGAAACCGTGGTGCTGTGCGCCGTGACCGCCGCCAAATCCGTGAAGGAAGGGCAGGACTTCTTCCCGCTCACCGTTCACTATCAGGAAAAATTCTCCGCAGCAGGCCGCATCCCCGGTGGCTTCTTCAAGCGTGAGCGCGGCGCAACCGAAAAGGAAACGCTGACCAGCCGCCTGATCGACCGTCCGGTCCGTCCGCTGTTCCCCGAAGGTTTCTACAACGAAATCAACGTAATTTGCCAGGTGCTCTCGTTCGATGGCGAAAGCGAGCCCGATATCGTTGCGATGATCGCAGCGTCGGCTGCGCTCACCATTTCGGGCGTACCTTTCATGGGTCCGATCGGCGCGGCGCGCGTCGGTTACAAGGATGGCGAATACAGCCTCAACCCGTCGATGGACGATGTGAAGGCCGGTGAACTCGATCTGGTCGTCGCCGCCACGCATGACGCAGTGATGATGGTCGAATCGGAAGCCAAGGAGCTGTCCGAAGAGGTCATGCTTGGCGCCGTTGGCTTTGCTCATGACGCCTGCAAGAAGATTGTCGGCGCGATCATCAAGCTGGCTGAGAAGGCTGCCAAGGATCCGTGGGAAATGGCCGCCCAGGCTGACCTGTCGGCTGCCAAGGACAAGCTGAAGAAGCTGATCGGCAAGGACATTGCCGCCGCTTACAAGCTGACCGACAAGTCGGCACGTTCAGGCGCGCTCAACGAAGCCCGCGCAGCCGCCAAGGCAGCCTTTGCCGATGCGACCCCGCAGGATCAGATGGCAGCCTCCAAGCTGATGAAGAAGCTGGAAGCGGAAATCGTTCGCGGCGCAATCCTGAAGGATGGCACCCGCATCGACGGTCGTTCGACCACGCAGATCCGTCCGATCGAAGCCATCGTTGGCTTCCTGCCTCGCACCCATGGTTCGGCGCTGTTCACGCGCGGCGAAACGCAGTCGATCTGCACCACCACGCTGGGCACCAAGGACAGCGAGCAGATGATCGACGGCCTGACCGGGCTTTCGTACGAAAACTTCATGCTGCACTATAACTTCCCGCCCTATTCGGTCGGTGAAGTCGGTCGCTTCGGTGCGCCGGGTCGTCGTGAAGTGGGCCATGGCAAGCTGGCATGGCGTGCGCTGCACCCCGTACTGCCCAGCAAGGACGAGTTCCCTTACACGATCCGCGTTCTGTCCGACATTACCGAATCCAACGGCTCTTCGTCGATGGCAACGGTATGCGGCGGTTCGCTTTCGATGATGGACGCGGGCGTTCCGCTCAAGCGGCCGGTATCGGGCATCGCGATGGGTCTGATCCTGGAAGGCAAGGACTTCGCCGTTCTTTCTGACATTCTGGGTGACGAAGATCATCTGGGCGACATGGATTTCAAGGTTGCAGGCACATCCGAAGGCATCACCACGATGCAGATGGACATCAAGATCGCCGGCATCACTGAAGAGATCATGCGCAAGGCGCTGGAGCAGGCCAAGGAAGGCCGTGCGCACATCCTGGGCGAAATGGCCAAGGCGCTGGACAGCACCCGCACCGAACTGTCCGCACATGCTCCGCGTATCGAAACGCTGCAGATCGACAAGTCGAAGATCCGCGAAGTCATCGGCACCGGCGGCAAGGTTATCCGTGAAATCGTCGCGGAAACCGGCGCGAAGGTCGACATCGACGACGAAGGCCTGATCAAGATCAGCTCTTCCGACATCAACCAGATCGAAGCAGCACGTAAGTGGATCCTGGGCATCACGCAGGAAGCGGAAGTCGGCAAGGTCTATGACGGCAAGGTCGTCAACATGGTCGATTTCGGCGCGTTCGTGAACTTCATGGGCGGCAAGGACGGCTTGGTCCACGTTTCGGAAATCCGCAATGAGCGGGTCGAGAAGGTGGCTGACGTCCTGAAGGAAGGCCAGGAAGTAAAGGTCAAGGTTCTCGAAATCGATCCGCGTGGCAAGGTTCGCCTGTCGATGCGCGTTGTCGATCAGGAAACCGGCGCCGAACTGGAAGACACCCGTCCGCCCCGTGAAGCGCGCGAGCCGCGCGGTGACAGGGGCGACCGTGGGGATCGCGGTGACCGTGGTCCGCGTCGCGATGGCGGCGGTGGCGATCGCAATCGTCGCGATCGTGGCGGTCGCGGTGACCGTCCGCGCAGCGAAAGCAGCGAAGCGTCGAAGGACAGCGACGCTGGCGGTTTGCCTGACTTTCTGACGCAAGACTGATCGGCTGCGGCCCTGCGCCGCAATCGTTGAAAAAGGGGTCGTTCGGCAGTACCGAGCGGCCCCTTTTTCATGCCCGCAGAAGATGTATCAGGTTCGGCTATCGTGGAGCAGAGCGACGAGCGAAGCCCACGCATCTTCCCGCTCTTGCCGCGTTTCGCGTGCCAAGTCTCTGCTGACGTGGCGGCGGTCGCGGCGATGACGGCGCGCGGCTAGGGAGATTTCGGACATGGCGACACAACGTCGCGGAACGGCTTTCGATACAGCTCTTTCGATGACCTGCCGCCGCTGGAGGACAAGCCGTTCAGTCGGTCGGGTCGCTATCCAGAACCTGCCGTATCTTATGTGCCAACTGGCTCATGGTGAACGGCTTGGACAGCAGCGCGACCCCGGCGTCCAGCATTCCGTTGTGAACGATGGCGTTGCGCGTGTAGCCGGTAGTGTAGAGTATCTTGAGCGTGGGGCGGTCGATCAGCACCTTGTCCACTAGCTTGCGCCCGTTCATGTCGGGCATCACCACATCGGTGAACAGCAAGTCGATACGCGGCTGAATAGCCAGTACGGCCAGCGCCTGACTGGCATCCGACGCTTGCACAACCGTATAGCCAAGCTCGCGAAGGCTATCGACGGACACGTGCCGGACACGATCTTCGTCCTCGACCACCAGAATGATCTCACCATCGCGCGCGCGGGGTAGGTCTGTGGTTGTCGGGACGCTTCGACCCGATCCAACACCTTCGCTCTCGCCATAGTGGCGCGGCAGATAGAGTTTGATCGACGTGCCGTCGCCGGGCTCGGAGTAAATCTTCACATGGCCTTGCGACTGCTTGATGAAGCCGAATACCTGGCTGAGCCCAAGGCCCGTTCCGCGTCCAACGCCCTTTGTCGTGAAGAACGGCTCGAACGCGCGCTCGACAACTTCCGGCGGCATGCCAAAGCCTGTGTCCGTCACCGACACTACGATATATTGGCCAGCAGTCACCTCGTTGTGCGCCGCGGCATAATCGTCATCGAGATGCGCGTTGTTTGTTTCGATCGTCAGCTTGCCCCCATCCGGCATCGCATCGCGCGCGTTGACGCACAGGTTGAGAATGGCGTTCTCAAGCTGATTGGGATCGACAAACGTCGTCCACAACCCACCGGCAAGCACCGTTTCGACGCGCAGGTTGTCGCCGATGGTCCGCCGCAGCAGTTCGGACATGCCACCCACGAGCTTGTTGGCGTCGAGGGATTGCGGTTCAAGCGGCTGCTGACGGGAAAAGGCAAGCAAGCGCGACGTGAGCTGAGTCGCGCGCTGCGCGCCCTCCATCGCATTATCCAGATTTTGCAGTGCCTTCGGGTCGGCATCCTCGTTCAGCCGCCGCCGTGCGATGTCCAGCGAACCTACCACAACGGCCAGCATATTGTTGAAGTCGTGAGCGATACCGCCGGTCAGTTGGCCGACCGCCTCCATCTTTTGCAACTGGCGAAGCTGTGTCTCCACGGCAGTCCGGCTTTGGGCCTCCTCATGCAGTTGTGCGTTGGCTTCGGCCACTGCATCGCGTGCTGCCACCGCTTCGATCAAGCGGCTGCGTGCGCTGCGGATGGTGTACAGGCCCAGCAGCATCACGGTCACGCCACTCACCGCTAGTGCAATGGCAATGGCTGTGCGTTGCATACTGGCTGTTGCTTCGCGTTTGAACAACAGGTTCTGCTCTTCACGCTGCATGGCAGCAATTGCACGACGGGCATTATCCATGGACATTTTGCCACGCAACAGCTCGTCGGTATCTATCGGTGCACCCAGCTCGAATTTGGCGATGGCAAGACGAAGATATTCCTGCCGTCCTGCAGTAATTTCCTGCAGCTTCTTGAGACGCTGGATCTGCGCGGGATTGTCGGCCAGCGCTGTTTCCAGTGCGGCGAAATCGGCTGGCAGGCTGCGCAAAGCTGCCTCATAGGGTTCCAGAAAAGTCCTAAGCCCGGTCAACAGATACCCACGTTGCCCCGTCTCGGCATCCTGAAGGCGGGACAAGATGCCTGACAGGCGGTTTTGCATGGCCTGTGTATGTGTAATCGCTGCGATCGACTGGTCCTGCCTTACCGACAGCCAGATGCTCCCGCCGATGGCAAGCGCGAGAAACAGAAAACCGGCGACCAGCGCGCGAATGGACTTGTCGAACCGAAAAGTGAGCATCGCTAGTGCTTAGCTGCTTTTGTCGGTCGGTCAACTCTCCAGCCGTGCATTTGCCGACGGAGTGAACGTCTTGATATCTTTCCGTATTCCCCGATTAATGGGGTGCGCGAAATCCCCGGTTCAGCGGTTGGGCACCTTCATCGGCGGTCGCCAGTCGCGCATGTCGGGTTCGTCGCTGACCTTGTACGGGATACCGCGCCGGTCGAGGAACAGCCGCTCCATCTCGCTGCGGGTAAAGGGTCGTGAGCCCAGACGTCCGAACACGGCGATCTGCCCACCGGTTTCATCGACGGCCCGGTCGCGATCCAGCCCCTTGGATAGCGCCAGCGCAGGGGACGGGGTCTTCGCCCAAGCGATCAATTCAGGTTTCGGTGCGGGCGAGAAGCCATAGAAATTGGGCTGGCTGTCGGGGCTGGTAAGCTGAATGACCTTCAGGCCATTACGACCATCCGCGACATAAGCGAACAAGGATGCGTTGGTGGTGGCGACGATCACGTCCTCGACATCGTTCATCGTCCCGCCAAACGTCTCCTTGGCATAGAGCAAAGGCTGCATCGGGTTGGTGATGTTGACGATTACCAGACCGTCTGCCTTGCCCGCGACATAGGCATAGGTGCGCGCCAGGTAGATGCGCCGCGCGTCCGCCAGCGGCACGGTGCCCGATGGCACGGCAACGGGATCGGTCAGCTTGGTCACGTCGAACAGCTTGAGCCCTTCGGCATCCGTGACCCAGAGATACCGGAACTGGATCGCACTGGCCCGCGCATCCTTCAGCGGACGTACCGCTGCGAGACGCGGCTTCAGCGGATCGGACAGATCGACCACCACCAGCCCGACATCGGCGGTGATATAGGCGATTTGACCGGCCAACTGGATATGCCGCGCACCCTTCAGCACATTGTCGGGGTTCCATGTCACCGCGCGTTTCAGGAAATTGTTGCGGAATTCGCCATCGGCCATCGTCTCGATGTTGACCATCACCAGCCCTTCGACGCTGTCGGTGACGGCGGCGTAGGAATAGATCGGCAGGAACGGCTGCTCCTGATTGATGGTCCGCAGTTCCGGCGTGTTGCGCAGCGGGTTGACCGGCTGATTGGTCGCAATCGCCATGCAGGTCGCATTGGTTGTCTTGACCCGCGTGTTCTGCCCCAGTTTTGAGAAGGGCGCGCTCACGATCCGTTCGGAGAAGCCCTTGTTGGCGATGGAGGCAACGTCATAGACGTGGAAGCCGCCCTTGCCTTCTGCCACGAACATATATTCGCCGCGCAATTGCAGACAGCCGACCCGGTCGGTGGTGCCTTGGACGATGTTCTTGAACTCCTCCATCGGCTGCGTTTCGCCAGAGGCCTTGGCGTCGAACACCTTGCCGCGTACCCAATCCTTCAACTCGCGCTTATTGTCCTCGACATGCATGCGCCAGTAATCGGGATAGGCATATTTCTGAAGATAGCTGCCGATCACCGCCTGCGGTTCGTCCCATTCGGTGACGCGCACGGCTTCAAACCCACCTTCAAGGCCGGTCCAGGCATTCAAACCCACGAAGTTCACGAAATTCGTGCCCAGCAACAACAGTTGCGACATGATCGCGTTGTTGTCGTCCTTCGCCGACAGATGGCAGTCGGAGCAGGTCTTTGTCTCGGTCGTTCGCACGGTATGCGGGAAGTGCGGCGCGAACGCTTGCGAGGAAAAGCCGATGCCTGAAATCGGTGGCTGCTGAATATAGATGCGCTCTCGATTGAGGTTGGTTGAGGACAGCACCAGCGCACTGGTCGAGCGAACCGGGGTGATTTCGTTCCCCTTGGTCGTCATGTGGCGGCCAAGCTGGAACATCTCGTCACGCGCGACCTGCGGGTTGTACGTCGCGAAGTTCCGCGTTTCCTCGCCCTCGAAATGGTGGAGCTTCGTCTTCCAGTTCGCCTCGATGGGCAAATGGCAGCCACCGCAGCTCGTCGTCCAGCTCAAATGGCAGGTGAAGCAGGCCATCTGATCGTCGCCATGCGCCCGGTCCGCCTTGGCGACTCCCGGCCCGAAACCGTAACTGCCGTCTTCTGCGCTGGTCTTGCTCATCAGCTTAGACCGCGCTGCGCGCGCATTGAAATGCGGGCTGGTGGCGTCCACGCTGTCCTTGACGAGACTGACTTCCCATTCGAGTGTCGGATCGACGATGGACCGTTGTATCAGCTTGCGCCGACCGCTGGCATCGTAGAACCATTCGAACCGACGCTTGCCATCGGGATTGCGCAGCAACGCGAGGTTGGTGCCGTTGGGCGGGGCTGCGGGACCGGACGTGAGCAGTGTCGGCCATGCGTCCGCTGTGCCGTGGCAATCCTTACACCCGATTTCGATGGCGTTGGCGACTTCGCCATAGATGTAGCCATTGCCATGGCTGTCCTGCCCGAAATGGCAATCCGCGCACTGCAGACCCTTTTCGGCGTGGATGTCCATCATATGCACGGTCTTGCCGGGGTTGGTGCCGGGCTGGACGAATTTCTCCTCACCCTTTTTGCGCCACTTTTCCGGATCGTCATTCGCGACGATCTTCCCGTCCTTGTCGAGCAGATTGCCTTCGCGATCGCGCTTGAAGATGCCGCGGAAATTCCAGCCATGGCCGTGATAGTCGGCAAACTGCGTGTCCTTGGCCTTTTCATTGAGGTCATAGACATTGCGCAGGAAATCGACATCGGACCAGTTGCCCTTGGGCGCCGCGCCTTCGGGGTTGCGCTCCAGTGTCTCGTGGACTTCGGCGGCGGTCGGATATTTCTGCTTCTTGGGCCACATCAGCGGCGCGTCGGACTCATAGTCCCACATGGTGTAGCCAAGGTAGCTGTTCAGGAAGATGTTGGGCTGATGCATGTGGCAATTCATGCACTGCGCCGTAGGGATCGCGCGGGTGAAAGCATGCTTGATCGGGTGGCCGCTTTCCTTCGCGGCGGCGATGGGATGCTCAGGCGTGGCGTCGTCATGATTGGACGCGACGGTTTCGCCATGCGGACCTTTCAGGCCGCCGTGACCCACTTCGGCATGTTCGACTTTGGCGGCAATCGTCGGATCGACGGTCGCACTTTGCCCGTCGCGGCCATATTGCGCGTAGATCAGGCTGTGGCGCGGTTCGCGGTCGTTGGCATAGACGACATGGCAACCCGAACAGCCCGAATGGCGATAGTCGCCCGGCTGGTCGTTGGTCCCCATGAACCACATGAACGGATCGTTGAGGCGGGTCTTGTGAATGTTGAGCGCGGGGATCGCAACGCGCAGGCCGGTGCCGGGACCGCGGCTCGATTGCTTCAGGTCCGGGCGGCCCGGTTCTTCGAGCCGCTGGATCGATCCGGTCGGGTTGGGCAGGCCGATTTCGGCAAACTGCGTCTGGATATTGCGCCCGCCACGCTCGAACACGCGGAACACGTCGCCGGGCGGAATGACGTGCCATGTCGGCAGCGGATAGAGTTCGGCCAGCGCACCGCGCGCCTTCTCCGCGTCGGTCAGTTTGCCCGGCGGATTACCGGGTGTGACGATCTTGGCGGGTTCGCCTTCGCGCGTATAGGCTTCGCCGAAGATGTAGTTCTTGAACGGGACGATCCCGTTATTATACGCCGCACCGCCCCACAGCATCGCGCCCGACGCCATGATTGAGCGTTCTGCCGCTTCGATGGTGGCCAGATGGCACGACCCGCAGGCTTCGCGCGCCACGCGATAGTCGGACGGATTAACGAAGCGTACGAATTCCGGCGCTTCCTTGTTCAGCAGCGCATAGGTGCGTTTCGGATTGGCCGAAGAGGGATAATGCCAGCTTTCGGGATAGGTCGGCAGCACATGCGCCTTGTCCCGCGCGGCGGCATAGGCGGGATCGTCGAAGCCCAGTTCGGGATTGCCCCGCACGCTCGCATTGCCGCCATGACAATCGGTGCAGCCCAGCATGACCGCAGGCGTTGTGTGCATCGATGGTTCGTCGGTCTTCGTGTGACAGCTATAGCAACCATCGGATTTACCGGCGACCTGCTCTGCGGTCTGACTCATCGGCGCGGCGGGGGCGACGGCATAGACGCGCTTCACGGGCTTTTCGTCGTCGCTCGCCTGAACGATGGCAACGGGAATGAGCAAGGCGGCGAGGAGGAGAAGCGCCCAGCCTTTCAGCCGTGAGAGAATGGGAAGCAAGCCGCGCATCAATAGCTGACAATCAGGTTGGCGAGCACCGAATAATAATTGCGGTGGCTGTCGCGGTTATCGAAAAGGTCTCTGAAACCCGCACCAGGCAGGAGCGCCGCGCCCGACAAGCGGAACACGATGTTCTGGGTCGCTTTGGGCCGCCAGATCGCTGCCCCGGACAAGTCCCAGCCGATCGACTTGGGGATGCTCCCCTCGACACGCAGCGCCTGCAGCGTGGCGGTATTTTCAAACCACAGGTGATTGGCGTTGGCCGACAGGCGAACCTGCGGCGTGATGTCGAAATCTGCGCCCGCCCCGGCCAGGATCGTGCCGGGATTGTTGAAATTCGACTGCCCCTGTTCTTTCGAAGAGCGCAGCGAATTGAGGATTCCGTTGCGGCCGTTGATGCTGATGACGCGCCCGCCGCCCGCGAACGGGATCGTCTGGCGGATCCAGTAGCTGGTGTCGGCACCGGCAAACACCGGGTTCTCGAAAATCGCGTCGAAGCCGTTTTCGGTATTGTCGTAGGGATCGCCATCGCCGCTTGCATACAGCCCGGACAGTCGGAAACGTACCCAGTCGATATCGTAGCTGGCTTCGGCAGCGGCGAAGAAAGCGCGAATTTCGGCTTTCTTGCTGGTGAAAAAGTTATTCCGGTCTTCGCCCAGCGCGCCGTAAAGCGATGCCGTCAGGTTGATCCGCCCGATCCGTCCGTCGGCATTATAGCCCAGATAGACGACATCATATTCGCGCCCGCGCAGATCGCCGAGCAGGGCAGGGCGCACCGGAAAGCCATTGTCGTCGATCTCGACGTCATTCTTCTCGCGGTTCATGTTGTACACGGCAGTGATCTGGCTGGTCAGGCCGGGGAGCAGGAAGTCCTGCCGATAGACGTTGGCGAGAAAGACAAAGTCGTCGCGCGGGCGTTGCACGACGCTGTTGAGGCCGCTGTTCGTGTCCTTTTCCAGTCGCCAGAAAGCCGCGAGGTTGAATTGGAAACGGTTATTGTCGCGATTGCCGAACAGTCGGATGCCAAGCTGCTGATCGTTGAACAGGAAGCCGCGGAAATCGGACTGCATCGGCTGAATCCCGACACGCAGTGAGCGGAAGTCATATCGGTCCGATGTGTTCGCCAGATGGTAATCGACGAACAATTCCTGCACGCCGAGGAAATGATCGGTGCGGCGGCTGGGCTTCGATGGCTCGACGAACAACACGCGCCGTTCGGGCACGTTCACATGATTGACGTTGAACGCCAGTGCCACGCGATATTCGATTTCGGGCGGCTTGAAGGCCGTCGATCCCTTCACCAGCGAGGCACTGGCAATGAAGGTCTGTGAGAAGACGAAGCTCGCATCCTTGCCGAACACGTCGAGGCTGCCGGGGCGTTCGGTGGTCTGCACGCCCACCGGAATGGGGAAGGTGCGGGGTTCCAGCACCGTGTCGCTGACGGCGCTGGCGATGAAGAACCAGTCGTCGCCCTTGATCGGCAGCCACTTCGCCTTTTCACGGTTTATGGGCCGGTCACCCTTCAACGTGTTCTGGTTATACGGGTCGAACCAGCGTTCCTTCACCACACCCAGCGATTCGATCAGGCGCCAGCGGTCGGGGATCGGGATCTGATCGGTGGGAAAGGCTTCGGGCGGCGGCGCACGTAGCGCGCCGACATTGTCCTGTGTCACCTTGTCCGGCAGTTCCTGCTCGAACCCCGGACGGCGTCGACCGTCGATAATCTGTTCGTCCGCATCGGCCTGCGACTGATGTTCGGGCGCGTCGATGATCTGCTGCCAGTTGTCGGGCGGCGGCGGTGGCACAGGCTCGGCCGGGGGTTGCGCGCCCGATCCGGCCAGCGCCGCGACAAGCGGCAGGAGGGAAGCCAGCGTCATCGCCTACAGCCCGCCACAGGCGTCTTGCGCATTGGTATCGAGGAACGGCGCGAACGGGCAACCGACAAAACGCAGCCGCACGCTGGCACCGCTCAGTTGCACGACGATCTGATCCGCGCGGATCGCGACCGGCGCATTGCCGACGCCGCTGGTCCGCTTGCCCCCATTGTTGAGGCCGAGGAAGCTAATCATGTCATCCTGATCGATGCCGTCGCCCGACACGCCGACGCCGCCGATCAGCACATTGCCGCGATAGACCGGCACCGAACCGGGGAAAATCTGAATGCCGTTCTGCAAACGGTTCTGGTTGGCGGCGGGCGCGGGGAGGGACGTGCACCGCTGCGGCGTGTCGGTGGCCGATGCGCCGGTTACGAAGCCCAGATGCGCGGCGAGATCGCCGAGGATCAGCGCTGACTGTAGCCCAGTCGAGAAAGGATTGAACTGCGCAATGGGACGCGAGAAGGGGCCGTTCGGGCGACCGACTTCGCCATCGGGAAAATAGGGGCGCGAAATCAAACCATTGGCGCGATCGGTAAAGGCATATTTGCCGGTGAGCGCAGTCTGATCGTTGAAGAAGGTTCGCGCCTTCGCCACGAAATCCCGCACATCGGCGCTGGGATTGAGAAGCAACTCTTCGCCTGCCCGCGCGCCGGAGAAGAACGCCGCCGTCCGCGCCTTTTGCAGCGATACGTCGGTCCCGAAAATCGGCGCGTCGGGCGAACGGACGACGCCCAAAGCCTGCCCGCGCGTATCGACCACCGAAATGCTCACCTGCGCGCGGCTGTCGAGCGGTTGCCGGATCTGCGCGCGCGCACGGCTCATGACCGTGAAGGCTTCTTCCAGGATCGCCGTGACTTCAGCAGCGGTCAGCGGTTGCGCCACATCGCCGGCGTCAGTCGCTGCGCGGATCGGGAAGCGGTTGTTGCCCGATCCGTCGGTCAGGATGAACGCATCCCGATTGGAGAACTCCGCCGTGCGTGAAGCGCGGATGCCCGATATTTCGCTACCGTAGGGCGTGCCCGCCAAAATCGCAGGTGCGGGATCGCCATAATAGCCGCGCACCGCAACCAGCGTCCCACGCGCCGGGTTGGTCGCGGCATAGCTTGGCGTGCCGGTGGCCATCAACCGATCATAGCTGGCGTCGGAATAGCGCAGCGATGTGCCATCGACGGAAATGCGATTGGCGCGGATCGCTTCGGGCGCTTCGAATCCGACCGTCCCGGCCAGCGCAATGAACTCTTCCGGGTCGTTGTCGTCATCGAGAATGTTGGGATCGAAACCATAGACGCCATCGGCCATCACCCCGATCCCGCCAACGATCACGCCGTTCTTGTAGAGCGGAAAGCCACCGGGATCAGCGGAAAGTCCCAGCGGCGAACGCTTTGGCCCGATCAGTGCGCCCGCGCCCGAGGGGGCAAAGCGCGCGGCCAGATCGGAGCAAGGCAACTGGCTGAACTGCACCCCGTAGAGCGGCCCGCTTTCCAATCCTACAGTGGTCGGTGCAGGCGGGAAATGCGGCTGCACGATCTGGCTGGCGGTGCGGGTGGAAAAGGCATTGCCGCCGCTGGAAAGATACGCGCCAGTGATTGCCTTCGCGATAGCCCCGGCGGCGGCAGGAACGGTCAGGTTCTGCGCGTCAATATTCTGTCCGTTGGGGGCAGCGCTGGTGGTCGCAGTCGCGCGCGCCCCGTTCATGTTGAAAATCGCCAGCACATTGCCGACCCGGTCGGTCACCGCAATCACCGCGGGCAGATTGCGCGCGGTTGCTTCGGCAGCGGCGCGAGCGATGACGGTCTCGACATCGGCGACGGTCAGCGCTTCCTGCGCGGGCACGGCATAAAGCCCTGCGGGAGTAGGCGTCGGAGTCGGCGAAGGTGCAGGGGTCGGCGCACTGCTGCTCCCTCCACCGCCGCAGGACGACAGGATCAGTGCGGCACCGGCCAGCAATGCGGACACACGTTTCATATCAGCGCAGTGCCCCTATCGCGCGGGAGGCACTGCCCAATGCACTGCGGAAATCAGCGGGGCGATAGCTGTTGGGCTCTTTCACGGCCCCATAAGCCCGGTTGATATCCGCCCGAATGCCCGCCGCCGCACCCACGGTTACACGGCCCGATTTTACCAGTGCGTTGAGCAAGGTATCCACGCCCATTACGGCCTGCACCGATCCCTCATAGTCGGTAAAGCGCGGCGCCATCGCTGTGCTGGAAATCCTGTCGATGATGGCAAATCCCATATCGCCGCCCAGCCGGTCGCTGGCAAATTCCGCCGCCAGCGCCGCTGCGCTCGCCGCCAGCTTGCGCGCTGCTGCTACGCTGCTTGGCCGGTCGCGACCCATCGATGCGTGGAAAGCGCGGCTGTCGGCATCGAACCGCGCGGCCAACGCTGGCGCGGCAACTTGCGCTGCTGCAGACAGCATGATGAGATTTTCGTCATTATAGGGCGGCATCCCCGCCGGGATCGGGCGACCAGGATTGGCTTCCCACGTCTTTACGCGCGTGTCCTGATCGTAGATTCGGCGGTGGCAGCTATGGCAATCGAGGAAATAGAATTCTGGGAACACACCTTCGGTCCCGCGCGCCCCGGCATACAGGGCCAGCGACCGTTCCAGTGCCAGCGCCTGTCCCACCGCCCACATCCGCACGCTGTCGGTGCGCCCCTTGCGCTGAACATAGTCCGCATCCTCGTCATGATGCGCCTGCAGCGAAGAGAAAAGATCGAGTTCGAAGGCGATGCGCGGATGGCCCGCCGCCATGATCCGATGCGTCACGAACTGACCGGGCTTCGCGCTGCCGAAATGGCAGTCGAGGCAGACCGACGCGCGCGCCGCCGGACGATCGAGTGGGATCAGACCCTTGGCGACGTTGCTTGCATGGCTGGCACCCACGGCATAATGCGACGCGATCCAGCCCGATGCTGCACCATGGCACGCTTCGCATCCGACGCCATCCTGTTTCAGGAACCGCGCACCGCGCGCGCCGGAGGCAGGCGTCGCATGGCAGCCGAGACACTCGCCTGCCGCGGTCGGATCGCCAATCCCCAGCGTGGCGGCAATTTGCTTGCTGCGTGTGCCGGACAGCACGGCAAAGGCACGACTATGCGCGCCACCTTGCGTCGAAGGCTCCTGCCAGCGTTGCAGTTCATCTTGCCGCACGACCTTGCCGTCGGCTTCCATACGACCGTGGCATGTCGTGCCTGCGCAGGATGCAACGCCGACAAATCCGCCGGGCGCGGAGGACGTCGAAATTGATGCCGGGGCGGGTGCCACGGTGGAGGTGGCGTCAGCGGACGGCGTCCCGACACCGGGCAATCCACCCAGCACCAGCGCGAATATGGCAAAAATGCCCAGCAGCATGCTAGCCACCACGGCCTGAATGCGGACGCTTCTGCCCCCAAACGTCATCTGCACGCCCCCAATTCGCGTCCGGCCTCAGCCGTGACGCGCCCCCAATATTCGCGAGCGACCGCTTGTATCTTGTTAGATCACCCTAGCCTTGACCGGGGCCATCTTTCAATCGGGAATTCGGCTCATTTACGACGGATGACGAGGTTTCTTATCTCCGTCATGTCTTCCATCGCGAATTTGATGCCTTCGCGCCCCAGCCCCGAATCCTTCACCCCGCCATAAGGCATATTATCCACACGATAGCTCGGTACGTCATTGATTACGACGCCACCGACGTCGAGGTGATCCCATGCATCGAACATCTTGAACAGGTCGCGGGTGAAGATGCCTGCCTGCAGCCCGAACTTGCTGTCGTTGACCTCATCCAGAGCGGCATTGAAATCGCTGAATTTGCTCAGCAATGCCAGCGGTCCGAAGGCTTCCTCGCGATAGGCTGCGGCCGAACGGTCGACATTTTCGAGCAGCGTCGCTTCCAGCATTGCGCCCTCGCGCTTGCCCCCACACAGCAATGTCGCGCCCCCCTCGACCGCTTGCTGTATCCAGCCATCGAGCCGTCGCGCTTCGCTTTCGGAAATCATGGGGCCGATAAAGGTGTTGCGGTCCTTCGGGTCGCCCGCAACAAGCGTCCTGGTCTTGGCGACCAGCATGTCGCGGAATCGGTCGTACACCGATTCGTGGATGATGATCCGCTGAACCCCGATGCAGCTTTGCCCGGACTGATAGAACGCCCCGAAGATCACGCGCTCCAGTGCATCGTCCAATTCCGCATCGTGATCGATGATGACCGCCGCATTGCCGCCCAGTTCGAGCACGACTTTCTTCTTGCCTGCCTTGGCTTTCAGATCCCAGCCCACGCCGGGCGATCCGGTGAAGGACAGCAGTTTCAGCCGGTCGTCCTCGGTAAACAGGTCCGCACCTTCGCGATGCGCAGGCAGGATCGAGAACGCGCCTTCGGGCAGGTTCGTTTCCGCCAGCACCTCACCCATGATGATCGCGCCCAGCGGTGTGCGACTGGCGGGCTTCATGACGAAGGGGCAGCCGACGGCAATGGCTGGTGCGATCTTGTGCGCGGCCAAATTGAGCGGGAAATTGAACGGCGAAATGAACGAGCAGGGGCCGATCGGCACCCGCTTCCATATACCCTGATAGCCTTTCGCGCGCGGCGATATGTCGAGCGGCTGGACCTCACCCGTCATCCGCACCGATTCTTCGGCAGCAATGCGGAAGGTGTCGATCAGTCGACCGACTTCGCCTTCGCTGTCCTTGATCGGTTTGCCGGCTTCCACGCACAGGGCATAGGCCAGTTCTTCGGACCGTTCCTTGAAACGATCTACGCAATGCTGCAGCACCGCCTGCCGTTCATAGGCGGCCATGCGCGCCATCGGTTCGGCGGCGCGCACGGCACCGGCAATGCCTTCCTCGATTGTTGCCTTGTCGGCCTGCGCCACGCGAAACGCGACTTCGCCGGTGAACTTGTCGGTCACCTCCAGATCGGTGTTCGGCTGCTGCGCCTTGTTGTTGAGGTAGAGCGGATAGACGGATTTCAGCTTGGTCATGGTGTCTCCTTGCCTCCTGCGCGCTGGCAGGAGGCAATAGCAGAAGTCAGAGCGCTGCGCTCAGTTCCTTGATGTCCTTGTTCAATATCTTGTCGTTCTCACTGTAATCCACAGGACAGTCGATCAGATGCACGCCGGGCGTGTCGAGTGTGTGCTTGAGTAATTCGCTCAGATGCGCCGAGCTTTCCACGCGATGTCCGAACGCGCCATAGGCCTCTGCATATTTTACGAAATCCGGGTTGCCATAAGTCAGTCCGAAATCGGCAAAACCCATATTGGCTTGCTTCCAACGGATCATGCCATAGCTGCCATCGTTCAGGATGAGCACCGTGATGTTCAGTTTCAGGCGGACGGCCGTTTCCATCTCCTGACTGTTCATCATGAAGCCGCCATCGCCGCAGATCGCCATCACCTTGCGATCGGGATAGACCATCGCGCTGGCCATTGCGGAAGGCAGCCCCGCGCCCATCGTCGCCAGCGCATTGTCCAGCAGCACGGTGTTCTGCTGCCGCGCCGGATAATTACGCGCGAACCAGATTTTGTAGACGCCATTGTCGAGGCAGATGATGCCGTCATTCGGCATCGCCTCGCGCACTTTGCGTACCAGATAAGGCGGGAAAATCGGGAAGCGGTCGTCGCCGTCCAGGCTGGCCGTGTGGGCGACTTCCGCCTTGCGATAATCCAGCATTTTATCGCTGGCCCAGTCTTGCGGAACGATGTCTTCCTTCATCTGCCAGATTGCGTTGGCGATATCGCCGATTACTTCGACTTGCGGGAAATAGACCGGATCGACTTCTGCCGAACGGGTGGAAATGTGGATGACCGGCGTGCCGCCATCGTTCTTCATGAAGAAAGGCGGCTTTTCGATCACGTCATGGCCGATATTGACGATCAGGTCGGCGGCACCAATCGCGCGATGCACGAAATCACCTGCCGACAGCGCCGCGCACCCCAGGAACTTGGGATGGGTCTCGTCGATCACGCCCTTGCCAAGCTGCGTGGTGAGGAACGGAATGCCGGTCTTTTCCACGAATTGCAGGAGCATCCGGCCCGTCATCTTCCGGTTCGCACCCGCACCGATCACCAAGATTGGCGCTTTCGCCTTCTCCAGCATCTTCACCGCCGCGCGCACGGCCTTGGGGTCAGCGGAGGGGCGACGCGCAAGGCTGGGCTTTATCGGCGTGCTGTCGGTATCCTCGTCCGCCACATCCTCTGGAAATTCCAGATGCGTCGCACCGGGCTTTTCCTCTTCGGCGAGGCGATAGGCTTCGCGCACGCGGCTCGGGATATTGTCGGCGCTCGCAAGCTGATGGGTATATTTGGTGATCGGCCCCATCATCGACACCACGTCAAGGATCTGGAACCGGCCCTGCTTGCTCTTCTTGATCGGCTTTTGCCCCGTCACCATCAGGATCGGCATGCCGCCAAGCTGAGCATAAGCGGCAGCGGTTACGAAATTGGTCGCGCCCGGGCCCAATGTCGCCATGCACACGCCGGTTTTGCCGGTGTGCCGTCCATAGGTCGCGGCCATGAAGCCAGCGCCTTGTTCGTGGCGCGTCAGGATCAGCTTGATCGACTTCGACCGGCTCAAACTGTCGAGCATGTCGAGATTCTCTTCGCCCGGAACCCCGAAGATATATTCGCAGCCTTCTTCTTCCAGGCATTGAATGAACAGGTCTGAAGCCTTCGTCATAAATGTCCCCTTTGATCCGTTAAGGCGCTACTGAATCGCCGCATCCGTTATCACCGCTTACGCTGCAATCGCTGTCCCACAGGTCTTCATTGCCTGCGCCGGTCACTGGCTCGTCGATCAGTGGCGGATATCCTTCCACCACGAAATCGCGCAGCTCAACGACGATGACCGGGAAAATCTGTCCGCCGGCAACGGCTGGATCGACGATCCGGTCGATGCTGTCACGATTGTCCTGCGTCTCGACCTCCGGCACGGTCGGCGCGATCACGCCACAGTTCGCGACATTGCCGATCAGGCAACCATTGGCAGTCGAGCGTGCCGCGAAAGACCCGATTTGCCCCCCGCCGACGCCATTGATCGAGACAAGCGGGATTGCCTGCAGCCCCGTGACGAACGCGCCGGATGCATCGACCAGCCGTCCGTTGATGGCGATTTCCGTATTGGCCGTGGCATTCTGGATCGACACGCTGTTGGCCGTGAAACCGCGACGGTCGGCAAAGGCCGTGCTCGCGCCGCTGTTTTGAATGAACAGGTTGAGCGGCGTAGCGAAGCGTATCGTGCCGGCGCGGGTGAACCCCTGATCGTTGACGGCTCCGTCGTTGATCGCCAGCCGGTTGCTGCGGGTGTCGAGCGGAATGTTGATGCCGGTTATCGCATCCAGCGTAGTGCGCGTTGCCTGATAGAAGCCGACACTGTCGATCGTCAGCACGCCGCCCAATGCCGCCCCGCTACCGCGCAGATCGATCGATCCGGTATCGGTGAGCAGATCGATGCCGTTGCCCGCCTGCAATGCCAGCCCACCTTGTTGGCCCAACCCGGTCAACTGCACCGCGCCGACGATTTCCATGCGTCCCGGCGAGTTGATGGTCAGCGTTCCGTTCGGACCCAGATTTCCCGGAACTCCCGATGCGGACGTTCCCGACGTCAGCGTAAATCCGCCGACGGTGGTCTGCCCCTGCGGATTGATCGTTATGTTCTGCGCGAAAAGCCGCGACATTTCGTCGCCCGACAGGCTGTACGCATTGGCCTGATCCGCGCCCCCGATATAATCGCGGCCTTGCCGGAATGCGGCGTTCAGGATGAGCGATTGCGTCGTACCCTGCACGCCCAGGCGTCCTGCGGTGCCAATCACGATATCGCTGGATCGCACGTCGATGGTTTGGGCGTTGACTTGCCCCTGGAACCGCGCAGTCCCTTGCGCCGTGATGCGCAGCGGCCCCGTCACCAGAACCCCCGCGCCCAGATTGACGTCGCGCCCCGACGTGATCGTCAGGCTGCGCGGATCGATGTTTCCCGTCACGGTTGTCGAAAGACCGCTGGTCAATGTCATATCATCGGTGGCGGTAACCGTTCCGGCCGTCAGTTCACCCGTCGAGATGAGCGAGAGGGAGTTGCTTGCGAACGCATCCCCAATGCTGAGCGTCCCGGCGCTCAGCGAAAGGTCTCCGGCGGTCGCGGTGCCATTGGTGAAAGTAAGTGCACCGGTGCCAGCTATGGTCACGGACCGTCCGGTTGCCGTCACTGCGCCAACAGACGACAGATCCGCCAGAAGAATAGCGCCATTCGGCGCAGTCAAACTTGTCGTCCCACCGGAACTGACCGTTGAGAAGTTAATGCCCTGATTGCCGCTAACGGTAATGCTTGCGCCCGATAGCATGTTGCCCTGCACCGACCCAGCGATGGCCTGGATATCGGCTGCAGCACCGGCACGAGCGTTCGCCAACTGGACCGAGCCAAGCTGGCTTACGATGCGGAGGTTGCCTGCGGCACGCAGCGCGCTGCCAGCATCGGCATTTATGCTACCCTGTGCCGATAGCGATACTACTCCCCCGAACAGACTATCGACCGGGGTGGCGGGTTGATTGCTGTGCGTGATCGTAATCGTTCGGCCACTATCGGCGTTCAGCACGCCCAAAGCGCGCAGAGAGCCGCCGCCGGTAAAGGCAAAGGACGTTGCACCGTCGGTGGACAGCAACGTGTTGAACGTCTGGATCGGGTTGGCACTGCTGCTGACGTTGATGCCCGAACAGGCGCAGGCGCCATCGCCCAAGCTTGTCCCAGACAACGTCCCGTTGATGATCAGACCGCCGCCTGCGGCTGTCGATGTGTCCGTAATGTCGATCCGGCCCGCGGTAGGTCCAACACCAAAGGTTGAGGCGGCAGGGAATATCCCGCTTGCCTGCATAGTGACCCCGTCGATGCTCCGCTGCGCCCCCAATGCCAACGAACCTGTGTCGGCATGCAGGAGTTGCGCGATGCCGCCCGAGCCGCCACCACTCAGGCCCACGCTTGACTGGATCGGGCCGGACGGCGGTACGGGTGGGGTCGCCGAAGGGTTGCCGGGGAACGCCGGTCCAGAGCCGCCGATCCCGCCAAGCCCGCCCGTTGCATTTGCGAAGATGGATAGATTGGGTAGATCGAAGTCGCTTTGGGTTGCGCGGAACAGCGCGAGGCCGCCCGTGCTGTCGCCGCCATTGCCGCCGATCCCGCCGCTGGCGCCGGAGTTGGTGCCATTGCCGCCCGCCCCGCCAGCACCGCCCGTCGCCTGTGCGGAAATCAGATAGTCGCCGCTGTTTGCCAACACTTGAGCCGCGTCGATGGTGAAGCGTGCGTCGCCCGCCTGCGCCGTGCCGCCATTGCCGCCGGCGCCGCCTACCGTACCGGACACGCCGTCTGCGCCGACCCCGCCTGTGGCGTCGGCAATAAGGCTGAACGAGGAGCCGAGCGTCGTCTGACTGTTGCCCGTCGCGACGAACCGTGCGCGCCCGCCGGTCGCCGTTCCACCGTCTGCGCCCGCCGTTCCTGCATCAAGGCCTTGTCGTGCGCTGCCGCCAAAGGCTCTGGCAGTCGCGCTGAAGCTGCCCAGTTGCGTCACTATGCCCGCGCCATCCATCGTGGCTGCCGCAGTGCCGCCTATGGCATTGGCGCCCGCGCCGCCCAGACCTATGGAGCCGCCGAGAGAACTAGCCGAGGCGTTCGCATCGAGTTGTAGTGAAGCGATATTTGCGGTGCCGGGGGCGGGGAGTGCGGTCCCGACGAAATTGAAGAAGTCAGCGCTGGCCGTGCCGCCCCGCGCATCGCGCGCGCCCAGCGCCGAGGCATCGACGGTAACGCTATTCAACGTGATGGAGCCGCTCGCGCTTTCGAGCTGCGCCAGTCCGCCCAGGGCATCGCCACCGGGTCCGTTAAGCCCACCATCCGGCGCGCCGGGGCCGCTGACACCGGCAAGTCCGCCTGCAAAAATCTGAACGTTGCCATTGGGCCCGTCGATCAAGGTCGCGTTTTCGACGGCAAGCCTTGCAATGCCGCCCGTTACACTCCCGCCCGCGCCGCCGGCACCGCCGGTGCCCGGGACGCTGCTTGCCGTGCCGCCTCTGCCGGTGCCACCAATAGCCCCGGCGCTGATTACTGAGCGCTGTCCGAAGGCGAATTGTGCGTTGTCGGCTACGCGAAGACCAGCCGTCCCGCCAAAGGCCGCTCCGCCGCTTCCACCTGCAACGCCGATGCCGGCGCTTTCCCCGCCATCGCCGCCTAATCCATAGCTGATGATCTGGAGGATGTTGGTTTGGACCTGCGTGCTGCTGCCGGTTGCGATAAACCCGGATTCGCCGGCGGTCCCGATGCCGCCATCGCCGCCGCGCCCGGTCGCGCCATTGCCGCCCTCTCCGCCAAATCCTTCGGCGGTGATATCCAGTTGATTTGTCACGGTGAATGCGCCGAAGCTGACGGTTAACTGGGCACCCAGGCCGTTGGTGCCGCCATTGCCCGCTCCACCATTGCCACCTGTTGCACCAATGCCGCCTCTCGTGCCCGCTCCATTTGCGCTGATCGTCAGGTTGGTGAGGATCGGATCGACATCGACCACCATATTTGCGCGACCGCCCGTGCCGGACCCGCCTCTGCCGCCCGCGCCGATGCCAACGGCATAGATGGGCTGGCCGAACGCATCATAGCCCACGATCGCCTTGGCGTCGCCCGCGACACCGCCTCTGCCGTTCGCTTCGACGCCGATTACGCCCAGGCTATGCCCTTCGCTGGCCAGCGTGAACTGGGCGGTGCCGCCAGTGCCGCTGCCTGCGTTGCCGCCTGCGCCGTCACTGCCGTTACGTCCGCCATCGCCGCCGGTGCCGAACGCAGAGATCGTGATGAATGGACTGGTAAGCGTGCCGCCCGCCAGCACGAAATCGACGGTGCCACCCGACCCGCTGCCGCCGCTCCCTGCCCCGTAAGCGTCATCAGTGTCGCTCAGTTCGGACGTGCCGCCCATGCCGCCAGTACCAGCGGCGGACACATTCAGACTGGTTACGTTGACCACGGCATTGCTGCCGAAATCCATCAGGAAACTGGCTGTGCCGCCAACGGACGCGCCGCCATCGACGGCATTTGCATCTAGGGTGGCGCCACCGGCGCCCCCTCGGCCCCCGGCCGAGACGGTGAGGGTGCCTACGGTAATCGTTCCAGACCGCGCTTCGAAACTGGCCGTGCCGCCCCGTCCGACCCCCGCGATTGCACCGATGGAGTCGGTGCTGAAGGGGCTCTCCGCGTCTCCCCCCACGCCCAGTGCGGAAATGGTCAACGTCCCGATCGTTGCCGTGCCGCCTGCCATCAGGAAACTGGCCGTGCCGCCTGTGCCGGTGCCCGCTTGAAACGGCGTCACGCCGCCCCCGTCGCACCCCGGACAGGTCACAGCAGATGCCCCACCAAAGCTGTCGGCGGTGATCTCAAGGGTATCTGCGGAGAACTGCCCACCCAGAATATTGAACACGACACCGCCGCCAACGGCGTCGCCGCCATTGCCAGCGACGAAGCTGGGGCCTTCGGATGGGGCCGTAGCGACTGCTTTGGCGTCCACGTTGAACGCGCCTAAGGAAAGCACAGCGGAATTTTGCGCGCCAGCACGGCTTTCTACCGTGACCGTACCCGCCGTTGCGGTGCCGGAGATGCCCACAATGCCATCCCCGTTGCGCGATTCGCCAGCCTGTGCCGAAGCATAAGCGGTGAAATCGCCGGGCAAGGTCAGATCGGCGTCGCTGGCATATATCAGTATGTTGCCACCCTGACCGCTCGACCCATTGACGCCTCTGGCCCCTGAGCCGGTAGCGGTTATCTCGCAAAACGCGTTGACACAATCGGTCAGGGCAAAGCTTCCCCGCTGCGCGCCGGGGCTGTTTGCAAAGAGGGTGACGTTGCCGGCGGTCGCGTTCCCCGGCGTGTCGGCATTGATAGCATTGGCCCGCGTATAAAGTTCAATGCTGCCTGCGGAAAAGGTCCCGCTTTCCGCGCTCAACGATATGTTGCCGCCGAAGGCGGTCGGTCCGGTCGTTGGGGTTTGCGTAAACACCTGATTGGCCCCACGCGCCTGTGCTGAGGCGAAATAATCGAGCACCATGCTCAATGTGCCACCGTCGCGAGCGCGTGTCGTAATATTGCTGCCGCGCACTTCGGACGGACCGCTCCCCGGACCATAGGCATAGGCGTCGCCATAGAGCGATATGGACTGCGACAGATTGAGCGTTGCGCCATTGCGCACGTCGATGCTGATGCCGTTCGCCCCTGGCGTGGCCCCGGCCATTGTGCCGCCATTGGTGGAATAGCCCGCAACGCTGGATACATCGGCGAACAGGGCGGTCCAGTCATGCGTACCGCTGGAAATATCGACATAGATGTCGCCTGCAGTGGCCAGACCGGCTGCGCCCGTCGATGACGTTCCTGCAGTCGCCTGCGCGCGCAGAGTGACATCGGCAAAGTCCATCGTGCCGCCCGCGCCGGTTACCCGGATGGTGCCGCCTTGCCCATCGCCGCCGATTGAGGGAGGCGTCGACAGGAAGTACCCGTTACCCGATGCGTCCAGCGTCATACTGCCGATCGTATACGTCCCGGCATTGAGCGCTTCCAACGTGATCGCGCCGCCTATGGCATTGCCGGAGCGGGTTGCGTCGGCACTGGCATTGGCTGTGGCGTCGACGGCCAGACTACCGAAGCGGATGTCGCCACCGTCCGAACTGATGGTGACAGTGCCGCCCACTGCATTGGGCGCGACGAACGTGCCACTGCCCCGTGCGTTGATCGTCATCTGTCCCGCGACATTAATGAAGCCCGATGCGGCCGAAGTGATGGCGTCGCCAAAGGCGCTGACACCGATCGAGCCGCCATCGGTCCCGGTGCCGGCATTAAGCGTGAGATTGCCCAGCGCTGTAATGGAGGCATCCTCGCCAGCGAACAGCGTCACCGAACTCAGCGCATTCAATGTCGCATCGGCGGAGAACTGCGTGGCGGCCCCGGAACTGACGGTAATACCGTCGGTTGCCGATCCGTTAAGTTGCGATGAGAACGTCCCCGCCCCGATGCTTATACCCGCAGCACCTGTCGCGGTGCTATTGGGTGCCGCCGAGACTATACCGTTTTCAACGTCGTAACCCGATGACAACACCACCGCGCTGTTCTCTTCCAGGGCGGTTGCCGCAGCGGCATAGCCGATGTCGCCGGACAGCAACATGGTCAGCGCATTGTTCTTCGGTACGGCCACCATGAAAACACGCTGCGGATCGGGAGTGGTCGGGCTCGCATCGACCGATGCCGGTCCGGTCGTCGTTCCTGTATGCTCCACGCCATGCGCGTCGGTCGTGCCGACCGTCACCGCTATGTCGAACAACCCGCCGTTGATCCGAATGTCCGCCTGCTCGGCCCCCACATAGGCCGTCGATCCGTTGACGCTGACAGTGCCGCCCTGCACCACGCGCGGCGCGACAAGCGCGATATAGCTGTTGCTTGACGAAGCGGTTATCTGCGCGCCGGAGGCGATGGTGACTCCCGCCGTGCTGCCCACGGCACCGCGAAAGCGGATCGTGTTGTTCGCGCCATACAGGCCGCCGGTCGTGTCGATCTGATTGCTTGTGAGAACCAGATTGCCGACATCGAACACGCTATTAGCGCCAACGGCAAATCCGCCGGGCGTATAGAACCATACCGATCCGCCCGCGACGCCATTGAAGCGGCTCTGGATCGTGCCATTCAACTCGATGACGCGCGATACTGGCACACCCGCGCCCGTAGTGGGCTGGATGCGGTTGAGGACGGTGAAGTCCGTAATCGTCGCACTGACCTGCTCCTGAAACAGGACGCTGTTTGCCTGCGGCAGAAAATCAATCGGCCCCGTACCATTCTGGTCCGAAGGCTGCCAGTCGATGATGGATTCGCGATCGCTCAGCGAAATGATGTTGTTCGATCCGCTGATCGAAGGGCCGATCCCTTCGCTGCCGAACGTGCCGGTGACATTGCCCAGAAAGCCCTGCTGCGCTTGCGCGGGCAGGATCGAAGCGACTGCGCCCATGGCAAGCGCCGTGGCGCAGGTGCAGAACAATCGTTGCTTCAGCTTATGCATTATCGCCTCCAGGGCAGCAATTGGGCGGTCACCGACAGGAGCACGCGCACGTCGCTGCGCTGTGTTTCGAAAGTCGTGGTCTTGAGCGGCGCGGCGACGGTCAGGTCGTATCGCGCACGGCTGCCGAATGCGCCGCGTATGCCGCCGCCCGCCGAATACAGCCTTTGCGGGTCGATTCCGTCAAAGGCGCTGGACCTGTTCCATATCCATGCTGCGTCGAAAAAGGCGAAAGGCTGGACGGTCAGATCCTTCGGCCCCCGTGGCATCGCGCTGCCAATGCGTATTTCGGCCGCGAAGCCGACACCGCTGTCGCCAATCAAAATACCGGGATCATAGCCGCGCCCGACCGTATAGTTGCCGGCGCTCATCTGCTCATAGGCCAGGAGCGCATCGGGCGAATATTGTGCGCGCGGCGACAATGTGAAGGCGATGTTGGGCACCGGACGATATTCGCCATAGCCGTTCAGCCGCACGGCAAACCCGCTCGGATCGGCTTCGATACGGCCCAGCGGAACGCGCGGCGCTGCGCAATTTACCCCGCCGGGACCGCAAGGCTTGCTAGCGCCCAGCGCGTCCAGCCCCTGCCGCAACTCCATCGATCCGCCCACGCGCCATTTGGGTTCCCCGGCGGAATAGCCCGCCGTGCTCGTCAGGCTGGCTGCGTCGATGGCTTCGGCATCGAGCCGCGCGAAAACCACGCGCAGCTTGTCGCGGTTCAGCGGCACATTGCTGAATTCGACTTTCTGGTCGACGATGTCGATACCGACCGCACTAATCAGGTTGCGCGATTGCCGCCGCACCAGCGGATAGCTCAGCGTCAGGCTGCCGATCAGCGTTTTGGATTTGAGCGTGCGGTTGACAATATCCGGCTTGGTCCACGCATGAGTGAGATCGCCCGACAGCCGGACGCCATCGCTGCCGATACCCATGCTATGCCCGACCTGCAGGACGGTTTGCTCGCTGGTCTGCGCCGTGGAAAAGATGCTGAAGACAGTGCTGTCAGCCATGCCGGTAATGTCGTTCACTTGCAAACGGGCCAGCGCACCGAAGCGTCCCACGCTTTGCGACCCGAGGTTTTGCACATTGACGTCGAGTTGTACCTGTCGCCGCGTCACCTGCACTTCGCCGATGACTTCGCCCGGCTTGCCCGACCCTGCCGGACGCAGCGCGAGCCGCACATCATAGCCGGGCATATCGCGCGCGAGCAGCAGGTGCCGTTCGGCATCGTGCACGTTGAACACCGGCTGATTGCTCAGCGCATTGAGATGCGCGGCGATCATTTTCTCGCTATTGCCTGCGTCGCCGCGCACTTCGACGCCGACCAGCTTGGCCATCAGCACGTCCATGACGACGGTGCCGCCCTTCTCGATGCGTTGGGCAGGCACCTGTACGGCGGCGAGATAGCCGCGCGCACGGAGCGCCGTCGCGGCGCGGTCGCGCACTTCGCACAGCGTCGCAATCGGTACTTCGCGCCCGGCGAACTCTGCCCAGCTATCGCGCAGGCTTTCCGGATCGACCGCCGCCATGTTGTTGAACTGCACGCTGGCGAAGGTCACCATGACCTTGGCATATTGCGGATCGGCAAGCGGGCAGGGTGCACGCTCCACGCCACCGTCGACGGTCAGACGGGACGGAGCGGGGGCTTGGGTTGTCGGCATAGTGCCGCGTTCGATTTCCTCGCGTGTGGGTGCACCGCCTGTGGGTGGAACGGCCTGCGCCAGTGCCACGCCGGGCAGCAGGGCAGACGTCGTCAAGAGCGCGAGAATGCGCGATCCGAAACAGCCTGCACGAAAATTCAGCCCCATTACGATCCCCCGACCGTTCGCGCGCAACTATGTGTTACGCTTGCGAAAACAGTGTCTTATATGCGCGAAAGACGACAGTGGCCGCACCACCGACTGTCTTGATATGTCTGCGACCGTAAAGGGACTCGGCACCGCTCTTGTGGCGGCGCTCATCAGGGCGATGGCCTATCAGCCTGCCTCGTCGCTGACAAGCGCAGGCATGATCCGACCATGTCCCTTTATGAGCCGCTTGGGTCTTTATATGTCTCGGCCAATCACGGCGCGTCGGGCGCCGGATCGGGCAGTGCCACTGTCTCCACCAGCAGGGCAAGTTGCGCATCGCATTTCTTTGCGATCAGCGTCGATGCCATGTTTTCCAGCCCGCCTGCACTGGCACCCAGCAAGGAGAAGCCGATATCCACCGGCTTGGCCAGACCGGCCCAGTTCAGCCGATAGCTGGCGCCCTCAGTGACCGGCAATGCAGCCGGCCAACCGGCCACCGCTTCGCCTGCGCCAAAGGTCACTGGCGCGCTGACACCGCCGTTGATCGGAGTGATCGTCAATGTCACGGCGCTGCCGATATCCGGGCGCCACAATTGGACATTGGCGGGATCGGGGACGCAGGCCGTGGACGGCTGGCTGATGTCGACATACCACAGGTTCGGGCTGCGCGGCGCCGGCGCGTCTTCCTCTACGCCGCCGCGTACGGCCCCGGTGCGTGCGCGGCGAACGCGCTTGGTTTCCAGCAGCGACGCCAGCGTGTTGCGGCTGTCGGTGCCCGCGCTCGCCTGCGCCGTCAATCCGAAGGTGCCGGGCCCGCGCAAGGTCCGCGTACCGCGTCCATCGAGTAGCGTCACGACATCGCCCGCTTTGAGCGACAGCGTGCCGCTATCGGCCAGCTTCTTGCCTGGGGGATAGCCCTTGGCCGATGGCCCAGACGCGCGGACCACGATTGTCTCGGCTGCTGCAGGCATCGCCGTTGCGGCGCCCAGCGCCAGCATCATGGCGATACCCAGTGACGTTTTTCTACCCCAAAACATATGCGTCTCCATCCTCGGTCTGCTCGATCCGATATAGCAAATGTGCCAAAGCGGTGTCCTGTGGATGTCGCATCACAAGTGCGATCAAATCCTGCAGAGCACCGGCCCTGTCTTCTTCTACCCGTTTCAATATCGTGGTTAAGTGATCGCGATCACTGGCCGGAAAATCGGGCACAGGTTCGAATATTTCGACCGGCTTGGCGCGCCCGCGCAAGATCACCCGCCCCATCGGTCGCCACCATTCCAGCCCGGATCGCTCCATCGCTTCGCGGCTGGCCATCATGTTGGAATGCAGCGATTTGTTGGCCGCCTCCAGCCGCGCGGCGGTGTTCATGCTGTCGCCCAGCGCGGTATATTGAATGCGGCCTTCACCGCCGAAATTGCCGACGATCGCCTCACCGTAATGCAGGCCCACGCGCGTCTTGCCGATGGGCGGCACGCCATCGGGAATGTCCTTGCGGAACGCTTCGCCCGCTTCCCACATCGCATAGGCGGCCTTGGCGGCGTTCATGCCATCGTCGGGCCGAGAGATCGGCGCGCCCCAGAACGCCACGACGGCATCGCCCACGAACTTGTCGATGGTGCCGCCATGCGCCAGCACGACGTCGGACAGGCTGTCGAGATAGCGGTTGAGCAATTGCGCCACCATTTCCGGCGCAATGGCGTGCGACAGCTTGGTGAAGCCTTCCAGATCGGTGAACACCACGAATATTGCGCGCTTCTCACCATGCAGCGCCAGCTTCTCTGGCTCCTGCAGGATCTGCGCGGCAATGTCGCGGGGCAGATATTTGCCCAGCGCCGATTGCGCGAACCGCCGCTGCTGAGACCCCACCGCGCGTGCCGCCGATCCCACGGCCGCGAATGCCAGTATCCAGCCCAATGCCCATCCGATGGCCGGCACCCCTTGCGTATCCCAGCCGCTGCTCTGGAACCAAAACGGCAGCCCGCCGAACAGGATAGCCTGCACGATCAGATAAGGCGCAAGCGCATACCAGCGCAATTCGGTCAGGCTGGTGAACCCTGCCGCCAGCACCGCCAGAAAGGCGATGCCCCACAGCAACCAGCCGGGCACCCGCGTCAGTGCCGCGCCGTCCAGCGACTGCGCCAGCATGTTGGCGTGCACTTCCAGCCCGATCATGGATTTGCCGGTCTGCGCCGACATCGGCGTTTCGAACTGGTCGTTATCGACGATGTCGCCCCCGATCATCACATGCCGTCCGCGGATCTGATCGGCAAAGGCGCTGCCGACGGAGGGATCGGCGAACAGATCGATGGGGAAGGACGCAAAGACCGGGCGGTCGGGATCGGTGGGCAAGCGGTATCGGATACTGCCGCGATATTTGGTGAAGGCGGGGGAGGGGGCCATTGCCTGCACCAATATCGTGGGCAAGGTCGCCAGTTGCGCCGGCCAGCTTCGCATCACATTATCTGCGTCCGCCTCCAGCCGGATGCTGGATGGCTTCACCTTTTCGGTACTTACGGCCTTGAAGAAGCTTTCAAGATATTGCTGCTGTTCGTAGATAATCTGGTCGACGTTGTCCGTTATTCCGGCATAGCCCAGATAAGTCGGCGTCTTCATCGCGCGCAGCGCCGCGATCAGTTCGGCGTCTTCATCCTGCGGCTGGTCGATCAATATATCGATGCCGATGGATTTCGGCCTCAGCGTGTCGAGGTTACGCAAAGCCTTGGCCAACAACGCCCGGTCCAGCGGAGAGCGTTTCCGCGTCGCGATCAGCGTCTGGTCGTTATACACGACCAGCACGACGCGCGGATCCTGATCGACGCGCGGCGCAAAGGCCGTCATGCGAAAATCATAGAGGGACCGTTCGGCATCCCGAATGACCGGCACGTAATCCCAGCTAAATCGCGCACAGAGCAAGGCGACCAGCAACACCGCCGCCGTTGCGATCAGCCGCCACCGACCGGCATCCTGCAGGATGCGCGTTGCGCGATATAGCCAAGATTTGGCCGGTTTTCGGTTCTCGCCCACGAATGCCTAGCGCTGCGCCACGGTCGCTGGAGCCACCAGCGGACGTGCGCCATCGCCGATGATCGCAAAGCCCGACCAGTAGAAGGGATGCGAGGTATCGGCTTCGTCCATCAGCGCGATTTCGGCAGTGCGCAACGCATCGGCGACGCCCATGCCGCGCGGCGCGGAAAACAGACCGCTGATCAGCCGCTCGGTCGCCTTGAACTCTTCCGGTGCGGGCCAGTGGCTGGCGATCACCGACCGGCCGCCTGCGCCGATGAACGCGCGCACCAGCCCGTCGAGCGCACCGCCGCCGCCAGTCAGCCCCGCCGACTGCGTCGCTTCCCGGCTGGCCTTGCCCGCTGTGTCGCAGGCGGACAGGATCACCAGATCGGCATCCAGTTTCAGGTCGAAGATCTCGCTGAACTGCAGCAAGCCGTCCGACGTTGCACTGTTCCCGAAACTGGTGAGCAAGGCAGGGCGCGCCGGGCATTGCGCGCGCGGGGCCGTTACCAGACCGTGGGTGGCGAAGTGCAAAATGCGGAAATCGTTGAGATTGGTACGCGCCATGATCGCATCGTCGGTAAATGCCTTGCCGGTCAGCACTTCCGACCCGTCGAGGCCGACTTGCTTGGCCGCTTCGCGCAATTCGGTCGCGGCGATGGGCTTGTTCCATTCCGCGGGCGACCAGTTGCAATTGGGTCCGACGGTTTGAGACGCAGACCGCGTCAGGGCAACGGTCCGCATCGCCGATACCGGCGCATTTTCGCCAAAGCCGATATAGTCGCGCGCCGCTGCCGATGCCGGTGCGTTGCGCGCATCGCGGAAGGCCCGCGCCGACAGCGCGGTGCTCACGCTATGCTTGCGGCCCAGCCAGTCGATACCCCGGAAATCGAACTCGGTATCGGGCTTGGCGGCAACGCGCTTGTCATACGCATCGACGCCTGCCTGACTGGCGATCAGCAGGTTGACGGGCAATTGCAGCATCGCGCCATCGGGCTCGAAAATCAGATGCTCGACCCCGGCCAGCCGACTCTCGACGGGCGCGAACAGGTCGATATACAGGCTCCGTGCCAAAGCGACATCGAGCGGATAGGTGGCTTGCACGCCATTGACCGTGGTCGAAATGGTCTCGCGGATCGCGGCCACTTTTTGCTGCAGCGCCGCTGCGCCGACACCCACGCGATAGCCCGTTGCACCCTGCCGATCGACCCACACTGCATAAAGCGAATCGCCAAGCTGCGCCATCTTCAGATAGGCTTCGCCGGGCTTGAGCACCGCCTGCATATCGGGCAGCGTCAGCACATCCTTCGCCACCGCGCGATATTGCGGATAGGCGCTCAATGATGCCAGCGTCGTCGCCTGCTGCTCACCCAGCGATTCGATATCCCGCTGCTGCGCAACGATCTGCGGAGCAATCGATGGATCGCTCGCCTGCAACAGCGTCAACTGCGCCAGCTTGATCCGCGCCCGTTCGATATCGCGCGCCAGCGAGACCGATTGCCGGAACAACCGCGCCGAATCCCCCGTGCCTGCCGACAGCTCACGGCTCAGCACTTCCAGCGTATCGGCCGCGCCGGGGCGCACCAAAGTCTGCGTCGCCCGGAAAAGGTCGGCGGTCAGTTCGGGCCGGTTAGGAATTTCTTGGGCCAGCAGCGCGAACCACGGCTGCAACTGATTGGACAGGCCCGTCAGCGCATTATGGTTCTCGGTCGTAGAGGCAATGATCTGGCGATAGAGGACAATCGCATCGTCCTTCCGCCCGCGCCGCACGAGAAACGCGCCCAGCCGTGCGCGCGCGCCGTTCAGCGCTACCGTCTCGGGATATTGCACCGCGAGCAAGGTAATGCCCTGATTGAGCAGCGTTTCCGCCTGTCCGAAATTGCTTTCCGCTTCATAGGTAAGCGCGATTTCCGCCAGCAATTGCGCGCGCAGTCGGGTGATCGATGTGACGCGCCCCTGCCGGATCGCCATTGCATCGGTCAGCGCCTTGTTCAGCGTCGTCCGCGCCTCCGCCGGTTTGCCGGTCACGCGCAGCAACGTGCCGCGCAACTGCTGCGTCTGTGCGTCGATAATGGCTGCGCGTTCTTCCGGTGACAGCTTGGTCGATTGCGCGGTGCCCAGCGCCTGTGTCGTCGGTACGCCGCTGTTGATCTCCGCGGCAATCATCGGCGTCACCGAAACGCCACCGGCCTCGTCCAGCAAATCGCGCGGCGGATCGGTCAGCGGCTGGTCGAGCAGTGCCAGTGCACCTGCATAATCGCGCTGGTTAAGCCGATGCATCGCTTCGAAGTTGCGCCGCAGCCGGATCTGCACTCGGTCGCGTGTCGCTATTCCATGTGCTTGCCCGAACAATGCATCGGCCTGCGCAAATTCCCCCATGTTGGAAAGTTGCAGTGCGCGGTTGATGACATATTCGTGGGCCAGCGCCGCGCGTTCGGGTGCACCCAGATTTGCCGCATCGGGGGCATTGGCCAACCGATCCTCAAGGCTGTCGAAAAACTCCGCAGCTTCGGCATAATTGCCCGAATTGTTCCGGCGATATCCCTCCGCGAGCACTGTTTGCGGGTCAAGGCTTGCGGCCTGCAGTCGCGCAAACGCCGTCATATCCTCGCCACCCAGTGTCGCGATCTCGACCGGTCCGTCGACGATGCGGTCGGTAACGATCGTGCGCAGACCCAAATCGAGTGCGCTGGCATAGCTGGCAAAACCCTGCGCGACATAAGTCGTCTTGCCTCGCGTCAGGCGAGCGATGCGATAAGCAGTCCCGTTCCCTGCAATCCGGCAGTTGCGGAGCATCACCGGCCCCAGATCGGGGAGCGTTATGCTACCCTCGGCGCTGCATCCTAATGTCGCTCCACGGGATTTCGCCAGCCTGTCGAGCAGATCGGCATCGCTGATGTTCGCTGGCAGGCGCAGGGCATAGAGCCGCCCCACCGGCTGCGCCGAATCGCGGCAGGCAATCGTCCATGCCCGATCGAACATGCCGCCACCGGCGGGATCGTTGATCTTGTTCTGCGCCTGACACAGTGCGCCACCGCCGCTGCCAATGCGGAAACTGTCCATCAGGCTGGGTCTGGCCGACTGCGCGCCTACAGATGCAGGCAGCATGAGTGAAAATGCAGCGACCCCCGCTGCCATTGAAAATCGTACGCGCTGCACCGCAAGTCTCCCACTTCTCCGGCGGACTTTGTCCTGCCGAAGACCCTGACGCGACGCCCTGTTTTATTAGTGGCAGGTCAATAGCGCGCCCGTGCCCAAAGCCGCAAGCGCAAATGGAGCCGCCGCTACAGCGACGCTGCGTTTTTGGCGTAGGCTTGCGTACCGCGCGTCAGCACCACGTCGCCGTCGATCACGGCATCGGGCGCCAGGTCCGGCTCATCTTCCAGCGCAGCATATAGAGGCGCGAAGTCGGTCTCCATCGTTTGCCGCAACAGATCTTCGAAACTGTCGATCACGAAATAGCTCTGCTGATAATCGTCGATCCGATAGTCCGTCCGCATCAGCCGCATCACGTCGAAGCCGATGCGGTTGGGTGAAGCGTCCTCCAGCGCGAAGCGCGATTCGCCGTAGGACGACACGATCCCCGCGCCATAAAGCTTCAGGTCGCCGCCTTCGCGGATCAGGCCGAACTCGACCGTGTACCAATAGAGCCGCGCCAGCTTGTGCAGCGCGCCAAAGCCCAGACTGCGCAATCCGCCCTGTCCATAGGCTTGCATATAATCGGCAAAGGCAGGGTGGGCCAGCAGCGGTACATGCCCGAATACGTCGTGGAATATATCCGGCTCTTGCAGATAATCGATCTGGTCGGGCGTCCGGATAAAACGCCCCGCGACGAACCGCCGATTGGCCAGATGATCGAAGAAGACCTCGTCCGGCACCAGCCCCGGCACGGCCACCACCTGCCATCCGGTCTTGCGCATCAATCGTTCGGACAGTTCGTCAAAATCCGGTATCCCCGGTTTTGTCATGCGCAGCACGTCCAGCCCGTCCATGAACGCCGACGTTACCCGCCCCGGCAGCATTGCGGATTGCCGCGCGAACAGCCTGTCCCACATTGCATGTTCGCCCGCCGTATAGCGCGCCCAATCCTGCGATATCGTCCAGTCGGGCGCAGCTTCGGGCGGGCGGGTCAGGTCTGTGCTCATGGCTGTTGGTATGGGGAATAAAGTTTCATTTGTCACTACATCTCGGCGAAGCCTGAACGGGAATTGGTCAGCATGCGTTCATGCGCTATCGGGTAGGAACGACAATCATTTCGCGTTCCGGAAAGGTGACGACATGCGTATCTTGCCTTCGATGATTTTGGCCACGGCACTGATGGCAGCGGGCGCGCAGGCGCAGGCGGCGTCGCGCGATACCCCCGAACAAAAACTGGCGAAGGCCATCGAAGGGCGTACACCCGGCAAGCCGGTCAATTGCATCAATTCCCGCGACATTCGCTCGACGCGCATCATCACCGGCACGGCGATATTGTACGAAACGAATAACGGCACTGTTTATGTCAACCGTCCGGTATCGGGCGCCAGCAGCCTGCGGGATGGCGATGCGCTTGTGACTCGCACATCGATTTCTCAGTTGTGTAACGTCGACATCGTTCGGTTGTTCGATACTGCCGCACGGTTCGAGCGTGGATCGGTCGGCCTTGGCGAATTCGTCCCGTACAAGAAGGTCAAATCCGCTGCAGCGAACTGAGGCTTATCGCTTCTGAAATATGGTCGGGGGGTTCGTCCGCCGCGCGACTTCCCGCATGACGAAGCTGCTGCGTATCTTCGATACATGCGGGAGTATCGATAGCTCCTGGCGATAGATCTTGTCATAATCGTTGAACGACGTGACGTGGATCATGATGATGAAATCCGTGTCCCCAGAAACGAACCCGCAATAGGACATGGACGGGCATTGCACGACGGCCTGTTCGAATTCGTTCAAGACATTCTCCGCCTGTGAATTGAGTTCGACGGCCACGAACACGACGCCGCTGAACCCCAGCGCAGCCAAATTCACCGACACATTATAGCCGCCGATAATACCGGCTTCCTCCATCAGCTTGCGACGACGCGCCACCGCGCTGCTCGACAAGTTGATTCGTTCGCCCACCGACACGTCGGATGCGCGACCGTCTTGGGACAATTCCTTCAAGATTCGAAAATCGATGGTATCCAGCGTTATTGCGATGGAATTCGCCAATATTTCCTCCAAAGCCGCGTAATTTCGGTCTCGATCTACGAATATCTGCATCAAAACCATAATGGGCGCAAGGCGCGTGCCGCTGTGTTCCACGCTGTCTCCGGGCAGGTGGAGGAAATAGCCGGCAAGTTCGTTAGGCTAATCAGGAAACAATATTTCCAGCTTCAATCTGATGACGAACACGCCATGTCGGGGGGCGAATATTCCCCGGCCCGCAAACAAGAAACGCAATAACGCCGTCAGGCGACACGGGAAAAGGATGTCGGAAGGCCAGCATTATTGATCCAGGGGGATAAAATAATATGGGCGTTCTGCAATATTCAACGGTAACAAGCCGTGCACAGACCAAACAGCGCGGTAGACTGAGCCTGCTCGCAACTATCGGCACGGCCGCCTTCTGCCTTGCGGCGCAAACCGCTGATGCGCAGGATGTAGCTCCAGCACCTGAAATTGACGAACCTGCGTCGGAATCGATGGACATCACCGTCACCGGATCGCGCATCGTCCGCGATGGCTATGACGCGCCGACACCGGTCAGCGTCATCAGCACCAAGGAACTGAAGTCCGAAGCGCCCGCCAATATTTCCGACTTCGTGAACACACTTCCGGCGGTGCGCGGTAGCGGCACCGCGGCCAGCAGCAACGGATCGCTCTCGAACGGTGCTGCGGGTATCAACAGCGTCAACCTGCGCAACCTGGGTGCGAACCGCACCTTGGTATTGTTCGACGGCCAACGTTCTGTCGCATCCACAACCACGGGGCAGGTCGACGTCAACACCTTCCCGCAGGCGCTGATTGCGCGTGTCGAAGTGGTGACCGGCGGCGCGTCCTCCGCTTATGGGTCGGACGCCGTATCGGGCGTCGTGAACTTCATTCTCGACAAGGAATTCAAAGGTTTCAAGGCTGAGTATGAGCATGGCGTCACCACCTATGGCGATGGGCCCAACCACAAATTCAGCGCCACGGGCGGCAAGGAATTCGCTGACGGCAAGGGCCACATCCTGCTGAGCGGCGAATATTTCACGCAAAAAGGCATCCAGACGATTGATCGTGACTGGAACGAAAGTGGCTATTTCCTGGCCAATAATCCGGCCTACAGCGCAGCAACCTGTCGCGATGCTGCATCGCTCAACACCCCCTGCGTACCGGAATATATCGTGTCAGACGGTATCGGCACCGGCCAGTTCACGCCCGGCGGCTTGATAACCGGCGCTATGGTTCCCAACCCCAGCCCCACAGGTCCGCGTTTCATCCCCGCAACTGGCGCAGCTTTGGCCTCAGTGTTCGGCAACTATTTTGGCAGCGTCAATCCGGCAACCGGCAAGGCGACGGTCAATCAACTTAACTTCGGCGCCACCAGCGGGCAGTGGATGCTCGGCGGCGACACCGACATCACGACCGCAGGCCATCGCGGCAGCGCAACGCTGCTGCCTTCGGAAAGACGCGCCAGCGCCTTTGGCCGCGTAAGCTACGAATTTTCACCTGCTTTCGAGTTGTACGGCCAACTGTCGTACAGCTACTACACCGGCAAAAGCTTCTATCAGCAGACCCCGACAACCGGCGTGACGATCCAGCGCGACAATGCCTATCTGCCCGACTCCGTGCGTGCAGCGATGGTCGCGAACAACCTCAGCTCGATTCAGATCGGCACCAGCAACGTCGAAATTCCGCCGCAGGGCAGCGATAACGAGCGTGAAGTCGGCCGCTATGTCGTGGGTGCCAACGGCGATTTCGGTGTGTTCGGAAAGGAATGGAGCTGGGACGCTTATTATCAATACGGGCAGACCAAGACACGTGAGCTGCTGACCAACGCTTGGAATATCCAGCGCATGAATCTGGCCACGGATGCCGTCGTCGCGCCGGCCGGTAACGCAGCGGGCATCGCAGCAGGCACCATCGTCTGCCGCTCGACCCTGACCAGCCCGACCAATGGCTGTATTCCGCTGAACCGTATCGGCGTGGGCGGCGCGTCTCAGGCGGCGGTCAACTATGTGCTGTACAACGACATCGGCGCACAGCCGCTTCGTACGCAAAATCTCAAGCAGGAAGTGGCGGCGTTCAACTTCTCCACCAACAATCTGTTCGATATGTGGGCTGGGCCAGTCTCGATCGCCTTTGGTGGCGAATATCGCAAGGAATCGGTGACCGGCTTTGTCGATCCGCTCTTTCAACCGAGCGTCTCCAACGGTGTAACCACTGGCACCTGGATCTACGGCAACTATTTGCCCACCAAGGGCCGATACAATGTGAAGGAAGCCTATGTCGAAACCATCGTGCCTATCTTCAAAGGCATGGATTTCAACGGCGCCTTCCGCATCACCGACTATTCTACTTCGGGTACGGTCAAGACCTGGAAGGCTGGCCTGACATGGCAGGCGATTGACGACATCAAGTTCCGCGGCACCGTATCCCGCGACATTCGCGCGCCCAACCTGTCGGAGTTGTTCGCACCGGGCACGGGCCGCACCAACACCGTCAACGTGCCGCAGGCGAACGGCACGGTCGCCGCGAACCAGTTCAACGAGTCGACTGTCGGCAATGCCAATCTGCGCCCCGAAGTCGCCAAGACTTATGGCGCAGGTGTCATCGTAACGCCCACTTTCCTGCCGGGTCTTGCTCTGTCTGTCGATTATTACGACATCACGCTGAAGGATGCGATCTCATCGTTGACGGCACAGACTCTGACGGATCAGTGCTATCTCCAGAACATCGCAGCGGCCTGTACGTTCATTTCCACCACGGGCGGTCGCGGCGTCACGACACCGGGCCTTGCCGTCACCAGCATCGAAATCAAGCCGACCAACTTCGTCAGCGTAAAGACACGCGGTATCGATTTCGAAGCCAGCTATCGCCGTCCCGCTTTCGGTGGCAACATCACGCTCCGCGCCCTTGCCAGCCGTGCGTTGGAATTGACCACCAAGAACGGCGTGACGCTAGATACCGATAGTGCAGGCGAGAACACCGGAAGTCTGCCGGACTGGACCTACCGTCTGACCGCTGGCTACGACAATGACAGCATTGCGTTCCAGTTCGTCGGTCGCGGCGTCAGCGGCGGTGTCTACAACAACAATTATGTCGTCTGCTCGACCGATTGCCCCGTCTCTACAGCGGATAATCGCACCATCAACCGGAACAAGATCCCCGGTGCCTTCTACCTCGATTTCAACACGAGCTACTCGTTTGAAGTCAGCAACGCCAAGATGCAGGCATTCATATCGATCCGCAACATACTCAATACCGATCCGGTCAATGTCGGCAACGGCCCGACCGGCAACAACACACCTGCCTATCCGCAGACCAATCGCAGTCTCTACGATGTGCTTGGCCGCGTATTCCGCATGGGCGTTCGCCTGGCGATCTGATGTGGAGCAGCACGCCGACCGGGCGCTCTCCCCTTCTCGCCCGGTCCGGCTCTGCCGCATTTCCCTGAACGTAACTGTCGCTCACAACGGCCTGGCAAACGGGCCGATTTCTGCCCCGGAGGATGAACAATGACCCTGACACGCACGACATTAATGGCCAGTTTGCTGGCGACTGCCGCATTGGCCGCGCCGTTCCAGTCCGCCCATGCCGAGGCCAGCCCGAAGCTGAAAAAAGAAGCGATGGCTGGCGTCGATGCCCGCGCAAAGCTGGTGCAGGAAATGGTGGATTCCGTGTTCAGCTTTGCCGAACCGGGCTTTCAGGAATTCAGGACTTCGGAATATCTGACTGCCATTCTCGAAAAGAACGGCTTCACCATCACGCATGGCGTCGCGGGCATCCCTACGGCGTGGACGGCAACCTGGGGCACCGAAGGCCCAATGATCGCGCTGGGCAGCGACATCGACGGTCTGCTCGGATTGTCACAATATCCCGGATCGCCGGTCGTAAAGCCAATGGTGGAAGGTGCGCCGGGTCATGGCGAAGGACATAACTCCGGTATGCCGCTCATCGTCGCCGCCGCGCTGGCGACCAAGGATGTGATGGTCAAGAACAACATCAAGGGTCGGTTGATGCTGTGGCCGGGCGTCGCGGAAGAATTGCTGGCGACCAAGGCTTATTTCGTGCGCGCTGGCATGTTCAAGAATGTCGATGCGTCGATCTTCACCCATGTCGGATCGAACTTCGGCACAGGCTATGGCGACAGCGGCAATAACGGCATGGTCTCGGTCGAATATACGTTCAAGGGCAAGACCGCGCATGCTGCCGGACAACCCTGGTCCGGGCGCAGCGCGCTGGACGGCGTCGAATTGATGGATCTGGCCTGGAACATGCGGCGTGAGCATCTGCCGCTGACGCAGCGGTCGCATTACGTCATCACCAACGGAGGCGGACAGCCCAATATCGTGCCGGGCGTCGCCTCTGTCTGGTATTATTTCCGCGAACAGAATTTCAAGTCGATCCGTGCGCTTTACGAAACCGGCACCACCATCGCCGAAGCGGCCGCCAAGGCGACCGGTACGACCGTGACCAAGCGCATTCTGGGCTACGCCGCACCCAATTTCGGCAATAAGCCGATGGCCGAAGCGGCGTACAAGAACATCCAGATGGTCGGCCTGCCGAAATGGACGGCGGACGATCAGGCATTCGCCAAGGCCGCGCAGACCGCCAACGATCAGCCGATTGCACCGCTGCCCACCACAATCCCGCCGCTTTCTACCCCCGAAACACGCGGGCCGTCTATGGGCGGCGGGTCGGACGATATTGGCGACATCATGTGGACGGTGCCGACCATCACCATCCGCTTCCCCTCCAACATTCCCAGCATGATCGGCCACAATGTCCAATCCGCTTTCGCGATGGCGACGCCGATTGCACACAAGGGCGCGGTTGCCGGTGCCAAGGCCGTGGCGCTGACCGTGCTCGACCTGCTGACCACCCCCGCGCTCATCGCAAAGGCGAAGGAGTATCAGCAGACCGTCCAGTTCAAGGACGAGAAATACGATCCCGTGCTGACCGCAGAGGATCAGCCCGCCATCCACCTCAACCACGATATCATGGTGCAGATGCGGCCGAAGATGGAGAAATTCTACTACGATCCGTCGAAGTACAGCAGCTATCTGGAACAACTCGGCATCACCTATCCCGACCTCAAGACCGGCAAATAAGCACTGACCAACCCCCGGCGGATCGCTTCGCCGGGGGCTTTGCTGTCTTTCCCAAAGCTGCCGCCCACATCTACCGAAAGCGCCTCTCATGACCAAAACCCTTTCCTCCTGCGCCGCCCTGCTTCTCGCCGCCAGCGCCTTCACCGCGCCGCAAACGGCCTGTGCGCAGGCCAGTCCCGCGCTGAAAAAGGCAGCCATCGTGGAGGTCGATGCCCGCGCAAAGCTGGTGCAGGAAATGGTCGATTCGGTGTTCAGCTTCGCCGAGCCGGGGTTTCAGGAGGTCAAGACGTCGGAATATCTGACCGGCATTCTTGAAAAGAACGGCTTCACGATCACCCGCGGCGCCGCCGGAATCCCGACGGCATGGACGGCGACATGGGGGGAGGGCGGTCCGCTGATCGCGCTCGGCAGCGATATCGACGGGCTGCTGGGCCTGTCGCAGGCACCCGGCTCCGCAAAGATCGTGCCGCAGGTGGAAGGCGCGCCGGGTCATGGCGAAGGGCATAATTCGGGTATGCCGCTGATGATTGCTGCCGCGCTCGCTGCCAAGGACGTGATGGTCAAGAACAACATCAAGGGCCGCCTGATGCTGTGGCCCGGCGTGGCAGAGGAACTGCTGGCGACCAAGGCGTTCTATGTCCGCGATGGCATGTTCAAGGGGGTCGATGCCTCGATCTTTACCCATGTCAGTTCTGGTTTCGGCACCGGCTATGGCAATCTGGGCCTCAACGGCATGGTCTCAGTCGAATATACCTTCCACGGCAAGACTGCGCATGGCGCTGCGCCGTGGAATGGCCGTAGCGCGCTCGACGCTGTCGAATGGATGGATGCTGCCTGGAATTTCCGGCGCGAACATCTGCCGCTCAGCCAGCGGTCGCATTATGTCATCACCAATGGCGGTGGACAGCCCAACATCGTGCCGGGCGTCGCCTCGGTCTGGTATTATTTCCGCGAGAAAGACTTCAAATCGATCAAAGATCTGTTCGCTACCGGCAATACCGTGTCGGAAGCGGCGGCGCAGGCGACCGGCACTACCGTCTCCCGCAAGGTGCTGGGCTATGCCGCACCCAATTACGGCAACAAGCCGCTGGCCGAAGCTGCCTATGCCAATATTCAGATGGTCGGAATGCCCAAATGGAGCGCCGCGGATCAGACATTTGCCAAGATGGTCCAGACCGAAAATGATTTCAAACTCAAACCCCTCGACAGCCAGATCACGCCCCTGTCGACACCCGAGACGCGCGGCAGCGCGAACTTTGGCGGGTCGGATGACATCGGCGATGTCATGTGGACGGTGCCCACGATCACGATTGGTTTTCCGTCCAACATTCCCAACACCATCGGCCATCATGTGACCTCGGCAATGGCGATGGCGACGCCCATCGCGCACAAGGGCGCCGTGGCAGGCGCAAAGGCTGTCGCGCTGACCGTCCTCGACCTGATGACGACGCCTGCGCTGATTGCCAAGGCAAAGGACTATCAGCAGACCGTCCAGTTCAAGGACGAGAAATACGATCCCGCGCTGACGCCGGAGGACAAGCCCGCCATCTTCCTCAATACGGAAATCATGTCGCGGATGCGCCCAAAGATGGAGCAATTTTATTACGATCCGTCGAAATATGGCAGCTATCTGGAACAGCTGGGCGTCGCCTATCCTCCCATTGCGCCAAAATGATCGGAATTATGCGCTAATCAGTGCTGCGACGCACAAAAAGCGCTGGACATCCGCGTCGCAGCGAACAATTTGAACGCATGGATACGAACCGCATCTTTTTCGAGGCCATCGCGCTGCGCAAATGCGTGCAGGCAACTTATAATCGCACCGTCGCGATGCTGGCTCCGCACATTCTCTACACACGCCATGACGAGCTGTATCTCGACGCCGTGACCGTCGAACGCGAAGGGCAGCCGCCCCGTGAGTTAAAGCTCGGCACGTTCAAGCTGGCCGGGCTTAAGGATGTCCTTATTACCAATACCCCGTTCGACCGTATGCCGCTCTACGATCCCAAGGACCCGAAATATGAAGGCGTCACTGTCTTCGCTGTCGATCCGGGCTGATCCCGTTTTTCACGCCGGAATATAAAAACCCCGCCAGTGCGCTGCACGGCGGGGTTTTTAATGGTGGGCGTGGCAAGGATTGAACTTGCGACCCCTGCGATGTCAATGCAGTGACAGGCGTCATATTTCGGCTGACTAATCAACACGTTAGATGATACGGCGGATGCGCTTGCCCAGCATTTGCTCAAATCGCCCATCAGTCGCAGCTCCTTTGATTCAGAATCTCACGTCGGCCGCACGCGGTCAATCCATCGCTCTGTTTGACTTAATACAAAAATTAACGGCCGATCGTCGCTTCCGTTACGATGCGGATAGCCTAGCCAGGCCTCCTCCAAGCAGCAGCTACACCTCATTTGTGTGTTCGAAGAGGCTTCAACCGGTCCCATTCACCAGGGCCGCATGCGTGCGGTCATAGGTATAGTCGACAAGTGTTCCGTCCGCAATGCGCTGCACGATCTCATCGATTACAGACAAAGGAACAAGGAACCACTCGCGCGGGCGCACGAGCTTTCCAAAGCGATCCGGAATCTCGACTTCGAACCGCACGTTTTCGAGGACGTGGTGGATGAGCCGTTCGAGACGGGGTCGATTGACGTCGAACAGTTTGTAAGTTGCAACAACGTCAACGCCGGCGAGAAGATACGTTGCGTCGTCGAGAGCTCCGGCAATCCGCGATTCGACCGAGCCGCCGGTTATGCCAATCTTGTGGATCAGATCTCGGTGCGCGGCGATCTTAGGATGGGTCGACCGGCTGCGCAGGACATAGAGCGTTCCGGTGAACAGGAAGTCAGGGTCATCTGCTGCACCATCGAACAGGGGCCCCGCATCCGGCTCGGTCACACGGCGGCCGCTCTCATCCTTGTAGAGCGCTCGCTGGAGCGACCAGCGCAGCAGATTGCTCTCGGTGCCGTTCGAATAGATCACGCGCAGCCGCGCGTCATTCTGTCCATTAGGAGCTTTGGTGAGATCACCGACCTCGGCTACATAGGCGAGTTGGCCGCGCAAGATGAAGAAATCGCTCTGGTCGATCCCGGCGTCCCGACCGAACGGTCGCGTAACTCGCGCGCCTGACGCTAGATCGGCCTCGATGCGGTCGAAAAGCGGCTTAAAGATCGCGAAGTCCTCGCACCGCTCAGCGCTCGCGATTTCCTCGGCCGCTTTGCGCTCGCTATTTGAGCGAACGTTGCGCAGCTGTGTGATGTCTTCGGACGTCGACGCGTCGTCGACGCCCAATTCGGCCAGCAGCGCGCTATCGTCCAGATCCTCTAGCGGGGCGGGGGCTGTCGCACTGCCGCCCCCCAAAAAATTGTACCTGTCCATCTCGGCGAGTAGCTCGTGGCTTTCCGGCAGCGCGCGCAACTGACCGAGCCGCACCGCGTAGATACGCTCGAAGATTTCACTGCCCTCTCCATGCTCTGGCGCACGGCCATGCTCCTGGCGAAACTTAATGATGTCCTCGAAGCCGGCGATAATACGCTCCTCACGGGGCGTGCGCGCGCGATCCTCCTTGGGTGCCAGATCGACGCCCAACTCGGAGAGAATATCAGCGTCGGTCATCTCAGGCATTGGCGGCGGCCCGGGCGCGATAGCGGGCGAAAGCGGCAACACCCTCGGCAAGCTGACGCTCCCAGGGGTCCTGCGACGTAACGTCGGGCGCGCGGCCGCGCTCGCGCTTCCATTGCACAGCGCGAACGGCATAGGCGCGCGCCTCCTCCTCGGAGAGCGTCGTCTTCCGGGCGGTGATCGCCGCCTGCACCTGCCGCAGCAGACCCGCATTCATTGCCTTGGCGAGGATGGCCACGGCCGCGTCGAAAGGATTGATGTGGTCGATCAAGTCGATGTCGAGTTCGCGCACGTTCATGAATTTGCGAACGCCATCGACAAATGACGTGTTCGCGTTGAGCTCGCCCGTTCCGTCGTCGCTTGCCGTCTCGCTGATGACCTTTGCCGCCTGCTGCGTGATGTTTAGCGCAGCGATGGCATGTTGCCGGACAGCTTCCTGATCTGTGTCGCTGAGCTCAGGATAGCGCTCGCGCACAATTTTCCCCATCCGGACAACAGTCAGTTCTTCGGGCACCACTTCAGGGTCGAACAGGCCGCGCTCGATCGCCTGCTTGTCTTGGATGAAGCTGGTTATGACCTCGTTCAGGTCTTCCTGGCAGATGCGCTTCGCCTCGGGTGTGGTCGGCTCGACCAGTCCCTTCAGCTCGAAGTGAAACTGGCCGCGTTCCTCGTTGACGCCGACATTAGCCTCGCCTTCGCGATAGCCGCCGGGACCATAATCGAAGCCTTCCTTTGGACCGACATACTTGGCCGTGAACTCAAAGCGCGGCGCCAACACCTGCTCCATCAGCAAACTCGCTGCGATCGCTTTGAGCGTGTCGTTGACGGCATCGGCCACAAGGTCGTCGGCGGCGGCAGGCTCGGCAATCAGGTTAGTGAAGCGGGCCACCGTCTTACCCGGCGCATCGCGCGTGGCGCGTCCGATTATCTGAATTATCTCGGTCAGGCTTGAGCGATAGCCGACCGTCAGCGCGTGCTCGCACCAAATCCAGTCAAAACCTTCCTTGGCCATACCGAGCGCGATGATGATATCGACGTGATCACGATTGGTGCGGGCCTCGGTGCTTTTAAGGGCTGATGACACGCGATCCCGCGTAGCCGGATCGTCATCGACCAGATCGGCAACCTTGATCGTGTTGCCCGCGGCCGTCTCGATCAAGTGAAAGCCGGTGGCCGGGTCAGGCCCGATCCACTTTCCAAGGTGATCCATGATCTCCTCCACCTCGCGGTGCTTGTCCTTGGTGCTCTCACGCGAATTGACGCTGGGAATATGAATGATTGTCTTGACCATCGGGTCGAGTAGATCATTGATTTTGTCGATATAGCGCCCGGTGTAGAAGCTGTAAGCGATGTCGAGCGTCTTGAGATACTCATAGCCGTTCAGCTGCTCATAGTATGTGTAGGTGACGGTTGTGAACTTGGCCTCGTCCTCCGGGGTCAGCACAGCGACAGCATCGCCACGGAAATAGCTCCCTGTCATCGCGACCAGATGCACCTTGTCACGCGTGATCAGCTGGCCGAGCAGTGCGCCCAGCCGGTTGTCTGGATCGGCCGAGACGTGGTGGAATTCGTCTACCGCAATCAGCCGGCCGTCAAAGGCCTCAATCCCCAGTTCGGCGAGCGCGAAGCGGAAGGTGGCGTGTGTGCAAACCAGCACCGGATCGCCGCTGGCAAGAAACTCTCCGACTGCCTTCACCTTCGATTTAGCGACTTTCACGTCGTCGGCGCCGGGGACGTTGCACATGTTCCAATGCGGCTTGACCCTCCAGTCTGCCCAAAAGCCATACTTGCTCAGCGGCTCGTCGGCGAAACTGCCGCCGATCGATCGCTCCGGCACAACGATTATCGCCTGCGTGACGCCCTGATTGTGCAGCTTGTCGAGTGCAATGAACATCAGCGCGCGGGACTTGCCCGAGGCGGGGGGCGACTTGATCAGCAGATATCGCTCGCCACGATGGCTATAGGCGCGGGCCTGCATCGGTCGCATGCCGAGTTCATTCGCTTTGGCCGACGCACCGGTGTGTGCAGTGGCGAGGCTGATGCCGGGAATGGTGTGTGTGGTCACTTGCTCTTCTTTTCTGCCGCTTCGACACCGCGCCGCCAGGCGCGCTCCACCTGATCCTGGTCTGCGAGAAAGAACTCGCCGCCCAGGGATTCCCCATATCGCTCAAGCCAGTCCTTCATGACCTGCTCACCGGCGAGCGCCGGAACTGAGGACGGGAATGGCTCCCGGCCCTCAAGGAAGGTCGAGCGCTCCACCGACCAGCGAAAAGCGCATTGCGGCAAGGTCCGATTGTGGTCCTCGCACCGCGTGGAGGGGCTCCGCGATAAGCCGACCTTCACAATCGCTCGATCTTCCACGTCACGACCCATTGCGTGATGCACATTGCCGTCAAGCCGTAGAACGTATAGGTGCTTTGGCCCTTCCGCTTCGCGCACCATATGCGGGGTGCTTGAGACGGGCCCCGGCTGGCTCGGCTTCAGCACGTCTGCAGCGGGGCCTGCGGCGGCGTGATGGATGGTCCCGCCGCCGAACACCTCCACCTCTTCGAAGTCCAGGTCGAGCAGGCGCATGGCTTCAGTGCGGTCCAGCCGCATGCCCTGTGCGCCGATCACCTGCCCACGACCGGGCGTGAAAGTGATAGGCGCAAATTTCGCAACGGTCGGCCTAGTCTCCGGTGTCACGCGCCAGGCCCGCACCGCCTGCACAGCGTAATTCCACTTGCCGCGACGCTCGAAGTTAGCCTGCTTCTCCTGCCATGCATGCGGGGTCATGAATTCTTGCGCGTCGCCGATGCGATGGCTGACCTGCTGAACGCCCAAGATTTTGCCACGCTCGTTCGGTTGACCGCCGGACGCCGCATAGATGACCACCAATGCGCCCGGCTTGCTGCGCCGAATGAAACTGTCGCGCATGCGTTCCTCAGTAAAGCCGAGAAAGCCCCAGTTGCGCGGCGCGAAGCCGTAGAAGCTCGTCAGCCACGCATCTGGCTGCTCCGCACGAATGATATCCAGCGGACCGGGTAGCTCGACTGGATGCGCCCGTTGAAACGCTTTTACCGAGCCATACGAGCTGACGACGAGGGTAGATACGATTTGGCTCAGGCTTTTTTCACCAGGGTCCCAGCCGTGGTGAGCGAACAGGGCTGGAAGGCCGCCATAGTCACGAGCCGCGATGGCCATTATTGCCTGCCGGTCCCAGCCCGGTCGTCGGTCAGCGTCGCTCATGCCGCTTTCCGACCCTTGCCTGGCTTCGCTCGACTCTCAGTCATTTTGGTATACATCTCAAACAGCTTTTCCAGCCGCTCGGTATCGTTGCGGAAGCGGCGGCCGATATAGATGCGCTCCAGCACCTCGTCATTCTCCTCATGTGCGCGGCGGAGGTCAGTTGAAATCTCATCCAAATCGTAAACGTTGGCGATTGAGGACGGAAATTGAGCCTCGCGTGCTAATAAAATGTTTTCCGCACATCGCTTCAGGTCCGCTTTGTCCTGATCAGTCATGATCGGTGCGGGAAATGTATTCCATCCAAGAATGTTGGAATATGAATAATCGTTACGCAGATGTCCGCAGACCGTTGCGATCCAACATAGGTGTAATCTGGAAGTAAGGATAGCTAGGGTCCACAATGGGCCACCAGCTATATAGAACGCCTTATTGGAAGGAATAACATCCTCTCCTGCTATACCGCAGGGAAGATACGGCCTGTTAACCGATGAAACGATGGGCACGAAGATTTTGCTCGGATCGTCACCCTTGCGCTCTCGAAATTGATACGGTCTTTCGGCTAATTTGTTTACCGCGACATCCGTTGTTTCGATCCGATCCCGCCTAACACGCTCAATGCGCTCTCTAATATCAGGAAAGGAACATGCCTCCTCAACATCACCGTCCCCTAACCAAAGGCAGTAACGCTCTACCCCGTTGATGAACTGGGTAGATCCGAGAAATCGCTTAAGGAGGCGTGAGGGAAAGCCGCTCTGCACGAGACGTTCGTGCTCCGCGAAATCCAGCATCAGCCCTTCAGATTTCGAGTAATATACTCCGTAATCCATTTTCGGCAGCCCGGATAAAGATGACCTTTCAGCGCTGACACCTCGGATGTTATGATGAGTCAGGTAGGGATTTATGTATTCCACCTCCTGCACTATATCATCCGTCGTGATCGTTCGCCGGCCGGACGCACCAGAATCGAGCCCTACGATCACTACCGTCACGCCCGCTTTATTTGCGGCTAAGTTCTTCCATTCGAACGACGTATGGGCAAACCGGATAGCAAGGCCGCGATCAAATATAAGTTGCCACGTGATGGCTACCTGCTGCCCTTGGCAGAAACTGTTGGTGGCAACGAAAGCAAATGGGGCGGCGCAATGGGTATTGTAAATGGCGGCCTGCATAAACCACGCGCCTACGTAGTCTACGTTCTTCCAGCTTTTTGAAATGGGTGAAAATACTCTCTCAAGGTCGGACTTTTGATCAAGAGACTGCTTGCGCGTTCCTGAGAAGGGAGGATTGCCGCAGATATACGTTTCGATCGTATCCACCCTTGCGAGGCCATTGTCCTCCAACAACAGTCGTCCAGTCGGGCCAGCAAGATCATGCTCCGCCGCCACGGGTATCGATTCCGGCGGGCAAATTTTTAACCAATCCAGTCTCAAGGCATTGTCGACTGTGATCTGCCCCGTCTTGTGCAACGGCAGCACGATCGCACGCGCCTCTTGCTGACTAAGGTAGAGGCAGTCCGCCTGGAATTCGGCAATTAGCAGCGCGAGGCGGGCGATCTCGGCGGCGAAGCCCTTGATCTCGATACCGTAGAAATTGGAGAGGGGGATGACGCTGCGGCGCTCGTCCAGCTTCAGATTGGCCTCGCCGCCCAGCCGGTCCACGATCTCCGCCTCGATCGCGCGCATCTGCTTGTAGGCGATGACGAGGAAGTTGCCCGATCCGCAAGCAGGGTCGAACACCCGGATGTTCGCCAGCCGCTTGCGCAGGTTGCGCAGCTTCTGCTTGCTGTCGCCTGCCGCCTCTAATTGCTCGCGCAGGTCGTCGAGGAACAGCGGGTTTAGCACCTTCAAGATGTTGGGCACGCTGGTATAGTGCATGCCCAGCTCGCCACGCTCGCCATCGTCGGCGACTGCCTGGATCATCGACCCAAAGATGTCCGGGTTGATCTCCTTCCAGTCGAGTTCGCCGGCACTGAGCAGATAAGCGCGGGCGGTGCGGCTAAACCGGGGGCATTCGCCAGCAGCAGTGAACAGCCCGCCGTTCACGTAGGGGAAGACGTCGGCGTAGGGGCGGATGCCGGCGGCGCGGCGGTAGCGATCGTCGAAATTGCCCTCGTGCTTGACCGGCGTCTCCATCGCCAGAAACAGGTGCTGCAGCACCTCGTGCGTATTGCCCCATTGCGCGTCGCCGCTGCCGTGCCCGGCCTCCGACATCTTGGCCACGGTGGAGGTGAACAGCCCCTCGCCGTTGAAGATGCCGGTGTCCTCGGCGAAATAGCAGAAGATCAGCCGCGCCATGAACTGGTTGAGTTCGTGCCGCCGCTCCTCGGTTGCCCAGTCCGGATTGTCGTTGAGCAGCGTGACGTAGAGCTTGTTGAGCCGCCCCGTCGCCTTCACGTCGACGGGATTGTTTTTGATCTCTTTGACAGTGGAGATGCCCGCGAGCGGCAGAAACGTCGCGAAATAGCGCGGCAGGTCGGCATAGGCGCAGGCGATCACATCGCCGCCGACCAGATCCTCGGCCTCGACGGTCTCGCCATCGGTGGTGAGGATGAACTTGGCCTTCTGCGACACAGTCTTTGGGCTGGCGCGCAGGGCCGCCAGCGTGTCCTGCACCTGACCGGAGGGCGCGACGGCGATGTGAACGTTGTTGCGCTGGAGGACCCCGCCAATGTCCGACTGGTTGCTGTCGCCCTTGCGAAGGCGGTCGACGGTCGTCTTCTTCGCCCCGAAGGCGGTAATGAACTGAAATGGAAACTCTGTCGCTTCGAAGGGCTGGGCGACAAGCTCGGATACGGCTTCTTCGATTTCTACTGCGTTCATTGAATTGCTCGGTTGGGGCCTGCATCCCACTGATGCCCCCCGGTCAGATAGTGTGTATAGGGCGGATACGCGCCACAGTCACCGTCGAAGCTGCTTACCACTGTAATCGCGCGAACTCGGCGGGAATGGTTTCGCCGCCGCCTGTTTTCAGGCCGCGTCCTTATCAAGCCAGAGCGCCAAAATCGCTGCATCGTTCGATGCCTTTGAAACGCTGGCGGCGAATCGCGCAGAACGGCGCGCTCAAGTTCTGCGAGATACCCATGCCCGACGCGCAGTTCGGGTACCTGGCGCATGATGCGATCCTCCTCCACTATGACAACTGCGAAGTCGATGATTTTGTCGACTAGGGGGTCCGCGGCCGTCGTTTCGACGTCGGCAACGGCAACGGCAACGGCTACGGCTACGGCTACGGCTACGGCTACGGCTACGGCTACGGTCCGGATCGGATCGCCGCTCGGCAAGCGGAAAATTGTCGAGTGTTGGCACCCGGTGCAGGATGCGGATGTCTGGATCGTCGGCGCGATACCGGCCGGTCATGGCTGGCGCAGTGTTGGTGATGCGAGTCATGGTCGATACTTCCTGTTTGAAATCGACCGAGCGCAGCGAGGCTTTTCCTCTCTCCTCTCTCGATCGCAGAAAGTGCCGCTAGAAGGCTGTTCTGAAGCGCATGGGCATTTTGCCCCCTGATTGAGGGTGGGTCAGTCCATACCTCTGCCCGATGCGAAATGCGCCGCCATTGCCTGGTGAGTTCTCAACGAGATCGTGGGTGTGAGTAGTGTGTGGGCGTGCCCAACTTCCGCAGCCTGGTCGCGGTAACCCGCGACCGCCTCGCCAATCTTATTGCCAAGTCTGGGAAGGAATGCGCGCAGGGCGGTGTGTGCTTCCTTCAATTTGTGCAGCGACGCCTCCTCCAGTTCTGCGAGGCGCTTCTGGGTCGGCTCGATCGCCAAAAGATGGGTGTGTGCGGCGGCGCACACCTCCTGCGCGAAAGCGCGCCGGGTTATTCGCGATGCTGTGGGAGGCTTCTGGCTGAGCGCCTCGTCGACGCCGGTATAGTGCGCAATGGAGTCGTTGGGGCCGCTCAGCATCATGTGCCGCAGCATGGCGGCATGAACTGCAGTGTCGATGAGCGCATCGACCTCGTCGAGCACCATCTGGCCTCGTTTCAGACGGTTGCCGATATCCTTGTGCGAGGGTTCTTCCAGTTCCGATAGCCGCGGGTCATCGCGAAGGCGTTCATATGCCCGCCGCACTGTCTGAACCTGTGTACGGAGCTGGGCTCGCTTGCGCCTTCGCCAGTCTTGCCACGAGGCAATATTTTGCTCGACATCAGTATCGGTGAAATAGCCCTGTGTGTGCAGCGCCTGCCGCCCGGGTGAGTAGCGGATCTGCGCCTTGGGCAGCCCTCGCTTTTCGTTGGTCTCATTTGTGAAGCGCGTAGCGATACCCTCTGAGATGGCCTGCGCGTTGATTATGTCTGACCAGCGCTCCTTGATCTTCGGAACCCAATCATCGGCTGCTACCTCCGCGTTGCGCCCGAGGCGCTTAAGCGGGACCCATTTCATGGTTCCCCACTCGTCACGCTTATATTCGCGCTCGAAGCTCCATCGACCATTATCGAGCTGCTCGGCTTCACCAGCATAGTAGAGCAGATGAAAATGCCAGTTTGTCTTCGAGTTCTTAGCGGTGGGCTCGTGGATGACAGCCTGGCAGGGAATCTTCCGTGCGGTGAACTCGCCGACGAGCTTATCGAGACAGCCGCGCATACCATCGGGTGACATATCGTGGGGGAATTGGCCGACAATCGAATAGGCGATCCGACTGTTGTGCGGCGTCTTCAAGGCGATGTGCGGCCGAAGTTCAGCGGGGAACGAACGCGTGCGCTTCGAAAGCCAACGCTTGACGACACCGGCGTCGTTGACCGCGATCGTCGCGGATCCGACTGCGTCCGCTTTCGCCTTGGCGGCTGCCTCGCGCAGCATATCCGGCATTGTTGCGTCGCGCGTCGCCCGATCCCATGGTTCCTCCACGCCGTGCGTCGTGACGGTAACGGTGTGCTCGCCGACGAAATGGGCATTCTCATTGGCGAGATCCCAAAACCGCATGCGCTCGTCGTAACTGTCACCGTTGGTGGCAGTGACATAGACGACGCGTTCAGCCTCGGTGCTTTTGTGCCCCTCGGTATATGAGGCCTCGTTGGTCGCTCGCACCTCTTCGGTGACGAGAGAATTGGTCGCGTTGAACGCCTCACCATAGGCTGCGCGTCGCTCGGCGACCGACACGGTCCCCTTGGCCGATGCGAGGATGACCTTCTGCTCGAAATGATGATGCCGCGCCGACAGCTTGGGTCGCGGCGCTGGGCGGGGCTCGGAGATGCGGACGAACCGGTCGACCTGATATTGAGGTGTAACCGAGGACCGCCGCCCACGTTTCGTCGACTCGTTTTGATGACCCTGGCCCCGATCGCCGGTCATCTCCTTACGAACCATGGGACCGCGCCTGAGCTTCCACCCGCCCATTGTCAGCGCCTCGATCTCGAGCAACCACTGAGGGGCGTTCTCGAGATGCGTGCCGGCAAAAAGTGCGCGAGCTACCGGCATTGCCGCATTCCACAGGAAGGCCTAACGCGAAGCACAAAGCCGCCGGTCGAAGACCGGCCCCACGATTTCGTCTGCCCGGCAGACGAAATCAGGTATTGAACAATTATTGGCTTCTGTTTGTGCATGTTTCTCTTCTCGGGAAACTCGTACTGGGCCGCTTCAATTGTGCACATGGGTCCAGTCCTGGTCGGGCACCGCGATGTGCATGCTCTGCGCATAGGCGATGAAGCTCTTGATATGCGCGATGCGCGCGCGCTCCCCTCGTTCGGCGAGCGGTACCGCAAGGGCATGTTTGATGAACTGTTCAGCGCCGTTGCGGCCAATCTCGGCGAGGCGATCAGCTGTTGCCCCGTTCAAGCCAAACGCTTCAAGGAACAGTCTCGCCGAACTGCCCCGCCGGGATCGCTCCGATCTGCTGAGGCTACCCTTAGCGCCCAGCCACTGGTCGATCAGACCCGCAGTCGTGACAGGCTTTTCCGTCCCTATGGCGGACAGCGCGGCCGGTCGGGGTGCGTCAACGGGACACATGACGGGCACCGCATCTTCGACGGCGTCGCCACCTGCTTCGGAGGCGAACGTGTGCTCCGCGATACAAATGGACAGGCTAACCGGGCGTGTGACTGGCGACGTGACACTGGTGTAGTTGTGCTCCGGCATCGCATGAACGTACTGAAACAGGAACTCTCGAACGGACGAACCGGGGTGTCCGCGACCGTCCCCCTCGGCCCGGAACAACTCGTCAGCAACGTCAGCGATACCGACGGCGATGTCCTGCATGTAGCAGGCCCAGTCGCACCATACATAGCTCAAGCGATCTTTTAATCCTTCAAGCTGGAGTTTGTGCTCCCTGAAGTAAGCAGCAGTGAGGACTGGCGATCCAGCCATGGTGGGGTTGTCGGCTATCTTCGCCAACATATGCTTGCCGGCGAATGGCATCAGCGTCGCATAGACATAGTTTGCCGCAGCGAGGGCATAGGTTCCGGCGTCTTGGTCACGGCGCGCATTCAGGTCGTCCAGCGCGAGCTGGCGGCCGTGCTCAATGGCAAAGTGGCACGCAGCCACCGGGTCCGCAGGTATCGTTGACAGATCAGGTGAGTACAAAGTCATGATCGTCTCCTGCTATTGATGAGTGCCGGTCCGGCTCGCAAGGTGCGGATGCTCGGGTGACAAGCATTTGCGGTCGGTTCCGCAAAGTGAAATGGCGCAAATGAGATAGGCACGCCGAGTTTCTTGAAGACGCGCCGCATCCCGTTTCGCCAACTGGAAACCGGTGATGTTCGGCTGGGCGAAATTATGGCGCGCGCGAGGAGAGTGTCGCCCTTGGCGACATGCCTCATGCACGGCGGAGCACGTGCTCCACCTTCCTGGCCATCGTCCGAGCGACTCTTCCCGTGCATGGGGGGTGATCGACATCGGCTTGGTCTCAGCCTGCTCAGCGGGCGACATCCTGTCGTCCCGTCCAATCGTGAGTGACACGGCCTGCGGCCATTGTGTCACCGTCTCTTCCGGGCGACTGGCGGCCACGGAAGTAGCATGGGTTATCGACATAGGGAGAATCCACTCGTCGGCGTGCGCCGGGCCCTTGACCTAGCACCAGATGTTTGGCCAAGGACCCGGGCACGCCGTGGTTTCCTGCACACATCTGGCCGGCAACTCTCCCGGCAAGCGGAGGGAGCGCCAGTCGTCCTTATATCTTGATCGGCGCTTTTTGCCAAGTCGCTCGTTTTAGGCCTTCTGCCCGCATTCCGTCGCACCTCTGTGCCGAGGATCTGCCGATCCAGATTAGCACTGTGGTCGTGAGGTAACGTCAGGCACCGGTTTGCGGTCGGAGTGCTTTTCTCGGCCTTCTTGGCCGAATTGGCCGAAACAGTCGATCCGCACGGGATTGACAACGATCCGCCCCCTCGGCGAACGACCATTTGGATAAGGGATCGACGCGAGGCCTGCATAAGTAGGTTTGTTCCGCTGTCATCCCACCGAAATCGTGCTGCTACACACGCACTCAGGAATTGCGCACAGTGCTCTTAATTGGAAAGCATAGCCGCATTCCGGCGACATCACCTGCGACATTCTCTTTTTTAAGTTGGATGAGGCGCGCAGACAGCATCTCGACCTTCTTTGGATTCCTGCGTGAGGACGTAGGCGTAAGTCAGCGCGGGATCACAAGCCCGATCACGGTCGCTTGAATGGAATGAATGTAGGATCTTGCGGCCAGGCTGGTCCGGAAAGCAGCCCAGCTGGAGCGCGCAGACGTCGCAAACAGCTTTGGACGCGCGATATCGCATGAAGCCATCCCGATCGACGCCGGACCGGGGTGCTGCGAAGTTCCGATGACGTTGCTTCCGCAACGCCCGAAGTAGTCGGGGCAATTAAAGGAATAACGGCATTTAAGATCGCAGCTTGCGTCCATCATCCAAATCATATATCTCACGTATATAACATGAGATTGAGGTTGTTGTGATTCTGGACATTGCGAAATTGGCTGGTGGTGACATCCTTTCGGGCGCTCCCAGCGGCCGACAGCTCTACGCCAAGCTGGTTGAAACACTACCGGAGGAGCCTGCCAAGCCTGAGGCTCTTTTCCTGGATTTCAGCGGCGTCCAAATTGCAACCGCAAGTTTCCTTCGGGAATCGGTCATTGCATTCCGGACGTTCGTACGCAGCCGGAAATCAAACTATTATCCGGCAATCGCCAACGCCGTTACGGACGTCATCGATGATCTTGTGGAAGTAGTGCAGCCGCGTGGCGATGTCCTGATGCTTTGCACGCTCGGGTTGGATGGCGGAGTTATTAGCTGCCGTCGGATCGGGACGCTTGATCCCATGCAGCAGCTTACTTTCGATCTTGTGAACCGTCATGGTGAGACGACTGCGACTCGCCTAATGGAAACAGAAAAGAGCGACGTCAAAGTTACAGCGTGGAATAATCGCCTTTCGTCATTGTCGTCTCTTGGCCTGATTAGCGAGCAGGCGCAGGGGCGCACCAAGACCTACAAACCTATATTTGCAGGAGGTGAAAATGGGAGCTGACTTTAAGGCAAAGGCAAAGCGGTCGTTCGAGAAATGTTGGGACAATGCTGCGGTTGCAGCCAATACGCCCGATCTGTTTGCCCGTGGGGCCGATCGCGCTCCCAGCCGCTACGAAGCAGAAGCCATCGGCAGTGCGACCGTTTCTGTAGGTGAATCCTTTTCGGTTCGCATGGAAGGCAGCCAGTTGGTGGGACGGCGCGGAACGTCGCCCGTCCTTCTCGTCTCCAACCCCACGAAAAATCTACGTCTTTCAATCGAACAGGGCTGCAACATAGCCCGCGCGAGCGTCGTCGCTTCCGATCCGATCAGCGGAATTTTTGAGGTCACCATCCACTAAAAGGCGAAATGAAGATGTCCCGCGAACAACGTGCTTTCAAACGTCTCTGGAGCAAACCCGACGCGGCCATGTCATTGGGGTGCCTCGGCTGTCCTGAAAAGGCCATTTGCGGCGGCCAGACGATAGATGGAGCAAGCTTCAGCTGCCTGGACCATTGCTGCGGCAGCCCTGCCACTTGCCAGATCGTCTGCCCCGACGCCTACATTTATGCAGACCGGGTCCGGGAGGTAAAGGGACTGCCCCTCGACACTCCGCGCGGGCCGCTCCTGCCAGTAGATCTGCTCCCTTCCTATGTTCCCATGTTCTTTCATGGAAGCGCGCTGGAGAAGACGGTGGACGCGCCGACGATCGCAATACCTTTGTACCGCTTCTTTGACCGCAATGGCGATTGTCGTTTTGAAGATGCGCAATCGGTCCGAGAGGCCTTCAAGCTGGAAGCGACCACCCGAATACTGCTCTCCGGCGTTGCGCAGGACCGCGAGGTCGAGAAGTGGTGGAGATTGGAGCAGTTAGGGCGGATCAAGGCGATCGGAAACCTGCGACGCCTTGGTATCACGATGGTTACCACTCCTAATTTCAGCCTGATCGTGGATCGCCCGCGCTGGGATGATCTCCATTCGATGCGCCGTATCGTGCTCGCCTACCACGAACTTGTGTCCGAAGGGCAGCCGGCGGCACTCCATGTGAATGGTCGGACGGAAACAGACTTCGCGCGATGGGGCGATTATATATCCGACCATCCCGAGGTCACCCACATAGCCTATGAGTTCACCACCGGAGCCCGCAATCCTAGTCGCATGATGCAGCATACGAGATGGCTCGCTGAATTGTCGCAGGCGTCGTCACGGCGCCTAGGCCTGCTCCTTCGCGGCGGGTCCCTAGTGAGCGGATTGTTGTCCGAAAATTTCGATGTGAGCTTCATCGACAGTTCGCCTTTCGAGAAAGCGCAGCACCGTCAAATCGCCTTCCTTGATGAGCAAGGGCAGCGCCGATGGGATGATCGGCGCACCACCACAGGACAGCCGGTGGACGAACTGCTTGAGGAGAATATTCGCGTGTCCAAACTCTGGTTCGCGTCCAACATGCCGAACGTCAAACTTGCAGCCTGATCTTCTCACCCCACATTTCGATTATGGCGTCGTTGATGGTCTTGGCAGATCCTGGCAGCGTGGACAGCCGCCCAACATGTCAGGGCGGTTCTATCGCGCGCTTGCAATCGGGCCGCTTGTTGAGGTCGTAAATCTTGCTTCGGCCGAGAAGCTGCACCAAATTCGGCAGGAAAGCTGGCTCAGCGACGGTTCTCTTGAGCCGCTGTTGGACGCCTTTCTCGCAAAGCCAAGGCACTGGCTAGCCCGAGATGCCCGTCAGGGCCTGGTGACCGGCGACGGACTTGAAAAAGAAGATGTTCTGTCAAGTTTCAAGATCGACGCGCACAAGGCGGCAAAAAATGCGGGCTTCGGAGCACAGGCGGGCATGCTTGTGGCCGCGTTGGGCGAGCTGGTCGGGAATGTAGTTGATCATTCGCAAGATCCGCGTTCGGCCGCGGCGCTATTCTCCGCCGGCAAGGGGGAATTCGAGTTTGTGGTTGCGGACCATGGGATAGGAGTATTGGACAGCCTCACCCAAAATCCTGAAAATGCGATGCTAAGCGATCATGGCGAGGCGCTCCAGGCGATGGTGGAGGCGGGCGTATCGCGCTTCACCCGCGACACCGGTCATGGTAACGGCTTTCGTCCTATTTTCGAGAAGCTGGCCGATATGACGGGCGAACTGCGTTTCCGATCAGGCGACTACGTCCTTACCCTCGACGGACGTTTCGGGGACAGGATCGCGCGTCAGACCAATCAGAAAGCCCGGCTTCGAGGCTTCCTTGCGGCAGTGAGTTGCAAAATTCGCCCGCGGGGAATCCGTTAAGGGCGCTGCGCTGCGGCACCTGTTGATTGCTGCTGAGAAGTGACCCGTGCGGCAATCACAGGCAGCGTTGATTTGCGGGACGTCACCTGACCCGCCGGCTCGAGCAGTGGAGGGCGAGAGCGATCAGGTGGTGTCAAAGATTGCTTTCTTCCAGCGTGCCGCATCGCACTGATGAACCTGGAGAAAAGCTATAGGCGCGTCATTAAGGGTCACGCTTCCTGATTCCGTTCTGGAACCAGTCAGTCGGCTAGGTTCACAATGTCGGCCATCGCAACTTCGACATCGTCGCAACGAGAACAAAAAGCATAAATGCCGATCGCGTCACCTCCGTCCGACTACCTAAAGTCCCGCGGCTTGATCTTGATGCCTTCAGTCTGCTGGCCCGGCACGATGCCCGATCCCAGTCGAAAATCAGGAATGTAAATCTCCCGGATCGGACGTCCCAGCGGCTTCTCGACCGGATCACGCGAGTCAGGCGCCAGGCCGCTCTTGACTACGTCGGCGCGACCGACGCGGTAGATGTCGGCAACATCGCTTCGGCTGCCAACGCTCGCAAGCATGGAGGACATGTCTTCCAGCCGCTGGGCGATGACATGGATCACTTCCCCTTCGCGCTGCACCTGGCCGCGCACGCCCATCATGGATGCGCCGAGCACGGTGCGACGGTTCTTCTCGAACACCGTGGTCCAGACGACCAGATTGGCGACATCACTCTCGTCTTCCAGCGTGATGAACATGACGCCCTTGGCGGAACCCGGCTTCTGGCGGACCAGCACCAGTCCGGCCAGGTTGATCCATCGGCCGTCCCTGATCGACTGCAAGTCAGCGCAGCGGATCATGTTGCGGGCTTTGAGTTCTTCCCTAAGGAACGCCAGCGGATGGGCGCGCAGCGACAGGCCGGAGGCACGATAATCCTCCACGACTTCGGCCCCTTCGGCCATGGGCGTAAGATGCACCTGCGGTTCGATGGCTTCGGCGCGTAATTTGCCTTCGCGCTCGTCCGCCGCGGCAAAAAGCGGGAGCGCGGCGTTGCCCAAGCCTTGGACGCCCCACAGGCTTGCGCGCCGGGAGAGATCGAGCGATCCAAAGCCGTCGGCTTCGCCGATACGATCGAGCGCGCCGCGCCCAACATTTGCGCGGCGCTGGAGCTCCTCGACACTGGTGTAGGGCTGGTCACCCCGTGCCGCGACGATCGCAGCGGCATCGCCGTTGGACAAGTCGCGCACCATGCGCAAGCCCAGCCGCACCGCCTTGTAGCGACCGCGAGCGTTTTCGAGCGTGCAATCCCAGCGGCTGTGGTTGACATCGATGGGGCGTATCTCAACGCCATGCCGGCGCGCATCGCGCACGATCTGCGCGGGCGCATAGAAGCCCATTGGCTGCGCGTTCAGCAGCGCGGCGCAGAAGGCGTCCGGATGGTGGCACTTCATCCAGCTGCTGGCGTAGGCGATTAGCGCAAAGCTGGCAGCATGGCTCTCCGGAAAGCCATAGGAGCCAAAGCCCTCAATTTGGCGAAAGGTCTTCTCGGCGAAGTCATGATCGTAGCCGCGCTTCACCATCCCATCGATCAGCTTGTCACGAAAATGGCTGACGCCGCCGGTCAGCTTGAACGTCGCCATTGCCCTGCGAAGTAGATCGGCTTCACTGGCAGTAAACCCCGCGCATTCGATCGCGACCCGCATGGCCTGTTCCTGAAACAGCGGCACGCCCAGCGTCTTCTCCAGCACCCGGCGCAGTTCTTCGGTGGGATAAGTCACTTCCTCCTCGCCATTGCGACGGCGGCGATAGGGATGGACCATCTCGCCCTGTATCGGTCCAGGACGCACGATCGCCACCTGGATGACCAAGTCGTAGAAGGTGCGTGGCGCCATCAGCGGGATCGACGCCATCTGCGCGCGGCTCTCGATCTGGAACACGCCCAGCGTGTCTGCCTTGCGGATCATCGCGTAGGTGGCGGGATCTTCGGCGGGGATCGTCGAAAGATCATGGCGTATCCCCTTGGCGCTTTCCAGAAACTCGAAAGCCCGCCGCATGCAGGAGAGCATGCCCAGCGCCAGCACATCGACCTTCATGAAGCCCAGGGCGTCGATGTCGTCCTTGTCCCACTCGATCACCTGCCGATCGTCCATCGCGGCGGGTTCGATCGGCACCAGTTCGTCGAGCCGGTCGCGGGTCAGCACGAAGCCGCCGGGATGCTGCGACAGATGCCGCGGCGTATTGATCAGCGTCTTGGCTAATTCCAGCGTCAGTGCCAGGCGGCGGTCGGCGAGATCAAGGTTCAGTTCCTGCGCATGGCGTTCTTCGACCCCTTCGCGACTCCAGCCCCATACCGATGAAGCAAGACCTGCGGTCATATCTTCGGAGAGACCCAGAACCTTGCCAACTTCGCGCACCGCGCCACGGGCGCGGTAGCGGGTGACGACGGCGGTCAGCGCCGAACGGGTGCGACCATAGGTTTCGTAGATCCACTGGATCACTTCCTCGCGCCGCTCATGCTCAAAATCGACATCGATGTCCGGCGGCTCGCGTCGCTCGGCCGACACGAATCGCTCGAAGAGCAGTTCGGATCGCACCGGGTCGATTGAGGTAATGCCGAGCACATAGCAGACGGCCGAGTTGGCGGCAGAGCCGCGCCCCTGGCACAATATACCGCGTGAGCGGGCAAAGGCGACGATGGAATGAACGGTCAGAAAGTAAGGCGCATAATCCAGCTGCGCGATCAGTTTGAGTTCATGGGTCAGTTGATCGCGGACCGGCTTGTCGATGCCGTCTGGATAGCGTTCCGGCGCTTTCTCCCAAGTGAGCCGTACGAGTTCCTGCTGCGGCGTGCGACCGGGCACGCGAATCTCGTCCGGATATTGATAGCGCAATTCGTCGAGGCTGAAGGTGCAGCGCGCTGCCAGTTCGGCGCTGCGGGCAACAGGGCCGGTGTCCTTCAAATAGCGGGGGAACAGCCGCTCCATCTCTTCGCCGCTTTTCAGATGCCGGTCTGCAAACTGCTCGCGGCGATTACCCAGTGCATCGATCGTGCATTTCTCGCGGATGCAGGTCACGACGTCGTGCAGTAAGCGGCGATCAGGGGAATGATAAAGCACGTCGCCCGTCGCAACGGTCGGTACGCTGGCGGCAGCAGCCATGATGGCAAGATCGCGCAACCGAATAGCATCGCGCGGTCGGCGGCGCAGCGTCAGCGCCATATACGCGCGATCCCCGAACATGCGGGACAGGCGTACAAGCGCCGCCTGCGTGACCGTGTCCGCACGATCTGGGACAAGCATGGCGAGCAGTCCCTCCTGCCAGGCCTCCAGCGCTGCCCAATCGAGGTGGCACGCGCCTTTCCCTGCCCGCTCTTTGCCGATGGTAAGCAATCGGCACATCCGGCCATAAGCGGCGCGGTCGGTCGGATAGATCAGCAGCGCGGTGCCGTCGATGAGATCCAACCGGCAGCCGACAATCGAACGCACGCCGGTGGCGCGCTGCGCATCCCATGCGCGGACGATTCCGGCGACACTGCTGCGGTCCACCACCCCCAGCGCCGGCAGTCCCAGCAGCGCGGCGGCGGAGAACAGTTCCTCCGGCGAGGACGCACCGCGCAGGAAGCTGAAATGCGTCGTCACCTGCAATTCGACATAGGACGATGCTGCACCGCTCATCATGCGCTGCGACGACAAGAACTGCGGCGTGATCCACGATGGATCATGCAAAGGCTCCGTGGATGAACCAGCGCATCGGGCCCGTGGCGGGATTTGTCCCGTCGCCCATGCGAAATAGCCAATAACGGCCGCCGGTTTCGGTCTCGACCTGATAATAATCGCGCACGGCAAAGGGCTGTTGCGCTTCATGGCCCCGCTCGCGCCACCACTCGCCGTGCAGCCGCTCGGGACCATCGGCCTGCGTGACCTTGAAGCGCTTGCCCCTCCAGACGAACATCGCAGGAGGATGGTCGGGCAGCATCGCCATCACGTCCACCGGCTGGGGCGGATGCAGCATCCGGCACGGGCGTGGCAGTGTGTCGTCCCAGGCGACATCGTGTGGCGCGCCAGCCGCCGGCGCCATGGCGACCGATCGCTCGGGCATGGCACTGGCCTGCGGCGTTAACCGGTACAGACTGCGCTGGCCGAAGCGGTTGGCGAGGGTGTCGACCAGCGCCGCAAGGTCCGGCCCACCTTGGACGAGGCTCTGCAGACTTTCGCCTTGGCTTGGCCGCAATGGCTCGATCAGCGACGCGACCAGTGTCATGGCTTCGATACCAAGCCCGGGATCTACCGTCTCGATTCGTGCCGATAGCAGTTTTGCAAGATGCTGCCCGTCGCGCGACGGCACGGCGGTGCCAACGCGGACCGCCTGTATCTGTCCGTCAACACGATGGAAGTAGCAGTCGAGCCGGCGCGCGCCCTGACCGATATGCCCAAGATGCTCGACTATCTCCGCGGTAAGGTCACCCATCACCTGCGTAAAGGCTTCTGCCGTCGACAAAGGCTCCATGAAGTCACGGCGGCTGCTCGGCAGATGATCGGGAAAGATCGGCTGCAGTGGTTCGGGTACAAAGCCCAGCGCCTGATCCAGCCGGCGGTGCAGATTGCGTCCGAACCTTTTTGGCGAGCGGTCCACGCGGGGTGGCGATGATCTGCTCGACGCGCTCGAAACCCAGCTTGCGTAGTCCATCAACGGTCACGGCATCCAATCGGAGGCCCGAGATGGGCAGTAATGCCATCGCGTTGCGATGCTCGCCGGGCAGGATGGTCGTCGGCCTGCCGGAGGGCACATGCCGCGCGACTGCGTGCGCGCATCCTGCCGTGTCGGCAACCGCGATCTGTACGCCAAGCCCATTGGCAGCGACACGCCGGTGCAGATCCTTGAGCAATGCGCGCTCATTGTCGAACCGCTGTGCGCAGCCAGTGATGTCGATCCAGATGCCGTCCGGCGGATCGGGTGAGACAATCGGCGAATAGCGTGTCCCTGCCCATAGGGTGAGGCGACGCAGCCCTTCCCAATCGGCGTCCGGATCGGCATCGACGATGTGCAGGTCCGGGCTAAGCATCCGCGCCCGCGTGATCGTCATGCCGGGCATGATGCCAAGCCTGCGCGCTGCCTGATCGACCGACGCGATGATGCGCCGCCCGTGGTCGGGCATTGCTGTTACCAGCGGCAGCTGTGGCTTTCCCGCTTCAGGCGGCGACTTGGCGGTCTTCCGCCGCAGCCGGTCTGTCGACCAGTGCGGCAGGAAGAGCGATACGACCCTGCGCATCAGCCCCCTCCACGATCCAGCTGTACGGTGTGCCACCGCGCACGCGTTCCAGCGCGACATGCCAGCGTGGTCGGCCGAGGCTTGGGATACCCAGCGGTGCACTTGGATGCGCGGTAATGCGCCAGCGCGTCGCAGCCGCCGTGCCCTCTGCCAGCGCCGCGGGCATGGAGGCGCGGCGGAATACGAACGCCGTCACGCCCGAGGCTTCGGCGGCGAGTTGCAGCCGCTTTGATGCCGTCGTCGAATAGCGGCTGACTTCGCCGACGACAGCAGCAATGCCGGCGTGGCGCAGGCATTCTTCCATGGCGAGCAGGACATTGGTGTCGCTGCCAGCCTCGACATAGACGACCCGGTCCGGGTGCAATCCGGCCAGATGCAGGGACGGAGCGAACAGGTCGCGCCAGCGCAGGCACCAGAATACTGGCCCCTCCATCCTCGCCAGCATGCCCCCCAGGAAGATCGTGGCACTGGCATCATCGGCCAGATCGACGCTGCCTGCGATCTCATGCAGCGCGCCCGCTGCAATGCCGCCGCCCGGCAGGCGCTGATCTATCGTATCAACGCCGAACGGCAGAACTGCATGCCGTGCCGCCACGCCTTCGATCGCGGCGATATGGCCACGCAGAGTATCGATGACGGTGGATTGGCGCATGACAGGTCAAGACTCAGAAGTGGCGTTACGTTCCTCTTATGTTCTTATTGCGCGAGGCGTTCGTCAAGTCGCCCGACCGCGACGTACCAAGCAACAGTGGCGCAAATCCGCCATTCCGATGCACATAAATTTTTCTACGCCGGCCTTGAAAGACGCAGAAGTGACTTGGTGTGGCACGGTATGATAACGCACCAATGGCATTGCCAACTGGCTGAATTTTGTGACACAATTATGATAGTCGATTATTCACTCTCACGACAAAAACTTATTGCTGCACAAGTGGAGGCGCTGTTCTATTAGCGATATAGTGGCTCCTACAAGATAATTTATCTGATGTGACTTGTCGAAGACCCGGTTTCGCTCTATATTTGATTTTGTGGAACCTGAATCTTTGATCAACAGCCAAGCGCTTGCAGAAAAGATGCTCCAAGACAATAAGATTACCCCGATGGGGAAGGTGTTGCTCATCGTCTATCGACTAATCAAAGCAGAGGAAGAGCGGCGCAAGGGCGTGTGGGGACGAATTCGCCATCTTGCAACCACTCTACTCGGTTTGTTGGCACTCGGCATTTTGATCGACTTGTTTATACGGACCCGCGATCTGGTACATGATGCTGGTCACGTGATGTACACGGCGCTCCGGCATCTGAGCCACCCCCCTGCACATTGGGACGCTCCCTAACTTCAGATCATTACCGCAGAATTGTGCGTGTGAGCCCATGAGCTGCATGCATTACTGAAATGCGGGCGTTGGACAACGACAGTAGCGATATCGCGCGATATCGCCAGACATCGCGCGATATCGCGCGTGTCGCTCGCCCGCCGCAGAAGCGAGAATGACGATGAACACGAACGAGATAAAGATTACCCAGAAAATGGTGGATGCGGCCGCAGCCGCAATACAATCAGAGGAAGCTTGTACGCCAGCCAAAGTCAAGGGCTATCAAGTGGCGAAGAGGCTTGGCTGCAGCGCGGGCGGTAAGCTCTATGAGATGCTTGCAGACTGGAGGAAGCGGCAGGCACAAATTGCTGGCTCGTCGCACATCTATGTGCCGCCTGAAGCAGAAAATACATTTCAGGAGGGGCTCAAGCAGTCGAACGAGACATTGTTGGCCATATTCAGGCGGTCGACTGACGCAGTCGCACAATACTATCATGGGCTTGCCCAGTCGAGCATTGCGGTAGACCGGCAGCGCGCTGAGCAGGCCGAGGAAGAAAACGCCGACATCATCGAGCAATTATGTAAAACGGAAAACGATCTCAAACTGGAATGGCTCAGGACGGCCAAGCTTGATGAGGATCTCAAAGCAGCGCAACGTCGTAACGAAAGGCTAATGGGGCACCTCGAAGAGCTTAGATTGAATGGCGCGATGGCGGCCAGCAGCAAGCGCGAAGCGGAGGTGGCTTTGCAAGAAGAAGAAGAAGAAGAAGAGCGATCCCTGTTTCCCCTCGGTGGAGAGGCAGGTGATATATCGGCCGACCGACCAGTAGACGTGAAGATTTCGAAAGTCGATCCAACTGACACGCAGCTTCCATTTCAGTCGCATACGGAACGTTCGCCATCGAATGGCAGTTAGACCTCTGCCTGATGTCATTGCCGCACCGCCTCGTCTTGAGGCGGCGCGGCGGATTGCCTGGTGAGATCTTGCACCCATTGATCATTGCACGATCGTTGAGTGTCGTAGAATGACGGCACTCTATGCAGCCCACTCCTTCGCCAGCTTTCCTTTGGCTGTCCAACACTGTCATCCGGCCCTTGGCGGATTGCATGGGCCATGCCATTAACGGTGCGTGTGCAATCTTTACCAGGCCAAGAAACCTGCCGCGGAAATTGCCGCCTTGTTCAGCGCGCAAATTCCGACCCCCTTCAACGCGGCGGACGAGACGGTGCCCGGCTGGCCCGGCATGGTGGTACGCGAGCAGGCTGGCGAGCGTATCCTCCAGTCGATGACGTGGGGATTTCCGCTACCGCAGAAAAGCAAGCGTACTGGCTTGCCGATCAAGCCGCTGCCGGTGAACAACGTCGCTGATGTAACGAAGCCAATGTGGCGCGGCATTGCGCCCAAGCCGCACTGGCGCTGCCTGATCCCGGTCACTGCCTTTGCCGAAGCCGAAGGCGAGAAGGGCCGCAAGACACGGACATGGTTCCGGGTGAAGGGTGAGGCCGTGTTCGCCTGGGCAGGATTCTGGCGCGAGAGCATAGAGTGGGGATCGGTCTACACGGGCCTCATGACCGACTGCAATGAGGCAATCCGCCCGATACACGATCGCATGCCGGTGCTGCTGATGCGGCATGAATATGACCAGTGGTTGCATGGCACGATCGAAGACGTGGTCGGCTTCCAGTCACGTGGCTTTCCGGACGACCTCATCGAGATCGAGCGGACCAGCGAACCCTGGTTGAAGGCGAGCGGTGAAGCAGCAGCGGCGCTGCTCTGATCCCCCCGGCAACTTGCAAAAATGGCCGACTTGAGACTGTCAGCTTTCCAGCGGACAGACGGCGATAGCTGCCGGTCGACTGTTGGACAGGCGATCAGTTGTGGACGAAAATAGCTGTCGGCGTACCGTCGCCCATTTTTTTTGCCGCTCGCATGACGTGAAGGCTTATTCAAAACAGAATTTGCGCTGGTTAGGGGCAAAAATCACATGATCTCATGAAGCAAGCTTTGGCTATCCGCCAACTGAATCTCGACAACGATGGCGCTCAGCACATCCGCGCTGCTGTCTTGCCATTCCTATTAAGTACAAGCGAAACATTGCGTGAACTTCCGTCCGCGCATGCAGCTGTCCGTATTTATGGCATCGAAGGTAACGCTTCGTTTTTCCGTCATTCCGGCGACCGATCAATATCCGGCTGCTGAATACATTCAAGCGAAGTGCGTAAAATGTTGCACCGCCGCAACATAATTCAGAATTGTGACATCAGACCAGTAGACAAGGCAGTATTACGATTGCCAGCTTAGAAACAGACGCCCAAAACCTCCCCATATCAAAAATGATGGGGGCTAAATTCATGTTAAAGACCTTACTTCGGTGCAGTACCGTTTTGCCTGTATTGGCACTCGCAACTGCGGCAATGGCGCAGGATATCGGCGCAGTTGCGCCGCAGGCGGAAGAGGGTGGCGAGGCGATCATCGTTACCGGATCGCGCATCCGCCAGAACCCGCTTGAGCAGGATTCACCGGTCATCACCATCGACCAGACGGCGCTAGCCCGCACCGGCTTGTCTGCAGTGGCCGATGTACTGCAGCGGCTGCCCAGCGCTTCGGGTGGTCTCAACTCGAAGGTCAACAACAGCGGAAATATCGGCAACCCGCCAGACGGCGGTGGCGTTGGCGCGGGTTCGGCGGAAATCGAGCTGCGTTATCTGCAAGCCAAGCGCACTTTGGTGCTGGTCGACGGCGTCCGTTACGTAAACGGCACGAGCGGCAGCGGTATCCCCTCGACGGTCGATCTGAATACGATCCCCGCGAACATGATCGAGCGCATCGAAGTGCTGCAATCCGGTCAGTCGCCGCTGTACGGCTCGGACGCGCTTGCGGGCGTCGTCAACGTCATCACCAAGTCACAACAGGACGGCCTGCAGGCCTCTGCCCAGTTCGGCACCTTCCGTCAGGGTGACGGCCACACGCAGGACTATCAGTTGAGCTACGGCATCAATGGTCCGACGACGCACATCGTCATCGGCGGCAGCTATGTTAAGCAGGAAGCGGTGCGGACGCGCGATCGCAAGACGTCGCAATTCCCTAATCCCGGCCAGACCAGCTGTACCGATCCGGTCGGTGGCTGTTCGAGCGCGACGGTGAACGGCTTTATTGATTTGGGTAGCGGATCGGTCCTCACGCCGAAGAATCCTCCGCTTAATGGTCGCGGTCGTTATGATCCATTGAACCCGACCGGGCCCAACAGCGACTTCCGTGCGCTGACGACGGCGGATCGCTTCAACTTCTCGCCCTTCAACTACTTCCTGACGCCTTCTGAGCGCTACGGCGCGTTCATCAGCGCGAAGCAGGAATTGAGCGACAGCGTAAACTTCCGCGCAAAGCTGGTCTACAACCGCCGAAATTCGCAGAACCAGGCCGCATTCCTGCCGCTGTTCGTCGGCCCGGACGCTGGCAACGGCAATCTGCTCGACACGATTTCGATCGATGCGACCAACCCGTTCAACCCGTTCGGTTACACCTTGTCGGCAGGCGGTAACGGCCAGCCCGCGACCTATTCAACGGTACGCCGGCGTCTGGTCGAAGCAGGCCAGCGTACATACAGCCAGCGCGTCGACACAATGACGGCCACCGCAGGACTGGACGGATCGTTCGATATCGGTGAGCGCAAGTGGTACTGGGACGCGACGGCAATCGTCGGGTTCAACGATGCGCATCAGACGTTTACCGGCAACATCAACGCCGCAAACCTCGCGCAGGCACTGGGACCGGTGGGTAACTGCACCGGACCGTGTGTACCCTTCAACATCTTCGGCGGAGCAGGGTCCGTCACACCGGCGATGCTGGCCTTCGTTGGCTTCACCGAAAAGGATCGCAGCAGCCAGCAACTGCAGGACTATACCGCGAACCTTTCGGGCGAGCTGTTTGATCTGCCCGCTGGCCCCGTCGGCGTCGCCATTGGTTACGAGCATCGTTACCAGCGCGGCACGTTCACGCCGGACGCCATCATCACGGCAGGCTTGGGTGCGGATATCCCGGCCCAGCCGGCGCGCGGCAAGTATAACTCCGACGAAGTCTATGCCGAGCTGCGTGTACCCGTGCTGAAGGACACGCCGTTCTTCCACTCGCTCGACTTGGATGGCGCGGTGCGCCATTCCAATTACTCGACCAGCGGCAGTAACACGTCGCTAACCGGGAGCGTATTGTGGAAGCCCGTTGCAGACTTCCTGCTGCGTGGTTCCTATGCCGAAGGTTTCCGGGCTCCCAGTATCGGTGAATTGTTCGGCGCGGCATCGCGGTCGGACGCGCCGATCGATGATCCGTGCACCAGCGCTGCGGGCGGTTTGTTCGCAGGAAATGCGACGGTGCGCACGAACTGCATCGCTAACGGCGTTCCTGCAAGCGGAAGTTATGCCGAGCCGACCGGCGGCCAGCTTGGCGTTCTGACGGGTGGCAACACCAACCTGAAGCCGGAAACATCGAAGACCTGGCTGTTCGGTGGCGTCTACAGCCCATCATGGGCACGCAACGGCGGCTTTGCGAGCCTGCTTAGCCTCGAAGTCAACTATTACGACATCAAGGTGAGCGACGCGATCGCCAACATCGCACCGCAGACGACGCTGTCGCGCTGTGCTCTGAGCGGCGACGCGCTGAGCTGCGCTTCGGTGATCCGCGTGGCCAGCGGCAACATTGCTCGCATCAATGGTGTGCTGCAGAACATCGGCAGCATCAAGACGAAGGGCATTGACGTCACTTTCAACTATCGCACGCCAGAGACTTCCGCGGGCATGTTCGGATTGGCGGTCAATGGCAACTTCCTGCTGCGCTACAAGGAAACTTTCCCCAGCGCGACGGGCTTCGATACGACCAGCTATCGCGGAACGACGCGGGGCTTCCCTGATCAGTCCTATCCCAAGTTCAAGGGCAATGCGGTGGTCGACTGGTCGCTGGGTGACGTCGCCGCCTCCTTCACGGGCCGCTATATCCGCGGCGTCGTCGAAGGCGACGGCAACAAGCTGGGCAACACCTTCTACGGTGACGTACAATTGAGCTTCACGCCATCCTTCCTGGACAGGCGCACCGCCTTCACGATCGGCGTGAACAACGTGTTCAACCAGGATCCGCCAGCGTGCAACACCTGCACCGGCCCGAACTACGATCCCACGACCTATGACGTGCCTGGCCAGTTCGGATACGCGCGGATCAGCTACAAGATGTAAGCTGGCTGCCTTACGCTCTAATAAATAGGGGCCGCTACCTGGTTGGTAGCGGCCCCTATTTTTAGCGCTGCAAGCATTCTGGCCCGGCTATTTGTCGGCGTTCGCGAACAACTCCGCTTCGATAAGTGCCGGCGGCAGAATGCCTATGCTGGTAATGCGGGCGTAAAGTTCGCCCATGTTAAATGCCGTCTTGCTCGTATCCGCAGCATGGGACGCGCGCGCTATCATGCTGTCGAGTTGGATTTTGCCGATGATATAGCTTGGGCCATAGCCAGGTTGCCGCAGGTAGAGCAGTTGTTCGAACCCCACGAGCGGACTGGCCGGATCGGACCAGCCACGCGGCGTCCAATCGGCATGGAAGCGTCCCGCCTCATCCAGCGTCATATCATTGGCTTGAACATGGAGGGATGCCAACCCTCGCGCTGCGCGGTTGGCGAGCATGATCCACACCAGTTCTCGACCATGCGGAATATCGTCATAAAGGCCTGCCTGCATGACGAGCTCTTCCATCGCCGTCGCAAATCCCTCCGACCGGTCGGAGAAGATGTTGAAGAGGGGCGGCGTGTCGCGGATTGGATCCGGATGCGGCTCGTGTTTCAGCCGCGCGAGTTCGATCCAGTGCGTCGAGTGGGAAAGCAGCGGCAAAGGATCAAGAGCGGCGCCATGGCTGAAAAAGTTGCGCTCTGCGGGCGGCACATATCCGCTGGTCTGCGCCACCAGTGCGGCTCTGAAATAGGGTTTGTCCGGCACAATTCCGGTAGCGACCAGAAAATTATTGAACTTGGCTGTCTTTGCATCCGCCATCTGCTTGTACCGTGCAGGGTCGCTTAGGTCGGTAATAGACGGAACATTGCGGTTTCTCAGTTCCTCCAGGCGGAGCGAGGCCAACGATCGGTCCAGTTCGCGCTGAAGCAGCAGTTTCTGGTCTTCCCAGGTATAGGGGTTCAACTGGACATGCTTGAGATACCAGTTGTAATTGTCCTTGCCGACGCCGGAGGGGCCGGTGCGCGAAGGGGCTTCTGCCGCGATCCAACTGGCAAATTCGTCAGTCGCTACGCGGGCCGACGCTATCGCGCGTAAAAGCTTAGGGGTGGCGCCCGTCATCGTTGCCGGCGTATAGCCATCCAGCGATCGCATCCTCAGCGTGCCAGCCTGCAACGCGGCAAGCATCTGGCTTTGTTCCTTCAATGCACGATCACCGTAAGCCCAGAGGTCGTGCGCCTGACTGTCGGCGAGATTGACTTTGGCCGAAGCTAACTGGCGCGGGATCGCGCCGATCAACATGGCAAGCTTTGCGTCATCCTGACGCGAGAGCGGGAAGCTGTACGAGAACAAGTCGATATTCGGAGCGGCCGACGGACCTTCATGCGCAGGAACGTCGCTTTGGTCGGCGAAAACCGTTTGATAGAACGAGGGATCGCGGGCCCATGGTTTCAATATTCGCAGATTGAAATCGAACGCGTTCATTTCCGCCTCGATCAATCGGTAGTCATTCTGCTGTGCGATCGTCCATTCAGCATGATCCAACGCCAAAAGCCTCGATTTATAAGAAGTCAGGCCAGCGGCGGCTTTGGCCATCGCGGGTCGGCTGTAGTCAGGCAACTCATTGCGTACGACCGGCGTAACAAATGTGCGCCAGTCATTGAATAGCCTGTAAAGTGCGCGGTTTTGCAGGTTCTGAATCGAGCCAATATTTTTGGAAATGTCTTTAGGCGCGGGGTCTTTCGTCTGGCTAACCGCAGGCGCGTTCGCGAGAGCAAAACAGATTGCTAAGCAGGCGGCGGTGTTCGAAGGTTTGCGCATGACGTTCCCCAGTACCAAATGCGTGGAGCATGCACGCTAGCCTAAGCGCAAGCGGCGGCAAGCTGAGAATGTCAGTGGCAAGATTGGGAAAGGATTTTAGTTGATAGCTAGCCAACAACGCCTTGGCTCAGCACTTACGGAAACATATGCCACTCAATATGCCGACTACTGCTAATCGCCGAACAACGGATCGCGCTACTCAACATCCGATATCTAAGCCGCCCGCCGCGATCGGGAGGACAGGAGGAAGGGCTGAACGTCCGCAAAAAGTCGACGGCCGATCGTCTGCTGTTGCATCGCCAGAAGGACTGCTGGGCTCTGAACAAATTACCGTTTCCGGGAAAAGGTAATGGGCCACCGAACGGCGGGAAGTGGCGCACTACCGTCGGCGCCTCTTGGATCAAAACTGCCGAAACCTGCCGCTTCGCCACAGGCTGGCCAAACCGTATACAGCCTTTCGCCCGCAAGGCGCTCGACCTCATGCGCGTGCGAAGCCGGTATAGCGAAGAGAACGAGGAGGATGCGCCGTCCGAGTAATCCGGCTGCAACCCTGCATTCCCAAACGGACTCTCAGAGCGTATTTGAGGATGTATTTGAAATCAGATGCCTTCGATTTCGCTTTCGTCGACAATGATCAACCAGCCTTCAATTTCAACTTCAAATTGGGTCCCGCAAGGGTAAACCAAAACGACTATACCCACAGTGCCCACTGCATAGTCGTTGACTGGTTTTACCAAGTGCACTTGGCAGTCTTCGGTGATCATTCGCGGGACAAGGTGCAAAACGCGAACATGATTCTTTTTGTACCCTTTCCTCCCGGCAGATCAACAGCGTGGTTTTGCTAAGCAACGGCTAGGCACAGGCTGGGGCGTTTCGACGGGACACCTATCAGCCGGTGCCGAAGAGCCGTAGCAGAGCCTCGACCATCCCACCCGTTGGAGGCTCGGCGTCAGGGCAGCGTATCACATCATCTCGCAGGTTCAACGAATTAGATGTGACGGAGAAAAGCCCCGCCAGCGGAAATGGGGTGCTGACGGGGCTCAATTCTGCCAGCGCGGGGATGGGGGAACCAAGTGCGCCGGTAATCCACCAACCGCGCCAATGACTATCCGTTCCAAGGACTGACCGAAGGCTTAGCATAGGATAGCAACCCTAGCCGAAAGCGGTCGCTTACAGTTGATCAATGCACCATCATCAGCGACATCAGTTTGGCCATGATCGCATCTGCCCCGACCGGCTTGCGTAGGCAGCGCCCGTCTCGATAGCGCTCCGGCATCGCGTTAGAACAATATCCTGTTACGATGATGCGCGGAATGTCTCGCTGATCGAGGTAATCGGCGAATTCATAGGCCAGTTCGCCATGGAGATTTAAATCCACGATAGCTCCATCGATTTTCATCTCGGGTTCCGCGAACAGCGCCGCCGACAAAAGGCCGTAGGGTCCGGCGACGAGGAAATGGTGCGCGGTCAGAGCTTCGCTCATCTCGGCGGCCAGATGATACTCATCCTCCAATACTAAAATCCGAGGCCATTCGGCCACTGGTGATGCGCTGTCCATCGTCATCTCCCCCCCTACGATTACGTGTTGATGGGTATATCACTCACTATGCCGTGTCGCTCGCGCAGTACCTTAGGTAAGACTGCTTACCTTCGCTTGGTCCGATAGTTCAATGATGTCGCTAACAATCGCAGACATGGGCACTGGCTTAGCGTGGAACCGGTCAGCTCCAGCAGAATAGCAGGTTTTCGCAATGTTCTCGATGGCGGCCGCAGACACCGCCAGGATTGGTATATCGCATGTGCGGGTGTCCTGCCGAAGCTGAGCAATTATGACTCTGCCATCGACAGACGGCAGGAGGATATCAATAATAGCTGCAATGGGTTGTAAGCGCGCAGCAGCCTCGACAGCGGTTCGTTCGTCAGCGACTTCGATTGGATTATATCCGTGAGCCCGCAGCACAGCAGCATAAAGCTTTTTGTGGAGCAAGTTATTCAATCACCATCACTTCGCCTGCCACCGCCTCATTCTCCATTCGTGGGGTGCCCTTGGTATGATGCCTAAGTCGGCGCAGTCCAGGTGCTCGAGCTGATTGCCGGATGTTCCGAACAGGCGTTTGACCTATAGTGGTGGAAGCGGCATGCGGTGATCGGCCTCAAAGACATTCACGACCTTAGCAAAGGAGCCGATGATCCGGTTTCAGATCATCGGCTAGTTGAAGGGCCAAAGCCCTCGGGTCGCCTTCTGTTCGTACGAAGCCTTCGGGATTCCCGCATCACCCAAACGGGTGACAGCCATAGAAAACTAGATTATTTACCCCACTGCAGCGGGGGCAGCATCATTCATGGATGAAGACCGGTTACTGGATGGCATATACGAGGCCGGAGTCTTTCAAGAACGATGGCCCGAAGTGTTGCATGACATTGCGAAGCACGTCGGTGCGCGAGGTGGTAATCTCATTCGGAGCAACGCCTCTGGCGTGACTTTGACTTCCTCGCTGGCGGTCGCGGACCTGACGCAGGAGTTCATTTCGGCTGGGTGGAATGAGAAGAACAGCCGAGTAAGTCGGCTTTTAAGTCTTTCGCCGCATCCTGGTTTCCTCACCGATGCGGATGTCCATACAGCGGCGGAATTGTCATCTTTGCCGATTTACACGGAGTTCCTGACGCCGAGGAAGGCCGACGCTGGAGCGGCGACTTTGATCCAGGGTGCGAGTCATGACGCAGTTGTCCTGGCCATCGAATGTTTTCCCGATCATGCGTCGGCAGCTGGCGCGGTTGCAAAGCTGAATCACTTGCGCCCCCATATCGCACGCGCTTTAGTGATGGGGAACAACGCCCAGAAGTTGCAGAACGCAAAGGTCATACAATCCTTTGAGGCGATGCAGCTGTCCGTGGCGTTACTCAGCAGGACCGGGAAAATCCTCGCCGCGACCACCTTGTTTTCCACTTTTCTCGGAGAGCTAATGCGCGATGGTCGATCTCGACTCATGATCATCGACGCCGAGGGAGACCGTCACTTCGAAACGGCGCTTCGAAAACTGGAGCATTCCAACACAGGCGCTTCTCTAGCGATCCGGGACAAAAACCGTGTTGGTCAAGCCGCGCTGCACCTGGTTCCAGCGAGACGGGACGCCCGTGACATCTTTTCCGACGTCTTCAGTTTCGCGATTCTTTCCCATCCAGACAACGCGTCAGTACCTGGAGCAGATTTGATTTCAGCCCTATTTGACCTGACCCCTGCCGAAGCACGGGTGGCACGCGCGATCGCCACGGGACAATCGCTGAAAGCCCTGTCCTCAGAACTCAGGACTTCCGAGGAGACACTGCGAACCCAGCTGAAAAAGGTATTCATGAAAACCTGCACACGCCGACAAGGCGACTTGTCTTTGCTCTTGTCCAAACTGGCAATTTAGCATGCGTCAGAACGGCAGAAGGCGGCGGGCAGATACCTGACCACTGGGGTTCGGTTGTGGCCGATAGCGGAAATGCAGCTCTTGAACGAAATGGAGTAGACCCAGACATTCCCGCCCATCTTTTAATGGAAACCTCACACCGCGGGCACAGCAGGTTTCATACGGTGGCGAAGTTGACCCAAGACTGACCGCAAACGGCTGCTGTCCTTTCCGATCGCGCCCAATATTTCTGCAGTGTAATCTTGTTCTGCGACGAACAGATCACGCGACTCCCGACCAGTGCGCAGTGCGATGACACGCGCTACGAGGTGCCATCGACCGCGGTGGTCAAGAGTGACGGTGAATATACCGTGCGCCAAGCGCATTCGAAGCGGATCGTGCTTCTGGAATTGCGTGATGGCTTCAGCTGCACCTTTGCCTTCTTCGGCAAAAGGCCCCCCTCGGCCAACTGCTGTCGCCAGAGCATCGTAACGCTGCCCTACAAGATGAGGGAGCTTAACCGCCGCGCCGCGCTTTTCAACGGAGGCTAAGACCAGCAACGTCTCGGTCACTGCCGCTTCGCTGCGCGCGAAAAGATCGAGACACTGGCCCCTCCAGCTTGCCGCTGCATCCCGTGCCGCCTCGAAAGGAGCGCGGGGTAGATTATCTCCGATAGGCGTGACTGCATTCATCGCCCCTTTCTATCCACGTAATCGTTTAAAGGGCGTAAGCATTGGCCGATTTCAGACTGTTCGGTTACGGGCAGGAAGATAGTGATAGCTGCCGATCCGCTTTTGCATATAGGCATGCTTGGACGTCATGAAAGCTGCCGGGCGGCAGGCGACCATTTTTCGCCGTTCATCGCCGTTGTTGCAATTCCAGATAGCCGACCTAGGCTGGTCACGCTAAATCGAATGTATGGACCAAGTTCAGCGAGAGATATGCCTCCGGTATGGTGCCAAGTTCATGCCATCCGATGAAACATACAAACTCGGTATTTCCGATAGCGCCCTCCGTGGTGAATTGCCGTTAAATGGCGTGCGCCATCCGCCGGAAAGTGGAACGACGGGCTGGTTCATCTGGTCCGGTGAACTGTCGGATGACCCCGACTTTTTCAAACCTCTTCACTTATATCACCTACAGCAGGACTGCCCTGCCGCGCTGCCGTTCATCGCTTTGCCGCCCGGATGGAGGTTCTTGGTTGCTCCTGGACACGAGGACATTTGGTCCGATAATGCCCTATTGAACACTTAAACCAGACAGTCGGCTCCCCACCCGTCAGCGCCGTTGTGGCGTCGGATTTGGTACGGACGTAACCGGACCGGCAGCATCGTCGCGACTCCCGCGGCCTTCACCCCTCCCAAATCGCTGAGGTGGTTGGGGGAGCGGACCGGCAGCTTTTAGGTCCTCGCCATAGGAAAGCCGACATCGGATCCGTGTGCCAAATTGCATCGGGTTTTTGCATCGCCGAGTGTCGATGTTTTCTGCGGTTCTTTGCTTGATACAGAATTTGTAATTTTTGCATCAGGAAGCATCGAATGCCTTAAGGGTCCCTTTGTTCATCCTTCGCCCACGAGACCTAAGTCCCCCCAAAAATTTTCGAATCCCGCGCTGTGCTTTTCAGTGTGCAATCTCTCATTAACCATGTAACATCATGCGCGGAGGGAGCTATCAGTGAGCGGCAGACTGTACGCGAGCTTTGTCAGTAATATGCTTCTGTGCGGATGCGTACAGAATGAGCGCCCGATCGGCTATATAAGTCCGCACAGCGACAAGATCGTCGAAAGGCCGCGCATGACGCAGCCTATCGACCGCGCGGTTGTTCTACGTGATGATGAGTCCAATCGTCTCGACCTCCGACTGAGCAAGCCCTACCAGACACGGCTGCTGTCCTCGCAAAGCAAGAATTATGAGATCCTGCTTCGGTTTACGAGCGGGAGTCCGATATCCGAGGACAGTTTCGACGTCTTCATCCCGGCTTTCCATTCGGAACATATAAAGTTCCTCGGAGCTACCGTCTCCACCTCAAGACATAATTTGGAAGTTCGCTTGTCTACTGACAGACTCGGAGCGGATCGCGTGATTGCCTCGATAGCTGCACCAGGCGGCGCTAGAGGAATCTTGGTATCTGCGGGCGGGGCGAAGTCTCTTCCCCTGCAAGCCCAAGCGTTTGAACCCGGCGCATACTGGGGGCGTCTTTGGCTAAAGCGCGACTGGCTCGGTCAGTCCTGTATAGGATTTGAGAACAGAACCGAGTTTGTTTTTATTGTCTCTACGGTCACATTTGCGGGCAAACAACCGCGGCAGGTAAACACCCGAATCGCGCCATATAAGCGCCGATGGCGCTGCTTGCGGGTTGGTCATGATCAGGTTCCGCTTAGCGTACAGTCTCAAGTAGCGCATATCGTTCCGAGTATTCTGAGTTGGCCAGGAAATTGAGGGGAGCAATTAGATGCAGTCGAGGATAGTACTAGCCGCGCTGGGTGCGCTTGGCTTAATCGCGGCAGAGCCAGCATATGCGCTACCGATGCTGGAGGAGCCCATTCCACTGCCTGCAAACTTTCAGGGCATTATCACGATTTATCCTGACAACCATAATACGAAGGAGGTTCGTAATTATTGGCTCGTGCCCAGCGTAGCTCGGATTGTTCGAACTCCAAATGGCAAGCTTGCTTTTGGCCTTGTACACTCCGGAGTATCGAGTTTTGATCCTGATGGTATTAACGCTCTACTAAATGTTACGATGCAGCCGTACGTCGATGACGCAACAATGCAGAGTGCGAAGACGTTAGTCGAAGCACAGGCGAAGGCTGATGGAGCTACGTCGGTTAACTTCCGTTATATTGCTCCGACAGAGACCACGGCTCAGCTACTTGTGGGCGGACAATACTACGATTGGAATGGTAAGGAAAAGTCGGTTGTCAAAGGTGGGCTAGTCGAGGCCGGTATTCCATTCCAGGTCAAGCTTTCTGACAAGTCTTTCGATGTGCGCGCCCTTGTGCAAGCAGGGGGCGATAACGCCTCTACGTTCGGCGTACTCTACACAATGAAGTTCAACGGCGTTCGTAATCGCTGCGACTTTGACGTCACAGCAAATTTCAAGGAAACATACGAGCACTTCAAAGCAGAGGTCAAGGCTTCCGGATGGTGGGGGGCTGTCGGCGGAGCAGCTAAAACAGAGTGGCAAACTCTTGTTGCAAAGGGCATTGTCAAACTGAACGTCAGACAGTGCCGACAGGAGGATTTTGACAAATTTGATGTTAGTAAAATTCTCGCATCGTTCATGGAACAACTCACAGAGCGCACCGGCTTTTTCGCTAAAGAGCTTAAGCCCTCAGGACTACCGGATGCGCCAGGTGGCGGCGGCAAGTGGGGATGGGGCGTCAGCGTCGGCGGCGGATTTGAACGATACGATGAAACCAAAGAACTTGCTTTCGCCGTCGACGCTCAGTTTACCGTGGAAGAGGAAGTTGCTTTAGGCATGAGCTTTCCATCTGGGGGACCTGAACTAAGGAAATATGTCAAGAATCTTTCCGATACTAACAAGCCATTTCCTACCTCATCCGATTTCCAGGCAATTGCCGGTCAGCACAAACAGTGCCGCAAAAACAACATTGCGGCACTTGATCAGATGAGGGCGTCCGGTCAGATAACTCAGTCTCAGTACGAGATACTTGTTGATAAGGCTATGGATCGCGGATGCTATGTCGATTACAGCTTGACGAAATTACGCCAGCTTCAGGGTCGCCCAGCCGGTGTTAACGCCGCCGGATCTGAGATCGGTAACGCAGATATTTTGGAATATCTGACAACTAAATGAAGCCCATTGCCTATCTCTTCCTTTTATCTGCGGCCGCATTATCAAGCGGCTGCGCGCAGCGATGGGGCGAAAGGTGGGCCGCTCTACCGTCGGATTGGCGCGGTAGTCGGCCCGCTGCAGCATCCAAGAGGCCGCCGGCTACTGCAAGTGGCATGAAGGGGTTCCGCTATGGGGGGACTTCTGGTTGGATCTTTGTAGAACCCAAAGAGCTTGATACATCATTGCAGCTGGGCGAGGCGAGGCGACTAGAATGGGTTGCTGATCCAACGGCGTTGTACGGCTTTTTGTCTCGCGATACCGAAGGTTATCATGTTCTCCTCGCCTCCACTCGCTCGACGCTGAGGTTCGCTGCCACGACCGAGCTGATACTTGTGGATTCAGACGGCAATCCGTCCGCTATCTTACCAAAGATTGGCTCGTTTTATAGTCTCGATACGGAACAAGTAGAATCGATAGATCCTAGCTCGAGGAGTGTGATCTGCACGTCAGCGGAGGCCGCGCTGCTTTCCAAGTTTGAGATAAAGCTTTTAGCGCGTGACAAGGCGAAGCAAAGGATATCTAATGATGAAGCTGAACGTATTCAGAATATGCTTGCCCCTTTTCTCGCTTTCGATGCCCCTCCTTGTTAGCCAAGAGGCATTTGGGCAAGCATTGTTCCCTAGTAATGTTCGCTTCGAGCTACTCAATCGTGTTGCTGTAGTTGACTCCCTTCAGCCTGGTTTCTACGTGCCCGTCCCTCTGGCTGCTGTTATATCTGACGGCCTTCAGGGAGTGCCCGCTGCTGGTCTCGTTCACTCTGGTTATTCTGTAATCGATCCGGATGGTAAAGTAGCGGTACTAAGTCTCACAATAGTTGCTCGGCGTCCAAATATAACTGCTGCTGAGGATCAGATGTTATTGCAGAAAGGCTATTTATCAGGAGCTGGCAACTATACTGGTAATACCTCGACGGTTTCGATGGACGTCTCGCTCGTTTCTAACCCTGCCGAGGAAGCACGACTTAGAAAGTTGCTAAAGCTACCAAAAGTTATTCAGGCCGGAGCCTCCCTTCCGCTTCAGATCCGTTGGGAAAGTCGCGATGGTCGAGAGATCTATAACTGGCTCACTAAGCCCGACGGACTAAAGTTTGTGTTGCGTTATCCCCTTGTCATTTCAGGGATGGTGAAGGTAGACGACTTTTTGCCGGTCGATAAAAGGAACGCTTGGTGGAATGCCCTTGCCAGTGGCGGCTCGACTCTTGAGTTTAAAGAGGGAGTCATTCCTGTTGCTATAGATTTACTAAGATCCTGTGGCGGGCTCTCGTCAAATGCCTCGTTGTTAAGAATGTCACAGTACGAGGGCCTTCAACTATCAAGAACAATATCGTTTCTGAATAAAATTACTAAGCATGGTCCGTCGGGAATGACCTTCATCGAAAGAGATGATTTGCTTGGACCTGCGTGGGATAGCTCAGATGTCGCTTCGATTCTGCAAACCGTGGCGGCACCGGAGCTTGAAGCGGGTGCTGTGTTCATGGTTAAACCTGAGCTTGTGAAGGATCTTAGCGGTACATCGAAAGGGCTCGAAGGCTTGATTGCGTCACCTTAGACGATGGGAGTCGAGAATATGCGGCAGATTTTCTGATCATATACCTTCGCAGAAGGCATTGGCTGTCTGAGCTAGGTTATCACTGACTGGGCGTCTGAATTTTACAGAATCTTCCTGGATGCTGCGAAGCCGTGTTATAGCAGTTCGACACTGGATGATGCCTGCTTTCGTTACCGCACCATCGGAAGGCCGCGTGAGAATAAAGCTCACTACTACGCCACCGCTAACACGGACTGGATCGGCACCAAAAAAAGTCGCAATATTTTTGGTATTTATAAAACTGCCGCCGGATTTCTCGACGTGAACGCGTAATACGCCCTTCACTTTTGACATCAGCAACTCGAGCCGAGCGGCACGGGCGATCGGCACCGCTCCTTGGGCATCGGCCGTGACCATCCGGGAAAAGAAGGTGTCGTAGCGCCTTCGCACCGCATCAATCCCCCCAATTCTAGCTTTGTCGCTGTCACTGGGCTTACCACCGTTGCTAGCCGCCACAGTGTCGCGCTTGGTCTGCGCAAGAGCGTCCAGCGTTGCAAGGTGGGCACCTCCATTTACCGGGCGATTTGATCGGATCTGGAGGGCTGACGTGGGATCTTCGGTAAATTCGGCCTCTTTTCCGGCATATCGCCGTGGCGTCAGGCGGTTTTCCTGGCTGCCGGGCGCACCTAGCCCATGGTGGCCCGTCGTTCATGGAAGATCAGGCGGTTCATATTGTACGCCAGATTGACGAGCGTGATCTTGGCCTCGGCACGCTTGATGCCGATGGTACGGATGAACAGGCCCATCTTTGCTTTCTGCTGGGCGAACACATGCTCGACCCGGGCACGGACCTTGGACTTCGTGGCATTACCGCGCCGGATATGCTCGGGCATCGGCGTACCCCTGGGCTTGCGGCGATGGACCCGGCTGACCCGGCCCTGCGCTTTGAGCCATTTCTCGTTGGCCTGGCTGCGATAGGCCGTATCGGCCCAGACGTCCGAAGCCGTGTTGTCGTTGGTCACCACGTCGCGAAGCATCCGGCCGTCGAACCTAGCGCCGTCGGTGGTCTTGCCCTTGCGAATGAAGCCGAAGGCCCGGCAGATCGCGATGCTGCTTTTATATCCAAAGCTCGGGATCGCGATATCGATCTGCCGCTTTCCGTCTGTCGCAGGCCGACCCTTGGCAAACTTGAGCGTCCAGCGCGCATCCGTATCCTTCTGCGCCGCCCGAGCCGGGGCATCGGGCCAAATCTCGGCGGCAGTCCTGCCTTCTTTGATCGCAGCCTTCTCAGGCTCGGTGTTCCGTTGCTTGGGCGCTGCCACCAGCGTCGCATCGACGATCTGCCCGCCCATGGGCAGATAGCCGCGTTCCTTGAGATGACGGTCGAAATCGGCAAACAGCGTATCGAGCGCGCCGGCGGCTGTGAGCCGCTCCCTGAACATGCGGATCGTGTTGGCATCCGGCGTAGCCGCGCCAAGGTCGAAGCCCAAAAAGCGCATCCAGCTCAACCGGTCGCGGATCAGATACTCCATGCGCCCGTCGCTCAAGTTGTTCTGCGCCGCCAAAATCAGCACCTTGAACATCGCCACCGGATCATACGGCGGTCTGCCGCCCTTCGCTCCATCCCCATAGGCCACCGCCGCCACCAACGTCTGGCGAAAAGCCTCAAAGTCGATGATCAGACCCAGTTCCTCCAGCGGATCGCCATTGGCCGAAAGCCGTTTCAGATGTTCCGATAAGCCGAAAAGTCCTGCTTGCCGCATGCCACGCTCCCGATCCTCAGGAACAATGAATCATACCAGCGACCGCATGGCGAGAGGTAAATGGAGGTGCCCAGGTTACCCAGCCGCGCGAGAAGGGGCGAGTTGGTTCCATCTGAAGCGACCTCAACAGTTCCGATAGCGCTCCCGGGTAGCCGCGCACGGTTTTTCAGTTTTGCGGCGACGGCTGTTAGTAACATCGAATCGGAGACGGACACATTTGCGGCGGTAGCTTCTGTTTCCGACCGTGCCATGCCGGCGATCGCCGAGATTACGGCAACCGCGCCAGGGACAAGCTTGACTGATTGCCCCCTGAGCGGGCCGCCAGAGTCGATGCCGAACGCCTCAAATTGTCTGGCCAGACCATCAATTTCAGCGGTTATGGAGCCGACAAGACCGAAGTCGAACGTATCGTCACGAGTCAGAAGCAGGACGTGATCGCCGGTGGGTACCGCCTCAGCAATTTTTGCGCCGCTAACGCGCACGGCAGGTGCTGTTAGGAGCATCGCTTCCATATCTCCGGCACCCGCATTGAGTTTGGTTGTGCCCGCATACGAGGGCAAGCCTAACGCCGACACTTTAGCCCGTTCGAGGTCGGCCTGCGCATTAATCTTGCCCGCTTCGGCCTTGAGCCTTTCGGCCTCAGCATTAATTTTTGCGGTATCGGCGATAGTCCCTGCGGTCGGATCGTTTTGTGCACTTGTCTGAGTGGATAGGGCAAACAAAATAGCGGCGGCAGCCGCCCTGCTTCGAAAATTGAAGAGTTTTCCCACCTTGTTGCTCCCCGCCAGTCCGAGAAATTTAACATGAGAGCACAAAAAGATATAGTCTCGTCAGGTCATGACGGGACTGGCACGGCCCTCGTAATCAACAGATCATCAGGCGATAAGGCAAAAAGCCTACTCAGGGGACGTTTGCGGGAGGGGGCGAAATCCTACGCTAAGGATTTTGGCCAGCGGTATTCGCTGGTGAGGTTGATGTGCTCCCATCCCAGCGTCGAGACATGGGCGAGGAGATCGGGCGGAATGACAACGCCCTCAGCGGCTCCCTGATGCAAAAATCTGATGCAAAGATGGTGCCCATAAAGGGGACAAATCCACGGTTTCAGTCCCTATCCCCTGATGCAAAAGTTTTGATTTTCGGTTCGGCTGCGGCAACCTGCTCAGTGTTACCGCTTCAGACCATTGTCGCGCCAATGTGCATCCAGTGGGGGTCAATCCTGATGACAATGTCGCCAAATCGATCGAGCTGACCTCTTCGGCGATGTCATGAAGACGGCCTTGGACATGATCGGTCGCCGCCGCATCGGTTCCGCTGACCAGCATGCGAAAGGCGGTGTGAAGACAGGAAAAGACGAACAGCCCATGCAGGACTCCGCCTATGGGGCGCGCCTCCTCGCGCCAAGGTGACAACATAGTGTCAGCTGGACTTTGGACCAGCGGTCGATCGTTCTCAAGAAGTGTGAGTTCGAGATGCATTGCCTCATGAATCACGCCTTCGGCAAAGCGGAGCGCGCCGATCTCGTCATGGCGATCGGGCACGGAGACAAAAACGCGGTGGAGCCAACACGGTTCGCTGTGGCTCACATCATAACCCGGCTTTGCATCGAGCAGGTGAATTTCCTGGATCGCGCCTCGTACGACATCGGCGAGGGCACCGCATTGTTCGATCAGTTGCTGGGAGCGCAGGCACATGTCCGGATCGATCGTCACGGTGACGAGGGTGGTAAGCCCTTGTAGGACCACGTCTGACATTACGTCCTGCGGCGCAGCGACGATCCTGTCCCGAAGCCAAGTCGGCGACGCGGGCGGCCGACGGTTGTGGGTTCTGCCCGGTAGGCGCCACGGCACCGTTTCGGCATCAGTCACGCCTGCCCAACGTCCTTGAAGGAATACACCAGCGTGTAGCGTTCGCCCGATGCGATCGTGGAGACGGCGTGGAACGACCTTGGACTGATCTCGAACGCGAAGGAGGAGCCGTGCAGCGGTCGCACTATGCGTCGCACATCGGTGGCCGTCGCGCTGCCGAACAGCATTAGCAATCCGCCCTGCTTGTCTGACCATCCGCGATTGAGCTGCACCAAAATTCGGTGGGTTTCCCCATCGTCAAGGTGGTCGTTGTGGATCCGGATGGTCTGACCGGGGAGCAGTTTGTGCGCCGTCACCTCCGTCAAACGCGGAAGGCGCGCGCCAATGGGCAGAAGCAGACCCGAGCAAAGGTTCGTTGCGACTTCATCGGATACGATGGACTGGACATGCGGCGGCAGGGCGGCGGCATCCAAGTGCATCTCCCACTGCTCGTAGAAGCTGGCGATTCTCAGCTTCCAAGGAGCATCGCCCTCGAACCAATCTAGCAGTGCTCCGCACAGATCGGATGGAAGCGGCGATCTTGAGGTGGCGTGTGGAAACGGTTCCCGCCTTGCGTTACAAATGAAGGTCGTGGTCATGCGGCCACCCGGTTGAGATGACCGGACAGATGGGCACGCATGCGCTCCACTAGCATCCGCTGATCCTCACAGAACACGGTCGGATTGTCGTAGCCCCGGCTCGCACTGAAACGATGCGTCATCATCCCGCCTCCGCACACTTTCAAGATTGGGCACGCTTGGCAAACGGCAGAACTCGGTCTCTGAGCGCGATGATATTCGAGAAATTCTTCGCTTTCAGCGAACTGCGCGATGGAGTTACCCCCCGCGAACAAGATTGACGAGAAGGCGTCGCGTGGCGAGCTGCTCTTGAGAGTATCATTCTTCTTAATGGATCCGTCCGTATCAATCACTAGGATTCCGTAATCGGTTAGGCCGACGCCCTCCTTCACTCCGCTCCCCCCCAACAGGAGCTTCATCATGTCGTCGAGCATGCGGATGCGAAACGGGTTTGGATCAGCGATGTATCGGTCGAGTATGCCGCAAATCCAGCGTCCGTACTCGACCGACCCGTAAGCAGCCTTTCCGTAGGGCAGTTCGTCGTGGTTCCCGTCGCGATACAGGAAATCCACACTGGGCGTTCCGAGATCGCGGAACCAGTCGTATACGAACGACGGATCGGATGTTGGATCCACGACGGCCAGGACCCCTGAGAACAGATGGTTGCCCCAACGATGCGCCTTGAGGCGTTCTATACCGGCAAGGACCTTGGCATGTGTCGGCTTGCCGGTAAGGTCAATCCGGAAGCGGTCGTGGATCTCCGCCGGCCCATCGATGCTCACGGAGATGGTGACGCCATGATCCGCACAGGCATCGAGTATATCCGTATCAATCAGCACGCCGTTGGTCTGCACACTGATGCCGCAGGTGTCACTCAACTCCGCCCTCAGTTGAGCGAACAATGCTGCAAGCTCACCGGCACGCATGAGCAGCGGCTCGCCGCCATGCAATACGACGGAGAACGGTCGGCCCTGCGAATGCAAAAGATCTCCAAGGTCGGCGCATACGCTGGCTTGGACTTCTCGGCTCAGCCGCTTCGGCTGATATCGCCAACCGTCGTCACCCATGTGATAGACGTAGCAGTAGCCGCAATCCAGGTTGCAGCGGCTCGCGACCTTGAGGAGGACAGTGTCGATGTGCACCGGCCTGAACCGTTCGCTTACCGGTTGTGACGGTTGAAGGTGCGGTTGTAGCTGCGCGGCACACCTGATTCCTCGACGCGGACTTCCTCGATCAACCGCGCGATCGCTGGACTGGTGAACTCGACCTCGAGCGCGTCGTCCGATGAGTAAGCGGTGCGATCGGCGGTCGTCCAAGCGGCATCGTCCATGAGAGTCTCCTTGATTGAGTTTCTATCATAGCGGTTCGTCAACCCAAACCCAAGCCCCGATCCAGACGATCTTTTGGCACTAACGTTCAATCTTCTCAACCGACCACGAATCCAAACATATTATCACAGTTTAGGCCAAATGACCCAAACTATCCTGTTAGTTCTCTATCGGCTATCATGAAACCTATTCACAGCTGATGGCAGTGAATTTCCTACTCTTGTGCATCATTGATGCGAACTTCGTAAGCTTGGATCAAGCGAAATATGTGACAATCTGCGTCAATTTCTAAAATTTACCGCCTTTATTCGTACTGTTATTACGTTGTAGACCGGAGCGTATCCTCACGTTAGCCTCTCTCGGGTAACAGAGTGGAGAAACCCTTGCCGACACGACCGCAGATTGGCCCACGACCGCGAGAGATCAGCGAGCTTGTCCAAGATCTTCAGCGCGCTCGGGGACATCCCCGTGAAGGAGGGGATGGCGCAGACGTGGCTGAAAATGTCGGCCAGGCGCGGAATCGTGGCCGTGCAGTTTTTCTTATCGGTGCCGGTTGCTCCGCCAGTGCGGGCATTCCGCTAGCGGCGGGCGTTGCTAAGGAAGCCATCCTACGCATCGCCGACGACTACGGCGTCGCGCGCGACGGGCCGAGCGCCGATGAGGCTCTCGTCGCCCTTATCGCCACCAACCGCGTGCCCGATCGATACGGTCCGGTCGATGGCGTGATACCGTGGGGCAGGCTCTACAGTTACATCTTCACCGAACACATGAAGCATCCGAACGAGCAGCGCGAGCTTATCAGCCGGCTAGTCGAGGACAAGGAATACACTCTCAACTGGGCACACGCCTGCCTCGGTGCCCTCGTGCAAAAGCGCTTCGTTCATACGATTCTAACCACCAACTTCGACCAGCTCGCACTACAGGGCGTGATACGCACCGGCATCGTGCCGGTAGTCGCGGACGGACTCGAATCGCTTAACCGCATTTCGCCCACGCCGTCACGGCCACAGGTCGTGCACCTGCACGGATCGATGCACACCTATGAGCTAAGGAACAGCTATGCCGCACTGAGGGAGACAGAGGACGATCGCGGCCTCCAGGTCATGATGATGAGCCTGCTCAAGGAGGCTAGCGTCCTCGTGGTCGTGGGCTATGCCGGCGGAGAGGAGGGGGTCATGACCCTCTTGCAGTATGCCGCGAAGGCGCTGCCCCGCATGGTTGTCTACTGGATCGCCTACGAGGACGATCTGGACCTGCTTTCCGACCGAGCCAAAGCGCTGCTCGCCACTGGTGAAAACAAGTTCTTCATCCTCGGCCAGAAGGCGGACGACTTTTTCAATCAGGTGGTAGGCGAGGCCGGGATCGGTGCCCCGGATTGGCTCAGCGATCCGCTTGGGGTGCTGGAACGCCAAGCAGACATCAGCATCGATTCGAGTGCGGGTCCTGACGTGAAAAGGCTGCAAGAGGCATACAAGGCGCGGGTGGCGCATGCTGTGGAACATGGTAGGCTCGATAGGACGTCAACGGACGACGCGACAGAATTCCGATCTGCGTTGCAATTCCGTAAGGCGGTCGAGGCCATCGAAGCCAACGACGAATTCTCAGCAGACGACGACCTCCTCGCAATCCACGCCGACAGCCTCTTCAACCATTACAAGCGCAGACTCTCCGATCACGAAGCGTTGAAGACGGCTATCGACGAACTGCGTGTCCTAGTGGAGCGAACCGGGGTCGAACGAACGGCTGACGTCATCACGTACATCGAAGCGCTGCGGGAGCAGTCCGATGCACTCGCGGAGGACGCGACTAAACTCGCCGAGGTTTTCTCGCTGATCGAGGACATTGCGACGCGGGTGAGGGACGGTTTGGACGCCCATGCACAACAGCGCGAATGGTCACAGATGACTTTCTATCTCGCTGAAGCCGTTCAATCGCAGGCCGAGCAGGAGCGGCGCGGCGACGACGATGCGGTCGGTGCGACGAAGAAAAAACGGAAGGCGCGCTTGGAGGAGGCGCGGCAATTTTATGCCGCTGCGCTTCCCGGTCTTTCCTCCAAGGATGCGAATAAGGCCAAGGAATGCAAGGAGGGTCTCGCTGGCGCACTCATCGCCTTAGCTGAGTATGAGGGGGAAGGCGTTCAAGCCGCAAGCCGATTGAGAGAGGCCCAAACGCTGTTTCGCGAGGTGGTCCAGTGGACCGGCTTGAACACGCCCGGCGAACAGCACGCTGGTGCACTTGAGAACCTGGCGGAGGCGATCCGTTCAATGCGGGCGAAATTCAATGACGAGGCACACGGCTCCCGTGTCGAGGAGGCGCAATTTTTCGAGGCCGCGTTGAGCATCTACGAGGCGCTCGATGATGAGCATAGTGCTGGTCGAATCCGCAACCGGTTGCATTGCGAAGCGTAATTTGACCAACAGTGCTTTAGATCATGGAATGATTACACAGCACACCAGACGCGGGCACCGATGATTTTCACGGCGGCCAACCTATCGTCCTGATGCAAAACTGGTGATCTTCGTATCATGGATGCTCTGCGCCACCCTGACATGGCGGTTACGTGCTGCGTCTAAAGATCCTTGCCAAGATTCGTCACCGCTTGGTCACGGCTATTCTGGTTCAGCTTCGCCGCAGCCTCGAACTCGGCCTTGTCCATGTAGCTGAGGGAGGTAGACCCGCGCAGGTTGCCCTGACGCCCGCATAGGCCGACCGTGAGATACGCAAATCGAACTCGATTAATGATCTGCACCTTTCCATCGCTATAGCCCGCAGCCATGCTATCCACCGGTACGGCATAGCGTTCTTTGCTCAGCGTCGCGAGGTTAGCGCGAGCGATCATCAGGTTAACTTGACTATCGTCTACATTCGGAGTGGGGTCATAGTTGCGCTCGTATTTTGTCTTCAGTAGCTCATCATAGTAGCGAAACGCTTGAACACCACCCTGGATGCAACCAGGTGTTCCAAACTCATACGGCTCCGGCGAAATATCGACTGCGAACAGCACACCATTGCGGAAAGTGAAGTTCAACCGGCTCTTTTTTCCGGCGACTTCAAATTTCGAGTACATGCCGTGACTGACATTGACCTCAACACGATCTTTTTTCTGTTTGATTTTAGCGCTGCTCACCCCTGGAATTTTCACAGCCACATCAACAACCTGCTGCGGAATCATTCCCGCTTCAAAGTCGCCCCAGAGCTTGGTTCCAGCAAACGCTGGTGCGGCACAAAAGAGTGCTGCGGTGACAAAAACAAATCCGAATTTCATATGTCCCCCGGTACTTACAGATTCCACCTAGCATCATGGGGCGAAATCGTCAGTCAGAAACAGGGGCAGCAGTTTGCCAAGCTTCGACCTAAAAATGCGTAGGTCTATAGATCGCGGTCTGATGCAAAAGTTTTGATTTGTGCATCACGAATGGCATCTGTGGACGCCCCTTTGGATGCAAGCGGTAAATTTGGGTATGTTGGCACGTAGTCGGATGCTGTCATCTGTCCGGCCTCGATGAGCAGCGCCATAGCTGCGGGCCAGTATGGGAGTTCGCGGACCGGATCCATTACAGGCTTGCGCGCTTGGGTAGCGCTCTGCCATTCACTGGTTCTTCCGGCCCCGTCTCGCCGACTGTTGTGCCATACCCTCCTTCGGCCGCCTACGTCCCCGACGCCTCTGGCCGCTGCCTTGGCTTATGCCGCGACAACCACCGGAGCTCTGTAATCTTCCTTCTTTGTGAGCAACGCCCAGACCATGCGCGCCATCTTGTTCGCCAGCGCGACCGAGACGAGCATGCGCGGTTTGCGTGCCAGCATCCGCTCCAACCATGATCCGGCCGGCGCGCCAAAGCGACACGCCTGTCGCACCATCGAGCTGCCCCCGATGATGAGTAGCCGCCTGATGGTCCGTTCGCCCATCTTCGATATGCTGCCAAGCCTCTGTTTCCCGCCGGTCGAGTGCTGGCGCGGGGCGAGACCGAGCCAGGCGGCGAAGTCACGACCCTTGCGGAATGTTTCGATCGGAGGAGCTAGCGCAATGATGGCGGTGGCGGCGATAGGACCGATGCCGGGGATGGTCATCAGCCGCCGGGCCGCTTCGTCCTCCTTTGCTCGCCGGGCGATCTCACGATCGAGCACAGAGATCTGCTTGTCGAGATCGGTCAGCAGTTCGACCATGAGCTTGAACATCGGCCGCGCTGCTTCCGGCAGGGTCGAGGCCATCTCCTCATCCTCGAGGAGGTCGGCGAGCATCGTCATATGCGCCGTCCCGCGCGGCGCTACCCAGCCATACTCGGCCAAATGACCTCGGATCGCATTGATGAGCTGGGTGCGCTGACGCACAACCAGATCGCGTGTCCGGAACACAAGCCCAGCAGCCTGCTGCTCCTCGCTCTTCACCGCAACGAAGCGCATGCCGGGGCGCTGCGCCGCTTCGCAGATCGCTTCGGCATCGATCGCATCGTTCTTGTTCCGCTTCACGAACGGCTTCACGTAGGCCGGTGGGATCAGTCGCACCTCATGTCCCATCGCCTGTAACTCGCGCGCCCAGTGATGCGCGCCACCGCACGCCTCAAGCGCAACCACGCACGTCGGCTGAGTTGCAAAGAAGTCTAGCAGCTTGCCCCTCGTCAGCTTGCGACTGAACACCATCGCGCCGCGCTCATCAGCGCCGTGCGCATGAAAAACGTTCTTAGCAATATCCAAACCAATCGTGATAACTTCCGACACGGACGCCTCCTTCAGTGGTGAATCAACACCTCCACTTTGGCACATAGATGCCGTCGGGGGGCGTCCACCCCATCAGGTTCGGGATCGGCAGAACTAGTCTGGAACGACCAACTTTGGTCGTTTACCGCGCTTAGTGCGGGGCACGTCGAGCCATAAAAAGCCCCATTAGCGAGGTAAATGGCAAAAGAGCGATGCTCGTCAGGAGCAAGCCAAGCAGCATCATACCAGGCGGCGGTCCATCAACATCTTGGAAGCAGATCACATCAACGCTACCGACAAAGAAAAGAATGGCGGGAAAGCAAACTCCGCTCAGCGCGGTACGCCACTTGTCGCATGCTCCCGCACGATGAACAATGACCGATGCCACACAAGTCAACAGCGCACCTGCCACGGTAAGTCCTAGAAGAACGGCCAAGCCAACCCACATACCCCGTAAGGTACCCGGCTATCGGAATGTCTGCAACTGGGATCCGTACTGGCCACATTCAATGGCAACAAATGGCGCATTCAAGACATTCGCATCTCTGAGCTCCCCCTCTTCTCACCAGCGATCGAAATCTGCGAGGCCGGACCGATCATGCTTCGTTTTGAAATCATGGCGCCAGCACAATCATCGCCTGCTTTGTCACTGCAGCCCGCAGCGCGAAAATCCGCCTACGGGGCCCAGCAGCTCCGGGATGTGTGACCCATCATCCTGATAAAGTGCACTTAAGGGCGAAAACGTTGGAGCTTAGCGCGGCGCTCGATAATGTCTGTGCCGCTAAGCATATGATGCCTCCTGAAACGGCAACGCCGCCCGAAGGCGGCGTTGCCGAGCGACCTGACGTCGCGAACCAATGGGCTTTGTTCAGCCAACGACTCTGATTGCCTCGACCGGCTGCGCATCGGTGAAGGCCTGTCCCTGCGGCACGAACATGTTGCCGTCCAGTCCAACACCTTCCATTTCCACCGACATCCGACGCCAGCGGTCCCAGGCGATCTGCTCACCACGGACCAGAAGATGGCGCGCTGGCGGCTTTGCGCTCACAAGCTGGTTGCGCTCATCGATACGCCACCGTTTGCCGTTTTGGATCAGCTCCACTGGCGCTTTTTCGCTGGCGGCATAGAGCTGACATCCGTCGACCCACTCGACGCTGAGTGGCAACAGGACCGCCAACGATATGAGGGACGGTTCAGGGGCATCGACGGACTGGAACGCCAGATGCAGGAAATCCCGCTGCATCTCCTGGGCCAATTGCGTGACATGGACGATTGTTCCCATTGTACGCGGCCCGCTCGCGCAGAAGGCCATCGTGTGCCGCGTGGGTTCATGTAGTGGATAACCCAGAAGTGATCTCAAGGCCAAAATCCAGGCCTGTCCCCGTGCGATGTAAGGGTGCGTCATGTTCATACTCCAATGTTTGTGCTGACGGCCTGCTGGCCGGGGGTTTCCAATTTTCCGCAGATTCACGGATCCCGATTCCGAATGTTTCCCATCGAGCCGCGCTGTCAGCGCGTCCAAAAGGGGGCGGATGCACCGCCGCCGAGCGAGCCACGCCAGCGTTGCTGCTTCGCCTTCCAAGGGGTTCCGGGCGGCGGCGCTGCCACCGCCCGACCAATCATGCTTCGTCTTGCAACCAGGGCGCCAGTACGCCCATCGCCTGCTCGGCCGTTGCCGTCTGCTGCGCGAAGATCCGCTTGCGATGCGCTTGCAGCGCCGGAATGTAGCCACGGCCTTCGCGTAGCTCTATGACTCGCCGCAGGATGCGATCTTCAAACACCGGCACCTCCACGCGCGCATCATGCAGCTTCTTCCACCGGGCGAGCAGGAGGGATGTTGCAATGACATCGAATTCGCACTGGCTTGCAACCGTCTCCCATTCTCCAGCGTAAATCAGTCCGCTCACCGCGAACGCCGGCGCTGGCACCTTTGCCGGAATGTCCAGCGCGGCGAGGATTTCAGCTTCGTGCACCGGCTTCATCCGGTATCCACCGGTGATGGTGCGGCTGAAGTCGATGTGCGGCGTGTTTCCCACACCGCCATGGCTCAGCCATTGCCAGCGGCGTGGCAAGGTCAAGCCGTGTTTGAGCAACCCCATGAGGATCATGGGCAAATCATGCATGCTGCCGCCGTAGGTCACGATTTCAGCACCCTCCGGCGCGTCAGCCAGCACCTGGATGATGCCGGCTAGCACTTCGCGCTCATCAAGGTCCGGCGCGCTCAGCGTCACGAAACGGGCGACATCGACATTGCCATCGGCATGTTCCACCAGCAGCATGATGGCGGCAGTGACCAGAGTCTGGAACGGCCAGCGTGGCGTGACGAGCGGATCGTCGCAGCGCTTGTAGCCGCGGCGGCTGGGCTCTTCTTCACTGGTTGGCGCCCAGCGCTCCATCGCCTGGTAGCGCTTGTGCGCCGTGTCATCGAGTACGGCGCTTTCAATGTCGAGCACGACATAGGCGCGCGGACGACGGGGTTCGAATATCATGTCGAATTTCATGGATGGTCTCCAGCCCGGACTTGCGGGCATAATCATGGGATAGTTGCAAGGCAGGCTGCATGGGTGCAGCCTGCCGCCTGGATCAGTCGAACCGCACAGCCGTGTCGGTCGCGTCGGCTTGCGACAGCGTGTCGCCGCTGCACCAGAGCAGGCTGTAACCGACGACATTTCCGCTCTCACGCGCCAGCGCCTCCTGATTTATGCGCGCAAGTGCACGGCTCTGTCCCTGCGCCAGGTCTGCACCCGGCATTCCTGTGCGGCACTCCAGCCTCAGATCACCGTTGAGGGCGTAGTGGGTGTTCCGCGACGGGGCGATGATCACAACTGGTGCCGTCGCATCGGCAGCGTAGAAGGCACAATGGCGGATCAGTGCGACCGTGGAGCCCTTCCGGAGAACGAGAACATATTCGTCCGGTGCCGCCTGCGCGTCCGTATCCCATGCGCCGTAAATCAAATCACAGCTGGTCATCCCGGCAAGCTGCGCCAGGTCATGTACACGTTGCGCGTTCACCGGGCCACCGTGCGTCCATCCGACTGCTGGCTGCTGGGGCGCTGTGTGCGGAAAGCCCATTTCCTGGCGCAGTCCCAGCATGTGGTTCTGCGGAGAAGCGTGCAGCGTATCTTTAAGAGAGTTCATTACTATTCCTTCTTGGGTTCGGCTTGGCGCCGGAGCCATTTTCCACATCCCGTGGGGCTCACTTTCCAATGCTGATGGGACAAGTGCCGCAGCCCCGTGGCTGCGGCACTCTTCTCCTTGCGCGTTCAGCGGTGGCGCTGACGCCAGCTCAGGGGAACGGTGCGGGGCGCCGGGCCATAGGGCAGCACCTGAAGCCGCAGCCACAAGGTCTCGTCGTCGACTTGTTCCTGCGACACTTCGATCCACCACACGTTGGCCGCCGGGTCCCAGCGGTAGCCGCGTGCTTTAAGAACAGAACGTTTGTGATAGCCGGCGCCGTTGGCTTCGACGCGCACGGTGTCTCGTTCGGCATTGGCCAGCAGTGTGCCGATCACCGTCTGGCCATTGGGCTGCCGCCAGGCCAGCAGATGGATCAGGCTGATGACATCGGCCATCGCGCGGTGGCCTTTGTTGAAAAAATTCGCCTGCATCAGCAGATATCCCAGCGCCCGCGCCCTGCCGTCGAATCCGGCTTCGAACCAGTCGAAGTCGCGGGCGCTGCACGCCCATGGCGCGTCCGCCATCGCCGGCAGCAGGTTCTGCAGGAAAACAGAATCGAATTTGCAATTATGGGCAATACAGGCGTCGACACCGGACAATATGGCTTGCAGCGCGTCCAGATCCACCGCGAGGCCTCTCACGTCGTGATCGGTGATACCCGTCAGCTGCGTGATCATCGGCGGGATCGGCATGCCCGGATCGCGCAGTGCCTGGCCCCAGCGCTCGATGCCGCAGATCTCACCGCGTGCGTCGACCTGCAGGATGACATAGGCGATATCGATGATCTCGTCGCGGTCCGGATCGGTGCCGGTCGTCTCGGTGTCGATAACGGCAATGCGCCGGATCGGACCCTGCGGGTCAAGGGCAAGCGGAAAATCTTCCAGCCTGCCGACGCGGCGCACGATGCGCACGTCCCAGTCGTCCTGCGCGCAGCCCGCGCAGGTTGTTGCTGCCGTGTTCCCGGCAGCCTTGTTGTGTGTCATGGTCGAAATGCTCCTGTGTCGACCGAGACTTGGAGAAACCTTTTCCCCTCACTGTATCTCGATCAAAACAAGCCGTGACCGGCGGCTTTTCCATAGAAGCCACGTGACGATGGCGTTCAGGCGCAGCGTTGAGGAAGCAACGTGTGAACATCGATCGCGCTATGCTATTGGAGATCACTGAGTGTGAGACCCGTCCCACCGCACAGTGATAAACGCTGTAGGACGAAAAGACAGCGGGCGCACCTGCAACACCGATATCGCTGCGCTTGGCGCGCTCGGTGATGTTGGTGCCCCTCAGCATAGTCCCCTCGCTCGACACGCTTACGCCGACGCGACGCCGAGAATTGAATGCGGCTACTACCAGCTAACTGCTCCGACGTGGAGCTCGCCATCATTACCGCCGTCGAATCTACCTGCGGAATGTCATAAGCCGTCCTATAACCGTCTCATTTGGAACCGCTGACCCCGTTGAGGCTCGTCGCCTTGCTGCGTGTCTATCGGTTCGATGGGAGACAACAAACGTGATGATCCAACAGATCGGCCGCGGACACATGACGGCAAGCGACGCGGTGGTGATTTTCAAGCACGGGCTGAATGATGAGCTCGGCGTAACGACGGCGTGGCACTATGATATCAAACCTGACGAGGATGGGCGTAGCAGTCGCATCTTCTCACCAATGTATAATGTCGCCGCTCGCTTAACCGCCGACGCGAGCGAGATTTTGGAGCGCCTTTTTGAAGAGTATACGCCCGACTTCTCACGGAAGTTTCGGACACGAAGCAACTCGTCGTTGACGACATCGTGGGCCATACGCGGGAAGGTACGGGACCGCGGAAATACTCAGAGGCCTGGTTCATGAAAGGAGGCGCAGCCATTCTCGTAAAACGACTGCAAATCATGGTGGCGGCTTTGCCCAATGTGACTGAGCATCTCCAACTCGGAGCCATCCGCCTGCTTCCTGTAGCTAAACGCTCCCACACGGGGTCCGCAGTAGGTTGCGTTTTCAGAAAGAAAGCCTGACCGATTCAACATGGTTAGACGTCGTGAACTTAACACGGTCTATGGTCTTCGATACCCACTTGTGGTCGCCTACTTAGGGTATTAAGGCCGCGTCGCAACTGTGCGAAACCTAGAAGAACGTCGATATCTCGGCAGCCAATATATCTTTCTCGAAAGAGCGCTGCTCAACACGTAAATGCGATGCTCACACCATTCTGGGAGTTGCGACACCAGAACTAGAAAGTTGTCTTGCTTCCGGGCTTCATCGGCGAGAATGCGCTTAACAGCATCGTCGGCCTGCTGGACATCAGCAAGCAGCGTTGCACCGAACAGCGGATTATCAACTTCAATGTCGCGACCAGTTCGATCAGGGATCCGCACCGACCGTTCCGAAGCCTGCTGATAAAGCAGTATGGCATGAAGCCGTGCCTGAACGGCTGGTTCGTCAAGCCACCACATGTTTTGACCGAGCGCAGATAGAACTACAGGGTCATCGCGACCAATAGTTCCTACAGGGGCAGGCAGAAGACGTATGGGGAAACCAATTATATCATCCGCGAAAGTACTGATACCTGCCGACAGAATAGAGGCACTCCAAGCTTCAAATTCCGCATCATCCATACAACCAACCTTCTTCTTTCGTCTACAACGCAACGCACTGTTTGATATTGTTAATGGGTGTCGGCGTTCTTATTGAAACATAAATGATGGCCGTCAGGACAGTTTGTTTATAGACTCGCGCATGTGATCGACGCCGACGGTTGCATACCGTTGCACCATCCGGAGCGACTTCCAGCCACCCATGTGCATGATGGTAATGAGATCGATACCAGCCATCACACAATGCGACGCCCAATGGTGGCGCCAGTCGTGGACAGTGAAGTCCTCTATAACTGCGCGCGTGCACGCCGTAGCATGCTGACGTTTCAAAGGGTTACCTCCTGGAATCGGCGCGACCCGCGTGTCTTGATAGGGCTTTCCGAACCGGTTCAGGAAGACGTGACCCCTCGTGGGCTCGCCCTGTGCCTTCCAGATCGGCAGCAGCACCGCCTTTACACGCTGGTGCATTGGAACCGACTGTGTCACCGCGTTTTTGCTATGGTTCAGCCGGATAGCTTCGCGACTGATATCTACACCGTTTACCCCCCACTGGATCTGGAGCGCCGTTTGAACGCGAGGGCCTTGAAAGGCGAGCATTGTAATGATCGGCTGAACGTGTGGCGTGTATGACGCAATTAAACGATCCCGGTCTACTTTGCTCAGAAACCGCACGCGCTGGTTAACGAATGGGATGCCCTTGATCTTAATTGGTGCTAAATTGTGCAGTTCGTGGTGGACGTTAACCGCCGCTTGAAACACAGCCCGATAGCGATCCTGCCCAGCGGGATCATGCCCAGTTAAGTAAGTGCGACGAAACTGATCCCACGCCTGCTTCGGCTCCCTTATGGACATTTCGCCGATGTGGGCATTTAACTTACCGATGCGCAGAATATCCGACGCACCGGGCGGTTTGGCCTTCGACAAATAGCTGTTGAAGGCGTCGGCGTTCACACCCTCTGCGACAAGCGCGGCAGGACCGAACATCAACTGATTGCGCAGCCTGGTTTCATACTCAGCCATCAAGTGCGACGCAGCATCTGCGTTACACGATCCTGAACTGAATTCTTTGACTTCAATCCGCTTGTCGCCGAGCGCGACTGAACCACGGATATAGAAATTGCCGTTCTTCCCACGGCGGCGGATGGTGAGCATGTGATTTTTCCCAGAAGTTCACGATACTGCGCTTCGGTGGCGAGTGTCTTTCCGTTCACCCGCACAAAGGAAACGCCATGTTTATCGAAAGTACGCCGCAACCATTTCGCTGGCTCAGTGCTACTCATTCTCAACCGAGACAGGATTTCGTTGGGCGTAAGTAGAACATCGCTGCACGCGACGTCGGCATCACAGGGAGGGGGACGCGCCGGACCATTGTCTGAGAGGCAGCCACGGGCATGAGTTTTGGGCGCAGAGGATGGCTGCGGTGAAACCGCTGCTTGATCAGGCGATGCCCTCGGCGTCGTGTCAGCCATAGGTGCCTTAGTCATAGACTCTGGCGGCACCACTGCATCGGTTCGGCTGACGGCCTCCGCTGCAGGATCTTTAATCAACATGTGGAAAATCCACTCGTCGGCGCGCACGGGTCCCCGGCCTAGCACTCGGCGACGGCCGGAGACCCGCACACGCGAAGTTTCCTGAGTATCGTCGAGCCGGCTTCTCCACGCGCAAGCGAGTGGAGCGCCGAAATACATTATATCGCAGATTTCGATTTCTGCCAAGCAAGCGATCTGAACCCAAGATTCGTCACCCTCGGCGTGCCCAGTATTTGCCCAAAAGTCCGTGAAATTGCCCAAATTTGCTGTGCGAATAAACGGCACGTAGTAGGCTGCTGGCAATATCTTATGGCAGCAAAAACCCCGCCAACAACTTGAATTGGCGGGGTTTTCGATGGTGGGCGTGGCAAGGATTGAACTTGCGACCCCTGCGATGTCAACACAGTGCTCTACCACTGAGCTACACGCCCACGAAGGAAGGCTGCCATTAGCGAGGGTTGGATGGCCGTGCAAGCGGGAATCGCGCTTTCTTCGCGGTGTTCCTGTTGCGCTCCGGTTCGGCCTCAGCTTAACCCGGTTGCACTTTGCGGCCCGAACATCCGTTCGACTTCCAGCACGAGGTCGCGCAGATGGAACGGCTTGGACAATACCTTGGCCTGCGGCATCGTTTTCCCTGCTTTCAGCGTCACGGCAGCAAAGCCGGTGATGAACATGACCCGCATGTCCGGTGCGATCGTCGCGGCTTGCTGCGCCAGTTCGATGCCGTCCATTTCTGGCATGACGATGTCGGTCAGCAGCAGATCGAATCGTTCGGTCTGGATCAGCGGCAACGCCGCCGTACCCCTGTCGACCGCCACGACTTCATAGCCCGATTTCTCCAGCGCCCGCGCCAGATACTGCCGCATTGCATCGTCATCTTCCGCCAGCAATATCCGCACCATGGTCGTCATCAGTCTTTCGGTTCCGGTCCGGCACGGACATGCCCGGACACAGTGCTGCACCCGCAGGCGCGCGGGGCTTGGCATGAAGCGTCACCTTATGCGACAAGGGCTTAATATTTTCCAGCCGCGCGACATGTTTCGCGCTCTATGAAAGGAAATTCATGGTCGGCGCGTCGCACCCCGATATCGACTCGCCATCCTTTCCTTCCTCCTGCGCGCCTGTCGAGCGCCATGCCGCTTTCGACCGCTTCGGTGGGCGCAGTGGATCGGTATCCAGTCCCATCGTCATATCGGTGCCGCATGCGGGGCGCGAATATCCCGCACCGCTTCTGGCGCAGGCACGTGTCCCGGCCATCACTTTGCGGCGGCTGGAGGATCGCTATTCCGATCTGCTCGCGCATGGCCTGATCGATCTGGGGCACGAAGTGCTGATCGCGCGCACCGCCCGCGCATTGATCGATCTCAACCGCGACGAACGCGAAATCGACCCAGTGATGCTGCGCGACGCGCCGCATGGGGCGGCACTTCGCTCCACGGCCAAGCTGCGCGGTGGGCTGGGGCTGTTCCCTCGCCGCCTGCAAGGCGCGAATGAGCTGTGGCGCGGCCCCTTGGACTGGTCGGAGGCGCAATGCCGCATCGCCCAGGTGCATCGCCCCTATCACGATGCGTTGGCCGCCATGATGGCGCGGGCGCGCGACGTGCATGGTTATGCGATTCTCATCGACTTGCATTCGATGCCGCCGCTGCCCTTTACGCCGGGGCAGGACGCGCCACATATCGTGCTGGGCGATCGCTTCGGTCGCAGCGCGTCGAATCGCCTGACCGCGCGCGCCGCCGATGTCATGCAAGCGCGCGGCATCCGCGTGGCGCAGAATCATCCTTATCCCGGCAATTACCTGATCGATCGGCACGGCAGGCCGGATCGGGGGCTACACGCCGTTCAGATAGAGATCGACCGCAGCCTGTATCTCGATTCGGCTTTGGACCGCCCGACAGCGGGCGTAGCAGCCATGCAGGCGTTGCTGATCGACCTCGCGCAAGCGCTGGCCGATGAATGGCCCGCAACCGACTTTGCCCAGGCAGCGGAATAGCGTCAACCGCCCCATTTCTTGCGGCCTACAAAAAAACCACCCCGTGTTTCCACGGGGTGGCCTAGGTTCAGGGAGGAGACGTCTCCGAAGAGACATCCATACAGCACACCCGAAAGGGGAACAGGTGCGCCGTATCTCAGTGAATTAAGATCAAGTGCCGGAAGTTTCAAGCGGGGAAGCGAAAATTCGGTGCGGTTTGGCAACCTTTTTTCTCGTTCCCCGCCGAACCGACGCTTTTGAGGCGTTATTGCGGTGCCGGAACGTTGGGCATCTTGCCCTGATCGATCTGCTGCTGGAAGATTTCGCGCATCAACTGCAAGGAAAACAGGTGCGCGTGAATCAGCGGCAGCATGCCGTTCTGGGTAATCTTGCGCAGTTGATCGCCGCGCATGTCGCGCAGTTTTTCCTCGTTCACCATCTGGAATCCGCGATAGATGAAGGGCTGGTCATTGCCCGGCGTCTGGATCGACACTTCGCCATCCATCAGCAGGCCCATCGTCTTCAACTCGGCAACGAACTGGCCGGTGCGGGCGGCTGCCTGCTCAAATTCTTCGCAATATTTCAGGATATTGGTGGTCGTTTCGGTCGGCTGACCGTCGGCGAGCAAGGCTTCGCCTTCTTCGAACACGCCGACATGCCCGCTGGTCGGATCGAAGCACAGCGACAGCTCTTCGCTGTCGGGCCGCAGTTTTGCGAGCATCCAGGGATAGCGACGCACATAGGCAGGCAGGTAGGTCGGGCCGCGCAGCTTGCCTTCATCGTCGACGAAGGTGTTGATGCCTTCGTTCAGGCCCATCAGCGCCAGTGGCACCGGATCTTCGCCTGCGGAAAAGATGATCGGCACGAAACGCTGCGCCGAAATGAACTCATCGACGGTCAGCGGCACGGCATGCTGATTGGTCAGATACGGTGCCGAATCGGACGGGCGAATATGGTAATCGCCATGCTCCTGGCTGTTGAGCGGGATCAGGTCGTTGTAGAAAATGGGCAATCCGTTGTTCGGCGCAGTGGCCATAAAATTCTCTCCATGGATCGAAAGCGCAAAGGCCGCGCTAAACTGGTCGGATGGGCCAGCGCAGTAATGATCCTGCGCGTTCGACGCAATCGCTTTGTCGGATGGGTATGGAGCAATCTCCCCACTCCGCAGTGCTCCTGCGTAGGCAGGAGCCCAGGGCGTTAAGCGTTGGTCGTGCCAACCCTCCCAGACTCCTGCGTTAGCAGGGGAACGGCCGCGCTCATTCTGTCACCGTCAGACGCCAGGACGCGCTAAAAATCCGGCTTCTCATAATGCGCCGGCGGCACCACGATTTCCATGCGTTCCGACAGCAACGGCCGGAACGAGGGCCGCGATTTGAACCCGGCGTACCAGCGCTTGACCGGCTCATGCCCCGTCCAGTCGATCCCGCCCAGATAATCCGCGACGGACAGGTGCGCGGCGGCCGCGACATCGGCCAGACTCATCGTTCCGCCACCCAGCCAGCTACGATGGTCGAGCAGATAGTCCATGTAATCCATATGGGTGTTCGCGCGCTTCATCGCTTCGCGCAGCACGCCGCCATCGGGGGAGGCGCGATGGACGATCCGCTTCTTCATCCGTTCGTGCAGTAACGGCGCAACGACATCGCCATAGAAATTCTGGTCGAACCACGTCACCAGCCGTCGCACTTCGGCCCGGCCCGCCGCCGTTCCGGAAATCAGCGGAAACTTGTCCACCGTTTCCTCGAAATATTCGCAGATTGCCTGACTGTCGATCAGGGTCACGCCCTTGTCCAGATCCACCATGACCGGCGTGGTGCCTGCAGGGTTGAGGTCGAGGAACTCGTCGCGCATCGTCCACGGCGATTCGCGAACCAGATCGTAGCCGACTCCTTTTTCACCCAGCAGCAAGCGAACCTTGCGCGAAAAGGGGCAGAGCGGAAATTGATAAAGTTGCCACATGCCCTCGTGTTAGGCTCCACAGCGCGCAGGGGAAAGGCACAATGACAGCGCTATTGCATTTTCCGCGAAATATGATTGTCCAACGAGGAAAAGCGAAAACGTCGCGAGACCGTTATGCTGCAGTGCACCAGAAACATTTTGTTACAGCGCGTTCGTCCGGCAGATGGAATTATCCTTTATCTGGCATTCTATTGCGCACTGCAGCGTACCCGATCGGGTAACGTCCGCACGCGCTACCAATGCTTCAGGGAGCTGCCGTGTCTCAACCCAAGTCTCTTTTCGCGAACCTGCGTGCTGATGTCCCCGCGTCGATTGTCGTTGCACTTGTCGCGCTGCCATTGTGTCTGGGTGTTGCGCTTGCTTCCGGTGCGCCGTTGTTTTCCGGTATCATTGCTGGGATCGTCGGTGGCATCGTCGTCGGCTGTCTGTCCAAATCGCCTTTGTCGGTAAGCGGCCCCGCCGCCGGCCTGACGGTCATCGTATTTTCCGCCATCGAAAGCCTGCCGACCTACGAAGCGTTTCTGCTTGCCGTGGTCATCGCGGGCGTGATGCAATTGGCGTTCGCTTTTACCAAATCGGGCATTTTGAGCGAGTTTGTACCCTCTTCGGTTATTACAGGCATGCTGGCCGCCATCGGCCTCATCCTCATCCTCAAACAATTGCCTCACGCGCTCGGCTATGACGGCAGCTACGAAGGCACGTTCAACTTTACCCAAACCGATGGCATGAACACATTTTCGGCCATTCTCTTTTCGCTCGGCGACAGCTTCCTGTGGGGCGCGATGTTGATCGCCGTCCTCAGCCTTGCCTTCCTCTTCTGGTGGGATGGCGCACGGCCGAAGACGGGCCCGCTGCGTTTCCTGCCCGGCCCCTTGGTGGTCGTGCTGATCGGTATCTTCGGCAATCTGCTGTTCGGACAAGTTGCGCCGACCTTGAATATCGGGACGAGCCACTTGGTTCAGGTGCCCGTGGCTGAAGATTTGTCGGCCTTCATCTCGTTCTTCCAGACCCCCGATTTCACTGCCATTTCCAACCCCACTGTCTGGACCGTGGCCCTGACGCTGGCGATTGTCGCCAGCCTCGAATCGCTGCTCAGCCTCAAGGCAGTCGACGAAATCGATCCGCGCCGTCGCTCGACTGACAAGAACTGGGAATTGCTGGCGCAGGGCGGCGGTAACATCCTGTCCGGCATGATCGGCGGTATTCCGGTAACGTCGGTCATCGTCCGCTCCTCCGCGAACGTCGATGCGGGCGCGGAAAGCAAGATGTCGACGATTCTGCACGGCTTCTGGCTGCTGCTTAGCGTGCTGCTGATCCCGACGGTGCTCAATCTCATTCCCTTGTCCGCGCTTGCCGCCGTGCTGATCGCTACGGGGTACAAGCTGACCAAGCCCAAGCTGTTCATCGAACGCTACAAACAGGGCTGGACGCAGTTCATTCCCTTCGTCGTCACCGTCGTCGCGATCCTGTTTACCGATTTGCTCATCGGCATCCTGATCGGTCTGGTCGTCGGCTTCATATTCGTGATTGCGCGCAACTTCCGCCCTGCCATCACTTATGCGTGCGACGCAGAGGGGACCGAGTGCATCATCCGCGCCCGCCGCAACCTGTATTTCATCCACAAATATGAATTGCAGAAGGTACTGGCGCAGGTGCCTGACGATTGCGCGGTGCTGATCGACCTGTCGTCGACCAACTATGTCGATCTGGACAATGTCGGCATCATCAATGCCTTCATCAAAAGCGCCGATTATCGCAATATCTCGGTACGCCTGCGGGCTGACATCGCTGAAAAAATCTCGCCGCTCATCAACGCGCAAGAATCCGGGGTACGCTTCGCATGAAAAGCTACAAGCAACTGCTGCTCGCCAATCAGGCGTGGTCGATGGAACTGAAGGAAGAAAATCCCGATTTCTTCAAGCGTCAGCTTACCGGCCAGATGCCTGAATTTCTCTGGATCGGTTGTTCCGACAGCCGCGTGAACCCCGAACAGATGACCATGACGCCCCCGGGCGGCATGTTCATTCACCGCAACATTGCCAATCTGGTCAATGACGAAGACCTGAATCTGATGTCGGTGCTGCAATATGCCGTCACCGTGCTTCAGGTGAAGCACATCATCATCTGCGGCCATCATGGCTGCGGCGGGATCATGGCCGCGCTGGACGGCCAGGTAGACGGTGCGGTCGATGAGTGGCTCGACAATGCCCGGCAGGTTCGTGCAGACCATGCCGATGAAATCGCCGGTGCGGGCGAACGGGATGCGCAGGTCAATCGCTTCGTCGAAGTGAACGTGCGCGACCAATTGATCAGGCTGGCACGCACCAAGACGGTGCAAGGTGCGTTTTCGAGCGGCCAGCCGCTCGCTCTGCATGGCTGGGTTTATGACATGCGCGACGGCCTGATCAAGCCGCTGATGGAAATCGACGCGCAAACCAATCTGGAGGAAGTGGGCAAGCCAGAACGGGTGCTGGTGTAACGCGATTAATTCCTTGAATTAACAGTAGGGTAAGTCTTTTCCAATAAGGTGCGTTAAGGCACATTGGATATGACATGACGATCCCACTGGCAACGATAGAAACCAAAACGGACTTTGTGGAGCGTGCGCCCCGCGAAGAGGGGCAGTGCCATGCCGACCTTTACGGCCCGACGGTGGCTCCGTTCAGAAGCCGGGTACGCAATATCTCCACGTCGGGCATGTTGATCGATTCCCCGGCGGCGCTGCGGATCGACGATGTGCTTGTCGCACGATTGCCGGGCGTCGGGGAAATCATCTGCACCGTTGCTCGCCTGCGAAACGGGCGGGCAGGGATACGTTTTTCCTCCGTTATCGACCTTGCCGTCTATCGCCGGGCGACGATGCACGTCGTCTAAGGCGACTTTGGCAGCATTCCTCGTTGGCTACGGTTAAAGCCTGTGCCACACCCTTGCCATGCATTCGCGCTTCGGCGCACCAGCAGGGGTCGGCTTTCATGAATTTCACACGCGCGATGATGACAACTGCGGCTCTGTTGGCACCGCTGGCGGTGACGACAGCAGCGCGTGCAGCGGCGGACCCGGCGCTCGCAAAGCAGGTTCTGCTGCGATCGGTCGCTTTCAAGACGGTCGAAGGGGAGGGGCAGGTTCCCAAACTCGCGGCCTATTATGCTTCGGTGCTGAAGGACGCGGGGTTCAAGGACGCCGATATCGTGATTACCCCGATCGGCGAAACCGCCACTTTGGCAGCGACCCTCAAGGGCAGCGATCCAAAGCTGAAACCCATCGTGATGATCGGCCACATGGATGTCGTCGCCGCCGAACGAAAGGACTGGACGCGCGATCCTTTCGTCCCGGTCGAGGAAAATGGCTACATCTTCGGACGCGGATCGGAAGATAACAAATATGACGTCGCCATGATGGTGACATCGCTCGCCCAGTTGAAGCGCGAAGGCTTCGCGCCGCGCCGCACGATCATCCTGCTGCTGTCCGGCGACGAAGAAACCCAGATGGCGACCACGCGCGCGCTGGCCGAAAAATATAAGGGCGCCGAACTCGTCCTGAACGGCGACGGCGGCGGCGGTGTCATCGGTGAGGACGGCAAGCCTGCCATGTATCTGCTGCAGGCCGGTGAGAAAACCTATGCCGATTTCGAAATCGCGATCACCGATCCTGGCGGCCACAGCAGCGCACCGACCGCGACCAACCCGATTTATCGTCTGGCCAAGGTGCTGGATCGCCTGGGCGCCTATCAATTCCCGCCCATGGCGAACGAACTGACCAAGGCGTCGATGCTCGCCGGATCGCGTCGCATCGGCGGAGAGGCGGGCGCAGCGATGGCCCGCTATGCTGCCAATCCGAAGGACGCTGAGGCGGCTGCCTACCTGTCCTCCAAGCCGGAATTTATCGGTCAGGTCCGCACCACCTGCGTCGCCACAATGCTGAGCGGCGGTCACGCCCTGAACGCCTTGCCGCAGCGCGCGACCGTCAGCGTCAACTGCCGCATCTTCCCCGGCGTCGCCATCGACTCGGTAAAGGCTGAACTGACCAAGGTCATAGCCGACGACAGCGCCACGATCACAACCATCGACAAGCCGACCGGCAGCGATGCCTCACCCCTGCGCAAGGATGTGACCGCCGCCGTCACCAAAGCGGTGCAGGCGCGCTATCCCGGGCTGGAAATCACGCCGAACATGTCCGCCGGTGCCACCGACAGCCTCTATTTCCGCGCGCTGGGCGTACCGAGCTATGGGGTCAGCAGCCTCTTCATGAAATCCAGCGACGGTTTTGCGCATGGCCTGAACGAACGCGTGCCTGTCGATGGCATCGCCGGTGCACTGGGGCAATGGGATAGCGTGCTGAAAGCCATCGCCAAATAAGCAGGGCCAAATAAGCAGGGCCAAATAACCAAGGCCAAATAACCAAGGGTTGCGCGCCAATGGTCATTGTTTTACGTTCGCACAACAATGACCATTATATCTGATCCGCTCGAAGGCTGGAGCCTCCCCGCCTGGACCTATGACGATCCCGATTTTTTCCGGGCGGAACAGGAACGCGTCTTCGCGCCAAGCTGGCAGGTCGTCTGCCACATTAGCGATATCCCTGCGCGAGGCGACTGGCATACGCTGGAATATCTGGGCGAAAGCATCATCGTGGTGCGCGGAGACGACGATGCCGTCCGTGCCTTCACCAACGTCTGCCGCCATCGCGGCTCGCGGATCGTCGATGGCGCAAGCGGCTGCGCGAAAAAGCTGGTCTGCCCTTATCACGCCTGGACCTACGATCTTGACGGGCGCCTTTCGGGCGTGCCGCAGAAAAGCGACTATCCCGGTCTCGACACGGGCAAGCATGGCCTGACGCCAGTGGACATGGAGATCTGGCGCGGCTTCATCTTCGTGCGCCTCGTCAGCGAAGGCCCATCGGTCGCGGACATGATGGCCCCCTATGAGGATCAGGTCGCGCCCTATCGTTTCGAGGAACTGACCGCGCTCGGCCGCGTCACGCTGCGTCCCCGCACCGTGAACTGGAAGAATGTCGCGGATAATTACTCCGATGGCCTGCATATTCCCGTCGCGCATCCCGGCCTCACCCGCCTCTTCGGGCGCAGCTATGGCGTGGAGGCGGAAACGCATGTCGACCGCATGTGGGGCGACCTGATCGAGCGACCCTCGGCCAACTGGTCCGAGCGCTTGTATCAGACGCTGCTGCCGCCGGTGCCGCACTTGCCGGAGGCCGCGCAGAAACGCTGGCTCTATTTCAAGCTATGGCCCAATGTCGCGTTCGACATCTATCCCGATCAGGTCGATTTCATGCAGTTTCTTCCCGTCAGCCCCACTGAAACGCTGATCCGCGAAATCAGCTATGTGCTGCCCGATGACCGTCGCGAGATGAAGGCCGCGCGCTACCTCAACTGGCGCATCAACCGGCAGGTCAATGCAGAGGATACCCAGCTTATCGCCCGTGTGCAGGACGGCATGGCCTCGCGCAGCTTCTCGATCGGGCCCTTGGGGCAAAGCGAAGTGTGCCTGCGCGCCTTCTGCCGCCAGATGCGCGCGCTGATCCCACAGGCCCGCGAAGAACAGCGACCCACCCCCGGATGGAGCCGAACATGACCTATGACGCACTGATCATCGGCGCGGGGCATAATGGCCTTGTCTGCGCCTTCTACCTCGCGCGTGCAGGCCTGAAAGTCCGCATCGTCGAGCGGCGCGATATCGTGGGCGGCGCGGCCGTGACGGAGGAATTTCATCCCGGCTTCCGTAATTCGGTGGCCAGCTATACCGTCAGCCTGCTCCAGCCCAAAGTCATCAAGGACATGAAGCTCGCCGATCACGGCTATCGCGTGATCGAGCGGCCCATCTCCAATTTTCTGCCACAGGAAAATGGCGATTTCCTGAAACTCGGCGGCGGTCTCCAGCGGACGCAGGCCGAATTTGCGCGCTTCTCCAAAAAGGACGCCGCCGCGCTCCCCGCTTACTACGACGCGCTGGAAAATGTCGCCGAAGTCTTGCGCGGCCTCGCGCTCAAAGCCCCGCCAAACGTCGGCGACGGCCTTCGCACGCTCTACGACGGCGCGATGCAGGGCCGCGCGCTCTCCAAGCTCACGCTCGAACAGCAGCGCGACGTCCTCGACCTCTTCACCAAATCCGCGCGCACTTTCCTCGATAGCTGGTTCGAAAGCGAAGCGGTGAAGGCGGCTTTCGGCTTCGACGCGGTCGTCGGTAACTACGCATCGCCCGATACGCCGGGCAGCGCCTATGTCCTGCTCCACCACGTCTTCGGCGAAGTGAATGGCAAGAAAGGCGCATGGGGCCACAGCATCGGCGGCATGGGCACCATCACCCAGATCATGGCAAAGATCTGCCGCGACATGGGCGTCGAGATCAGCCTTGAAAGCCCCGTCGACCAAGTGCTGGTCGATGGCGACAAGGTCGTGGGCGTCCGCCTCGTCTCCGGCGAGGAAATCGCGGCCAGCCGCGTCATCGCTAATGTCGGACCCAAGCTGCTCTACGAAAAGATGATGGCGCCGTCCGACCTGCCAGCCGATTTCCTCAAACGGGCCAAAGCGTTCAAGGCCGGCTCCGGCACCTTCCGCATGAATGTCGCGCTGTCCCAATTGCCGCGCTTCACCAGCCACCCCGAACCGGGCGAACATCACCAGTCCGGCATCATCATCGCCCCGACGCTCGATTACATGGACCGCGCCTTCATGGACGCAAAGATGCACGGCTGGTCGAAGGCACCCATCGTCGAAATGCTGATTCCCTCGACCGTGGACGACAGCCTCGCCCCGCCGGGATGCCACGTCGCCAGCCTCTTCTGCCAGCAATTCGCGCCTGTCCTGCCCGATGGCCGCGATTGGGACGATGAAGAAGAAGCCGCTGCCGACTGCATCATCGACACCGTCGAAAAAAACGCCCCCGGCTTCCGCGCCTCGATCATCGCGCAAACGCGCCTCAGCCCCAAGGGTCTGGAGCGCAAATTCGGCCTTTCGGGCGGCGACATCATGCACGGCAATATGAGCCTCGACCAACTCTGGGCCGCCCGCCCGGTGCTGGGCCACGGCAGCTATCGCGGCCCCGTCGCCGGTCTCTACATGTGCGGCGCAGGCACCCACCCCGGCGGCGGCGTCACCGGCGCGCCGGGCCACAACGCCGCCCGCGCCATCCTCTCAGACGGCAGCATCTTCGGCAAACTGCGCGGGCGGTAGACGCTTCGCCCCCCGCCGCGCCCACCAGTATAGCGGCAACCCCGCCAGCATCAGGACGAGGCTCAGTCCGCTGACGGACAGTCCCGCGCCCCATAAGGTCCAAAGCGCATAGGCGACGCCCAGCACCCCTGCGGGAATGGCGACACGGAAGCGCAGGGCCGCAGCGGCGCAACCCAGATAGAGCCACAATGTCGCAGAGGTGGACAGCAAAGCCATCGCCGTGAAGATCGCCACCAACCCATTGAGGCTGTTCGCAATCAACAGCAGGCTGGCAAAGACAGTTGACACGATCAGCGCCCGCACCGGGGTTCCTCTCGCGTCAGTCTTCCCCAGCCATGCGGGCAATTCCCCGTTGCGCGCCATCGCCAGCGGCACTTCGCCCTGCAATAACGTCCAGCCATTAAGCGCGCCAAGGCAACTGATCGAAGCGAACAACGCGATCAGATTGGCGGGACCGGGCGCCCAATATCGTGTGACGAACGCGGCAAAGGGCGATGCCGATGCGGCCTCCGCCATGGGCAGCATCAGCGCGATGCCGGAACAGACGAAGAGATAGACCGCGCCCGTCGCTGCCGTCCCGATGATCGTCGCGCGCGGGATGGTGCGCGTGGGGTCCGCCACCTTGTCCGCTGCCGCACTCGCGGATTCGAACCCTAGCAGGGCCCATAAGGTCAGCGCAGCGGAAGCCGTGACCGCAGGAAGGGTCAGTCCTTCGCGCGGAAATGGCGCAACGACGGCGCTGCCACTGCTCAACGCCACTACGATCAGCACGACCACCACGACCATCGGCACCAGCTTCAAAATCACCGTTACCAGTTGCAGCGATCCTGCCGCCTGCGCACCGCGCAGATTGAGCGCCGTCGTCGCCCACAATATCGCCAGCGTCGCACCCACGCCAAGGGCAGGCACTTGCCCCAGCAGGGGGACGATAGGCGTCATGTTCGCGACCACTGCCACGGCAATCGTCGTATTGGCGGTGATGATCGACACCCAATATGACCAGCCAAGCGCAAATCCGGCGACGGGGCCAAAGGCTGCGGCGATCATCGCAGGCGGTCCCTTGGCATCGGGCAAACGGACCGTCAGCCGCGCGATGACCCATGCCAGCGCCAGCGCTCCCGATATGGTAATGGCCCAGCCCGCCACCGCGTTCCAGCCATAAGGCGCGAGCGCTGCGGGCAGCAGGAACACACCGCTGCCGATCATATTTCCCATCACCAGCGCGATGCAGGCGGCAAGGCCCAGCGGCCGGGCGACGCGCTGGATAGGGGCAGGGGCGTTGGGCGTCGTCACCTGCGAATTAGGAAGCAAGTCCCGCCAATATGCAAGCCATGTTGCGTCCCCTCCTCATCGGGAGAAAGGGACGCAACAGATGCGTATCAGAACTTGAACCCGGCCTTCACACCGATCAGGCGCGGCTGGATCGGCGTGCGGTAGATTTTGGGACCGATTGCCGTCTGACCATCGGGATCGCCGCACACAGTTTCCAGACACTGTATGCCAACCGTGCTAAATGCTCGCTTATCGAGCAAATTGGTGGCGAAGATTTCAGCAGTCCACATGCCGCTTGAAACCCCGATGCTGGTATCCAAGGTGGCGTAAGCGGGGAGATCACCTTTGATACCGCCCTGCAGTGGCCGAAGGTCGGTCGTGCGCCGCCCTTCGTAAATTCCTGCGGCCTGCATATGGACGTTCATCGATCCGATCGGAAACTCGTAACGCACTACGGCATTGGCCTTCACCTTTGCGGTTACCGGCAAACGTGTGCCCTTTGGCGCAAGGACCTCGCCAGCAGGGCAGCCGGTGGCATCGTCGACGCCGCAATAGGCCTTGGTGAGCTTCGCATCATTATACGAAATGCTGGACGACAGCGTCAGACCGTCTGCGGGTCGGGTCCACAATTCGGCTTCGAACCCGCGAATGCGCGCTTTACCGGCGTTCTGGATTTGCGTCAGGCCGTTTGCGCCGAGTATCGAAATCTGCAGATCTTGCCAGTTGAGCTGATAGATCGCGCCATTGAAGCGAATGCGGTCTCCGGCCCAGCTTGTTTTCCAGCCCGCCTCGTAATTGTCGATGAAATCGGCGCTGTAAGGCGGCAGGTCGCCGCGCCGATTGATGCCACCGGGACGATAGCCGCGCGATGTCGTGAAATAGACCAGCGCATCGGGCGTGAATTTGTACGTCGCATTGATTTTGTGCAGGAACCCTGTGTCCTTGGTGCTCTTGTCGAGGTTGGTACAGGGTGAACCGGCTACGATCGTCGGTGCAAAGCAGGCGGCTACGCCGGTCCTGCTGGAATATCCCGCCGAATAGCCGAAGAAGCCGACCAGACTGTTGTCATATTTGTAGATGCGGGTGCCGAAGGTCACCGCCAGCTTGTCCGTGACGTCCGCCGTCAATTCGCCGAAAACGGCATAGTCGCGATCCACGCGATATTGCTCCGTCAGCCAGATATTGCTGGCGGTCCCCGGCACGGTGAGCGAGTCCGCAATATTGTCGATGATATAGTTCTGGCGGATATTATGCGTCTGCCGCTGGTAGAACGCTCCACCCACGAACCGCACCACGGCATCGGCTGGCGAAGCGAAGCGCAATTCATGGCTCTGCTTGGTGAACCGGTCGATACCCTGAATATACTGGTTCGGGTTCACCAGATCGCCGTTGTTGTCGTAAAAATAGTTACCGTATCCGGCCAGCTTGTCATAAAAATACGAATAGTCGGCATAGTCGCTGTTGGTCGTGACCTTCCGCTTCAGATACGATCCGGCATAGGTCACGTCCCACGTGCCGATCTTTCCTTCGATCGTCAGCGCCGCCTGATACCAGTTGTCCTTCGCGCCTTCCGGGTTGAACTGCATCGTCTGCAGGTCGCCCAAGCCGCTTTCCACGGCGAAGCTGCCGTTGGACTTTTGCTTCTGCCCCATGATCTGCGGCGTGACGGTCCAGTTATCGTCGAGGTCGATCTTCAGCGCGGCACGACCGCCATAGGTCGTGACGTCGTTATAATCCTTCTCGACATAGGGCGCATTGTTCATCGTGATGCCGGATGACGGGAAGGTCAGGCTGCCTGCGATATTATCGATATAGCCCGCGTCCTTCTTGTACCAGCCGACCACGCGCAGCGCGATATTGTCGTTGAAGGGGGTGTTGATGAACCCCTGCGCGACATAGCCTTCGCCGCCCTTGGCCACGCTGTTCAGTTCGAAGTCGCCACCAGCCTCGAACTTGGTCGCATCAGGCTTGTTGGTGATGATGCGGATCGTGCCTGCCTGACTGGAGGAGCCATAAAGCGTCCCCTGCGGCCCCGCGAGCGCTTCGACGCGCGCGATGTCATAGACATTGATGTCCAGCGCACCCTGAATCGTCGTGATCGGCTGCTCATCCAGATAGATGCCGACCGAAGGCTGCGACGCGGAATGGTTCGCGTTCTCGCCGCTGGCTACGCCACGGAAATAGACTTTGGCCGACCCCGGGCCGCTGGTCTGATAGGAGACGCTGGGCAGATAGCGTGCATAGTCCTCGAACTTCTGTACCTGCAACTGGTCGAGCTTTTCGGTGCCGAACGCCGTAATCGCGATAGGCACGTCCTGCAGATTTTCGGTGCGGCGCTGCGCCGTCACCACGATGGCATCGCTACCGGCGGTGTCGGCTGGCTCCTGCGCATAGGCGATGCCCGATGTGCACAGCATCGTCGATGCGAGCAGCGCAATGGAACCCGCTGTTCCAATACGCTTGGTGGTTGTCGAAAATTGCATGAAGTGGCCCCCTTTGCGATCTATTTGATCTACAGGGGCATTTCCTCACGAAATTTCACGCGTCGCAAGATGATTATGACAAACGTATAACAGCGGCAGACGAATTTATCCTACTGTTGCAGGATCGACACGATCAGCGCAGCGGCGGCACCTGTGGATAGGCCGTCAGCACATCGCCCAGCGCAGTTTCCAGCGGCCCCAGCCATGGCGCATAATGCCGCCACCGGTCCATACCGTCGCGATTGATGGGCCGACGCACCTGTTCGCTGCTCGCCGTTCGCACCGCCCGTGCATTTTCGTGGAAGCGAAGGCATCCTTCCTCGAACGGCAGACCAAGATAATCCAGCAGGCGGCGTACTTCCGCTTCGGGATCGGCCACCAGCGCTTCATGAATAACCCGATGCACACGCCCCGGCAGCACCGTGTCGATATGCTGCATCAACCGCACATAATCGGCATAATAGCGCCCCACATCGTCCAGCGCATAGCTGAACGCCTGCCCCTGCGCGAAATGCTGTTTGAAGTTGGAGAAACAGCAATCCATCGGATGCCGCCGCGCATCGATGATTTTCGCATTCGGCAGGATCAGGTGGATCAGCCCGCTATAGAGCCAGTTGTTCGGCAGCTTATCGACGAAGAACGGCTTGTCGCTCTTCCGCTGAACCCGCGTGCGCGCCAGATATTCCGCGCCCAGCTCCGCGAGTCTTTCCGCAGGCATATCGCGCACCGCCGCGACCCAGCTTCCCGGTACATCGCCATGGTCCCGCCCCTCACGCATCGCGATGGAAGGAATATCGGGAAGCTCCATCGTCCCTTCGACCATCGAATGCGACGCCAATATCTGCTCGATCAGCGTAGAGCCTGCGCGCGGCATCCCCAGAATGAAGATAGCGTCCGGTGCATCATGCCCCACGCCCGCCCGCGCCGCCAGAAATTCGGGCGTGAAGCTATCGATAACATGTTTTACGTGTCGACTTATGTCATCGGCATCGTAATCGATCTGCGCCTTCCGTTGCGCATTGCCTTGCGCATAATGCCCGAAAGACGCGGCCCAGTCCTTCGCATCCTCCGCCGCCTTGCCCAGCGCGAAATGTAGGTGGAAGCGATCCTCGACCGAAATTGCCGGATCGCCCAGCGCCGCTTCCATCGCCGCCACATCCGTTTCATCGAACCGCACAGTCTTCAGGTTCGCAAGGCTCCACCACACTTCGCCCAGTCCCGGCTGCACCGCCAGCGCGGCGCGATAGGCCGCAATGCTGTCCTCCTGCCGCCCCACGGTTTTCAGCATATGCCCATGGCTCATGTGCAACTTGGCATGATCGGGAAAGCGCTGCGTCAGTTCCTCATACAGCGCGATAGCTTCGTCATAGCCGCCGATCCGCCCCAATGCAGCGGCTTTCAAGTTGCTGTGCGCGGCATTGTCAGGGTCGTCGGTCAGCACATTGTCGAGTTCGGCAACCGCATCGGCAAAGCGGTTCTGCTTGTACAGCACCGTCGCCAGATTGGCCCGCGCCGCCCCGAAACCGGGCGTCAGTTCCAGCACCCGCCGCAACAGATGTTCCGCATCCGGCAACCGCCCGATCCGCGCGGCCAGTTCCGCCAGCATGCGTATGGCGGCGCAATCGGTCGGTTCGGCTTTCAATCGTCCTTTCAATATCGGCTCGGCAATGTGCAGCTCGTTGGCCAGCATCGCCTGCGCCGCCGTCAGCATGTCCGGATCGTGCACCGCCATCCGCACTGCCTCAAGGTCCGCGTCCTCCGCTTCGGCAACTCGCCCCAGCCGCCGCAGCACCAGCGCCGCCAGCCGATGCGCTTCCCCCACATGCGGCGTTACCGAAATCACCTCACGAACTTGCGCCAGCGCCCGCGTGGGATCGCTCCCGATCAGGCGTCGCGCATAAGCAAGAGCATCGGGAACAGGAATGGCATCGGAAGGAGCTTGCATCTGCCCAGCGTAGCGCCTCGTCCGCCCTTCGCCTAGTTATACTGGTGTACAGCCGTTCCAGACGCTATCTATGTCACATGACTATCGCACCGGACAAACTCACCGCTCTCGTCGCTGCCGCTTTGGGGCAGGACGCATCCCGCGCCATTGCCGATCTGGTCGTTCCGACCGACATCCCCGACAGCGGCCCCGATACCGTCACTCGCGCCGAGTTCGCACTCGCCATGACGGTCGCGCTGCACTGGGGGCTGCTGGCCCGCGTACCGACGGCCGCCGCTTATGCAGTCGATTGCCGGGCCGCGGGTCGTCCGATCATGCTCGATCACGGCGCGCTGCGCACGGTCGTCCTGCCCGATGGCGCAGCCACCGGCGCGATCCCGGCTGGTGCGGCGGCGTTCGCCCGCATCCTGCAACCTCTGGGGTATAGCCGCGCGGACATCTACCCGCTCGACCGTCTGCGGATGACCGGCTTTGCCTGGTGCCATGACGATTTCCCCGACAGCATCGCGCAATTCTTCGTCAGCGAACTGCATGTCGACCGCTTCGACGCAGACTTCGCCGCCGCCGCAACGCGCATCTTCGCCACGACCCGCGACGCCCTCGACGATAGCGCCAACGCCGCCCTCGCCGCATTCGCCGCGCAAGGGCAGGTGTCGCTCGCACAGGCACTCGCCGCCATGCCCGCTATCGTCGCGGCGTTCGACCGGCATCACGACGTGCCTTTCGTCCGCGATTACGAAACCCTGAAAGGCTCCAGCGCCGAAGCCGCATGGATCGCCACCGAAGGCAATGCCTTCAACCACGGCACCGACCGCGTCACTGACGTCGAAGCGGTCGCCGATGCGCAGCGCGCCGCCGGTCGCGCCATGAAGGACCGCGTCGAAGTCTCCGGCAGCGGCCGCGTCCGCCAGACCGCCTATCGCGCCGACTGGGTCGAACGCCCCTTCGTCGATGACAACGGAACGCAAGTCACACTCACTGTCCCCGGCTCCTTCTACGAATTTATCGACCGCGCCGTGGACCCCGTAAGCGGTCGCCTCGATCTCAAATTCGACAGCAGCAATGCGCAGGGTATCTTCAAGATGACGGCGTCGCTGGACGCCTAGACCCCCGGCACGCTCAACAGGTTCGCTTCGTCCCTGATCCGTTTTGCCTGTGTCGGGTTCGCCGCCACGGCATTCTTCATCGCGGCGTTTGCCTGCGCCGTCTGCCCCAACGTCATGCGGCTGCGGATCAGCATGATCCAGCCGTCGACATAGGCGGGATTGGCTTTCAACTTGCCTTCCAGGCTGCTGATCATGCCTTCGATCATCTGGTCCTGCTGACCCTTGGGCAGGGCGGATGCTGCCTGCATCTGATCGCGCGTCGGGCCGGGGATCGCTGCCGTCGCCACCGAGCCTAGCGCCGGATGCGGCGCCGCGGGCTTGATCGCCGCCAGTCGCGCGGCCACGTCGACCTTATGAATGCGCGCCACCTGTTCAATGGTTCGCCGCAAATCCTGCTCCCACGGCGCACCGCTCGGCGTATCCTTCAGCAGCGCCAGCCAATCGGCAATCGCACCGTCATGATCGCCTTTCAGATCCTTGCGCACGGCAAGGAAATAGCGCGCGCGCGGTTCCTTCGCATCAATGCCGATCGCCTTTTCGAATGCTTTTGCAGCATCGTCAGGCATCGGGTTATCCGCGCTGCCCATCACCAGCGCTTCGCCGAGCGAGGACCAGAACGTCGCATTGCCCGGCACCAGCGCCGTCGCGCGCTTGTACGCCCGCACCGAATCGGCATAGCGGTTCGCTTCGAAATAGGCCCAGCCCAGCATCTGCCACCCTTCGGCATCGTTGGGATTCGCGCCGACGCGGTTCTGCAGCTCCTGAATGACCGCTGCAGGATCGGGCGCGGCACCCTTCATGGCAGCCGGACCGGTGGCCGGGGCAGGAGCCGATGGCGCGTCCGATTCGCGCGTAACAGCATAAGCCACGGACAATATCGCGATGCCCGCTGCCCCGATCAGTAGCATCCGGCCTGTCCTGCCCGGTGCTTTTGTCCCCTCCGTCATCGAAATCCTCTCTAACTTGTAACTGCAGTCTAGCGCGAAGCGGTGGAAATGGTAGAGTGCCGCCACGGTTCGCACCCGTACGACGCGCAACCGGCCGGGGGATAGGTCGGAGCGTCTGACAGATTCATGGGGGAAAGCTGTGGGTGACCGCGTGCGCATCGCTATTGTAGGTTCTGGTCCAGCGGGCCTGAGTGCGGCTGCGCGCGCCGCTGGGCTTGGCCTGTCTCACGTTCTTCTCGAAAAGACCGATCACCTTTCCGATACGATCTACAAGTATCAGAAGGGCAAGCATGTCATGGCGACGCCCAGCCAGCTCGTGCTGCGTTCCGACTTCGATTTTGACGCTGGCAAGCGCGAAAAGATCCTCGGCACGTGGAACGAACAGGCCGCAGGGCAGGGCATCAACGTCGCCTATAAAAGCGAAGTGAAGGCCATCGAGGGCACCGGCGATCCTATCCCCGGCAGCATCCAGAAAACGGTCATCCGCAATCGCGACGGCACCAGCGAAACGCGCGAGAAGCAGCGTCATGCCCCGCCGTACAAGATCACGCTGACGAACGGCACCGAGATCATCGCCGACGCCGTGATTCTGGCCATAGGGACGCAGGGCAACCCAAATCTGATGCGCTGCCCTGGCGGCGATCTGCCCCATGTGCAATATCAGCTCGACGATCCTGCCGAATATAATGACGAGCATATCTTCGTCATCGGCGGCGGCGACGCCGGCATTGAAAACGCGCTCGGGCTCGCCGCCGACGAAGCGCAGGGGAACATCGTCAGCCTCATCAATCGCGGTGCGGAATTTTCGACCGCCAAGGGCGCGAATGTTCAGGCTCTGATGGCGGCAAGCGCCGCCGGCCGCGTCAGCCTGCTCGTCGAAAGCACGACGTCGAAGGTCGAAACCGGCTTCATCACCGTCGATACCCGCGATGGCGAAGTCCGCTTGCCCTGCGACCGCATCATCGCCCGCATGGGCTCCGCCCCGCCGCGCGGTTTCGTCGAAGAATGCGGCATCGAATTTACCAGCGGCGACCGTCTGGCTTTCCCCAAGCTCTCGCCGGTGTTCGAAACGACGGCGCCCGGCATCTTCGTCATCGGTGCACTCGCGGGCTATCCGCTGATCAAGCATTGCATGAATCAGGGCCACGACGTGGTCGAGTTCATCAACGGCAACACCTCGCTCAAACCCGCCGACGAACCGATTCTCGCCGCCAAGTTCAAGGATCTGCCGGGCAAGAAGAGCGTCGACGAATGGCTGGAGGTGCTGCGTACCAACGTCTCGATTCTCGAAGGCATGTCGCCGCTCCAGATGCGCGAATTCATGCTCGACAGCGAAGCGCGCGCCTATCGCAAGGGTGAAGTGATCTTCGAAAAGAACGATCCGGGTTCCTCGCTGTTCGCCGTCGCGCAGGGATCGGCTTTGGTCGAGATCCGGTCGGAAGCGCCATCCATAAGCGTACCGATCGAACAGGGATCGATCTTCGGCGAAGTCGGCCTCATTTCCGGTCGCCGCCGTGGCGCGACCGTCCGCGCAGGCGAAGATTCTATCATGGTCGAGGTCTCGCGCACCGCCGCGCTCAAACTCATGTCGTCGGTCCCGGCGGCCAAGCGCGCCGTCACCCGCATTTCGACCGAGCGGCAACTGCTCCAGATGTTCGGCGCGGGATTGACCCCGGCGGACCTGACCGAAGTGCTCGACACCGCCGAAATCATGACGGTGAAGGCAGGCGACTTCATCATCCGCGAAGGTGAGGAAGGCGACGACATCTTCGTCATCCGCGTCGGGTCGATGATTGTCGAGAAGGTCGTCGGCGGCAAGCCGGTGTTCCTGTCTTACTTGCCCGCAGGCAGCTATGTCGGCGAAATGGCGCTGATATCGGGCGGACGCCGCACCGCCAGCGTCAAAGCCACGATCAAATCCGAAGTCATCCGCCTGAAAGGCGAAGCCTTCCGTGCACTGATGGAGGCCAAGCCCGCACTGCTGGAGCGCGCCCGCCGCGACATGGCCGCGCGGCAGGACATCAACGCCTTCGTCGAAAGCCGCAAGGACAGCTTTTCGACCGTCGTCGACATGTATTCGCAGACCGCCAAATTCCTGGTCGATAACGGCATCGGCGAAGCGACCGACGTGCTGCTGATCGACGAGCATCTGTGCGTCGGCTGCGACAATTGCGAAAAGGCGTGTGCCGACAGCCATGAAGGCCTCTCGCGGCTGGATCGCGAAGCGGGCAAGACCTACGCGCATCTGCATGTGCCCACGAGCTGCCGCCATTGCGAACATCCGCACTGCATGGCGGATTGCCCGCCTAATGCCATTCATCGCGGGCCCGACGGCGAAGTGTTCATCGACGATACCTGCATCGGCTGCGGCAATTGTCAGCGCAACTGCCCCTATGGCGTCATCCGCATGGACAGCGTGCCGCCGAAGAAGCCGGGACTGCTAAGCTGGATGCTGTTCGGCGCAGGACCGGGGCCGGGGGAACCATCGAAAAAGTGGCGCTACAAAAATGCCGACCCGGGCGTCGAAAAGCCGAAGAAGGCAATCAAGTGCGACATGTGCTCGGGGATCGACGGCGGCCCAGCCTGCGTCCGCGCCTGCCCCACGGGCGCTGCAATCCGCGTCTCACCGGAAGATTTCCTGAGCGTCGCGCGCCTTGAACGGATCACCGGGGACAATCGCTGATATGGCCACACGTGCGACGACGTCCCGCCGCGTAAAGGGCGAAACCCGTCATGACGGGTTCCTTACCCATGCGGGATTCCGCTGGCTCAAGATCGCGACGGCTTTGTGCCTTGTCGTCATCGCCAGCTATCTGATGATCGACATCACGCCGCGGCATAATGGCGGAAGCTGGTATGGCTATACGCTCGGCACCATCGGCGTTCTCCTGATCCTCTGGCTGACCGCGCTCGGCATGCGCAAGCGGGCGATGACTACCGGGCGCTGGTCGCTCAAGGCATGGACCTCCGCGCATGTCTATCTGGGGCTCAGCCTGATCGTCATCGGCACGATGCACACCGGCTTTCAACTTGGCTGGAACGTCCACACGCTTGCCTGGGCGCTGATGGTGCTGGTGATCGTCTCGGGCATGTTCGGTGTCGCCATGTATGCGGGTATCCCCGCCGCGCTCAGCGACAATCGCGATGAAATGACGCAGGGCCAGATGCTCGACGCGCTCCGCGCCATCGACCGGCAACTGCATGACGCTGCACAGCCGTTGCCGCACGAACAAGCCGAAGCGGTGCAATGGTCGCTGGATCAAGACCCCTTCAGCGGCGGACTCTGGCGTCGGCTTACCGGAAATTACCCCAACTGCGCCACCGCCCGCGCGCAGGCGGCGCTGCGCCAATGGACCGGGTCGCGGCCCGATACCGGCGACGATCCACTCGAACGGGTCGATGCGCTGCTGGAACGCAAGCAGGCAATGCTCGCGCGCCTGCGCAAGCATCTGCGGCTGCGTGCGCTTCTCGAAATCTGGCTGTACGTCCATGTGCCCGCCACCTTCGCCCTCCTGGCAGCTTTGACGGCCCACATCGTCAGCGTCTTTTTCTACTGGTGATTGCATGACATTTCTCATCCGCCAGATCAGCTACACTGCCACCGGACGCGAAATCGTCCGCGATGCCGTGCTGCCCAAGCCGCAGATATCCATCGGCCGCGCCGCCGGCAGCGACATTCACCTTCAGGATCTGGCGGTTACGCCCGACCATGCCCGCATCGAACAGGTCGACGCGCGTCGGGTTATCGTCCGCGCCACCGGGACCTTGGGCTTCGACGTTGACGGTCGCACCGTCACGCGCGTCGACATCGACGCCGTCAAAGGCGCGGAACTGCGCTTCGGCGCGCACCGCATCACCGTATCGCATGGCGAGGACGATCAGATCATCCTCGCGGTCCAGCGCGTCGATGCCCTGTCCGATGCGTCGGAGGAAAAAGACGAAGCGCGGGTGTTTTCGCTCATCGGCTTATTGCCCGGTCGGCGGGCGATGGCATGGGCCTTTGCGCTGTCGATACTCATCGGTTTTCTGGCGATCCCGATCATCAGCTACGCTACGCGCCCCGCGCCAGACACGCGCAATATCTACGCGGTGAAGAACGAGCGGCAGGCGCAAATGCAGAAGGCGAGCCTTACGCAAGGCGACACCGTCACTGGCGATGCCGCATGGTCTCCCGGCCCGCTCAGCAAAGCGCATCACGCGCTCGAAGGCAAATGCGAAAGCTGCCACGTCAAGGCCTTCGTCGCGGTGCAGGACACCGCTTGCCAGACCTGCCACAATCCCAAGGACGTGCACGAACACGCCCCCGCTGCGCGCATCGCCATGGCGCGCGAAACACCGGGGCTGGGCGGTCGCTTCCTCGCCAGCGTTGCATCGGCTTTCGGCAAGCCGCCCGCCGGCTCCTGCGTCGATTGCCACAGCGAACATGAAGGCGCTGCGCCGATGCAGCAGACTGCACAGCAATTCTGCACCGACTGCCACGGGACCATGGACCAGCGGCTGAAGGACACGAAGCTCGGCAATGCCGGTGACTTCAGCACCAGCCATCCGCAGTTCGAACCCGCGGTCATGGTCGCCCCTGCGGGCATCGGCATGAAATATCCGCGCTTCGACCGGATTTCGCTCGATAAGAAGCCGACGGACAATAGCGGCCTCAAATTCCCGCACGATATGCACCTGAGCAAGAGCGGCGGCGTTGCGCGCATGGCGCGGACGTTGAAAGCGCAAGAAGGCTATGGCGATGCGCTTGCCTGCGCCGACTGCCATCGCCCGACGGCGGACGGCGTCCGGTTCCTGCCGGTCGACATGGAAACCGATTGCCAGTCCTGCCACAGCCTGGGCTTTGAAAGCGTGGGCGGCACGGTTCGCACCTTGCGTCACGGACAGCCGGCACAGGTCATCGCCGATCTGCGTGCTTATTACCGCTCGACCGGCCCTGCGCGTCCGATCGCACTGGGCGGCATGGCCCGTCGCCTTCCGGGCGACTATGCCGCAACCAAGGTGAATGCCGCCTATGTTCAGGCCGCCTCGGCCCGGCCCGGCAATGCGGAAGCGGCGATCCGCGCCGTCTTCTCAAAGGGTGGTGCCTGCTACGACTGTCACGTCATCACGCCTCCGGGTGCGGGCGGCAACGCCAGTTGGTACGTCACACCTGTGAATCAGCCGATGCGCTACATGATGAACGGCTGGTTCGACCACGCCGCGCACAAGACCGAAACCTGCGAAAGCTGCCACGCGGCACCCAAATCGAAGCAAGCGAGCGACCTGCTGCTCCCCGGCATCGCCAACTGCCGCCAATGCCATGGCGGAGAGAAGGCAAAAGTCGATGTCCCGTCAGGCTGTGCTTTATGTCACAGTTATCACATCGGGGATGGTGCACCTTGGGTGCCGGCCAACAGCATTCAGGACAAAACGGTTGCAAAGGTCATCGCGCTTTCCGGTGCCACGGCATCGAAAGCATCAACGGGTGGGTTATCGAGCAATACGAAACGAAACCGGTAAAACCAGAGAGGGGCGCTCGTCCGATGCTGATCGCACAGATCACGGACATTCATCTGGGCTTTGAGCCGGACAATCCGGCCGAGTTCAACCGCAAGCGGCTGGACCAAGTGCTCAATCACTTGATGGACGGTCCCAATCGCCCGGACATGCTGCTGGCCACCGGCGATCTTGTGGATCGGGGTGACATCGACAGCTATCGCCGCCTGGCCAACGCACTCAGCATCTGCCCATTTCCCGTCTACCCCTGCATGGGCAATCATGACGACCGCGCCAATTTCGCTACCTTGTTCCCGCACATTCCCGTCGTCGATGGCTTCGTGCAATATGTCGTCCCTCTTGAGGGGCTACGCCTGATCGTCATCGACACGCTGGAGCCGGATCGCCACGGCGGCGCGTTCTGTGAAGCGCGGGCCGCGTGGCTCGGCGCACGACTGGCCGAAGATCGCGATACGCCCACGATCATCGTGATGCACCATCCTCCTGTAGAGGTGGGCATCGAATGGATGAACACCGACCCTGAGGAACCGTGGGTCGCGCGCTTTGCCGCCACCATTGCCGGACATGACCAGATACAGGCGTTGATCTGCGGCCATCTCCACCGCGCCATCGTTGCCCCGTGGAAAGGCACCACCATTGCCATCTGCCCGTCCACTGCGCCGCAAGTGTCGCTGGATTTAAGGCCGATCGACCCGGAAAAGCCGGACAACCGCCCGATGATCATCGCCGATCCGCCAGCCTTCGCGCTGCATCGCTGGACTCCCTACGGACTCGTCAGTCATTTCGATACGGCGGACGAACATGTCATGCTCGCCAAGTTCGACGATAAGATGCAGCCATTGGTCCGCGCGCTGGTGAGCGAACGTCCTGCCTGAATTGCGCATATCTTGATCGATGTTAGTGCGACGGTGTAACGATCTGCTAAAGGGCTCATCAGCGTAAAACGCAAAAGGCATCATGCAACGATACAATGAGCGGCTTATTGAGCGATTACCGATCGCCAACCTGCATCCATTGCTGGCCTATGCGGCAACGCTCGGTTTGTGCGCTTTGGCGTGGGCCGTGCGCATGTTTGCGGACCCTGCCCTGGGCAATGGGTACCCCTATGTCAGTTTCTTTCCAGCCGTCGTCATTGCCGCGTTTCTGTTCGGTCGTGGTCCTGCGATTGTTGCTTGCCTGATATGCTGGCTCCTGGCCTGGTATTTTTTCATCACTCCCCGCAATTCTTTTGCTTTTAACTCGGGGGCTTTGGTCGCACTGCTCTTCTATCTGGTCGTAGTGGTGGTGGACATTGTCCTCATTCTCTGGATGCAATCGTCCAATCGCAAGCTGGCTATCGAACGTGAACGAAGCGCATCGATGGCCGAAAACCGCGAAATGCTGTTTCGCGAACTGCAGCATCGGATATCGAACAATCTTCAGGTTGCCGCTGCGCTTATGGCGCTGCAACGCCGTGACATCAGTGACCCCGATGCTCGTAAGGCACTGGACGAGGCATCGCGGCGTCTGGCGTTGATCGGCAAGATCAGCCGCTCTCTGTACGATCCCAACGGCCAGTTGCTGTCCATCCGGTCGTTTGTTGAAACGCTTGCCGAAGATATCCTCGACGCAAACGGTCGTACCGACGTGCGTGTCGAGATGGTGATCGACGAAAATGCCACTATCGATCCCGATGCCGCGATTCCCTTCGCGCTCATCCTGACGGAAACGATTGCCAATGCGCTGGAACACGGCTTTGCCGATGGTTCGGGCGGCAGTATCCGCATCGGCATTCGTGGCGGCCACGGGCTGGATATGGAGATCGTGGACGACGGATGCGGTCTGCCGGAAAATTTCAAGCTGGAGAATAGCGGCAGCCTCGGCCTGCGTATCGCCGTCACATTGGCGCAGCAACTTGGGGGCACCTTCCGCATCGCACCGGGTGAAAATGGCGGGACGCGCGCCCTGCTGGCTATTCCGGCATCGGCATAGGCACACGGACATTCGGCTGTCTTGTCGCATCCTCGCAATCTGCCGCTTGGCGACGCGGCGCTCCTCCGCTATGACCCGACGCCTATGCACAAACATTCGATAAAGTTCGCGCTGGCGATTGCCGCTGTTGCCACGCTCGGCGCCTGTTCCACGTCCAAGAACAAGGCCGATACGCTCTACGTCGCGCGCGACGTGTCGACGCTGTATAATGCGGGCAAGTACCGGTTGGATCGCGGCCAGTTCAAGATCGCGGCGGCGCTGTTCGACGAAGTCGAGCGGCAGCATCCTTATTCCCCCTGGGCGCGCCGCGCGCAGCTCATGGCGGCGTTCAGCTATTACATGAACACCGATTACAACGAAGCGATTCAGGGTGCGCAGCGGTTCCTGTCGATCCATCCGGGTAACAAGGATGCGCCCTACGCCTACTATCTGATTGCGCTGTGCTATTACGAACAGATCGCTGACGTCACCCGCGATCAGAAAATCACCAAGCAGGCGCTCGATTCGCTTGGCGAACTGATCCGCCGCTACCCCGGCACGCGCTACGCCGCCGATGCACGGTTGAAGGTTGATCTGGTCAACGACCATCTCGCCGGCAAGGAAATGGAAATCGGCCGCTTCCATCAGCGCCGTGGCCAGTGGCTCGCCGCGACCCTGCGCTTCCGTCAGGTCGTCGACGAATATCAGACGACGACGCACACCCCTGAAGCGCTCGAACGCCTCGTCGAAAGCTATTTGTCGCTCGGTCTGCCCGAAGAAGCGAAGAAGGCAGCCGCCGTGCTTGGCGCTAACTATCCGGGGTCCAAATGGTATGAGCGCTCGTACAAGCTCATGCAGGAGCATCCGCCCAAGGCGTGATGCGCGTCCTGTTCCCCTTTCGTATCTAAGGGGCTAAAGCCGTAACGTGCTGACCAACCTGTCCATCCGCAATGTCGTACTGATCGAAGCGCTCGATCTGGCTTTCGGGCCGGGGCTGGGCGTGCTGACGGGCGAAACGGGAGCAGGCAAATCGATCCTCCTCGATTCGCTGGGGCTGGCGCTGGGCGCGCGCGCGGATAGCGGACTGGTACGGCAGGGGGAGGCACAGGCCAGCGTCACCGCGACCTTCGACGAACCCGATGCCGATCACCCGATCCGCGCGGCACTGGCGCAAAACGACCTTGATATCGAACCGGGCGAACCGATCATCATTCGTCGCACGCTGAAGGCCGATGGCGGCAGCCGCGCTTTCATCAACGACCAGCCGTGCTCGGCAGCGCTGCTGCGCGAAGTCGGCGCATCGCTGGTCGAAATCCACGGCCAGCATGATGATCGCGGCCTGCTCAATCCGCGCGGCCACAGGGCGCTGCTCGATGCCTTCGGTCGCTGCGACACCGGGGCCGTGTCCACGGCGCACGGTGCATGGCGGGCTGCCGAAACCGCACTGGCACAAGCCCGCGCCGACGTGGAAAGCGCCGCGCGCGATCGCGACTATCTCGAACATGCCGTTGCTGAACTCACCACCTTCGCGCCTGAACCCGGCGAGGAAGCCACCCTCGCCGAAGACCGCGCTACGATGCAAAAGGGCGCGCGCCTGACCGAAGATCTGGTCGCTGTGGCCGAGTTCCTCGACGGTTCCGAAGGCGGCCTCGCCCGCTTGCGCCAAGCCGCGCGCCGCCTAGACCGAATCGCCGTCGAACATCCGATGCTGGCCGAAGCCCTTGCCGCACTCGACCGCGCCGTCATCGAAGCCAGCGAAGCGGAAGATCACCTCACCGCTGCCAACGAAGCCCTCAGCTTCGATCCCGCCCGCCTCGACAGCATCGAAACCCGCCTGTTCGAAATGCGCGCACTGGCCCGCAAACATCAGGTACAGCCCGACGATCTCGCCGCGTTTCAGGCGGAAATGGAAAGCAAGCTGCAACGCATCGACGCAGGCGAAGAAGGCCTCGCCTCTCTGGAAGCGGACCTGAAAACGAAAGCACAGGCTTACGCCCAAGCCGCCCAAACGCTCACTGCGCAACGTATGGCGGCAGCCAAGCGGCTGGACACAGCCGTCGCGTCAGAACTCGCGCCGCTCAAACTGGACGCCGCCCGCTTCCGCACTGCCGTCGCGCCGCTCGACGACGCGCAATGGGGGCCACAGGGCGCGGATCGCGTCGAGTTTGAAATCTCCACCAACCCCGGCGCGCCCTTCGCCCCGCTGGTCAAGATCGCATCGGGCGGCGAACTCTCCCGCTTCATCCTCGCGCTCAAGGTCGCGCTGGCGCAGGAGGGCGGAGCCGACACGATGATCTTCGACGAAATCGACCGGGGCGTCGGCGGCGCCGTCGCCAGCGCCATCGGCGACCGCCTCGCGCGGCTGGCGCAGGGCAGTCAGCTCCTTGTCGTCACCCACTCCCCGCAAGTCGCCGCGCGCGGCGCCGCCCACATGCTCATCGCCAAATCGAGCGAAGGCACCGTAACCCGCACCGGCGTCCGCCCCCTAGACCCCACCGAACGCCGCGAAGAAATCGCGCGGATGTTGTCGGGGGCGGAGATTACCGTCGAGGCTCGTGCGCAGGCGGGACGGTTGCTGGAGGGGGTTTAATGGCGCTCACTTGGTTATCACTTTTTGTGGGTTCTTTAGTTACGGCATTTTTGATTGGACTACCTGTAGCGTTCGCAGGTCGTCAGCGAGGGAAGCCGATGATGCCGGTATTGATTTGCTCTTTACTCGGTGGAATCAGCGTGTTCGGAGGCTTGCTTATCTTGGGACTTTGGGAATCGTGGCAGAAGTGACCGAAGCCGAAGCTGCGAACCGCCTCATGCGGCTCGCGAAACTCATCGCCCATCACAACGCCCGCTATCACGCCGAGGACGCGCCCGAGATCAGCGACGCTGACTATGACGCGCTGGTGCGGGATAACAACGCGCTGGAGGCGCAGTTCCCGCATCTGGTCCGCGCCGACAGCCCCAACCGCCAAGTCGGCGCGTCGGTAGAGGCCTCGCCGCTCGCCAAGGTCACCCACGAAAAGCGGATGATGAGCCTCGACAACGCCTTTGCCGATGTGGAGGTGGAGGAGTTCGTCGCGCGGGTCCGGCGCTATCTTGCGCTGCCCCATGATGCGCCGGTGGCGATGACGGCGGAGGACAAGATCGACGGCCTGTCCCTCTCCATCCGCTATGAAAATCGCGCTCTCAAACAGGCGGCAACGCGCGGCGACGGACAGGTGGGGGAGGACGTTACCGCCAATGTCCGCCACATCGCCGACATCCCCCAGACGCTCCCCGACGACGCCCCCGACCTGTTCGAGATACGCGGCGAAGTCTACATGGCGAAGGCCGATTTCGTGGCGCTCAACGCCCGCCTGATGGCACAGGCGCAGGCCTCGGCAGAAACGCGCGGCGAAGTCTTCGATCCCGAAACCGTCCGCCAGTTCGCCAACCCGCGCAACGCCGCCGCCGGATCGCTGCGCCAGAAGGACGCCAGCGTCACCGCCAGCCGCCCGCTATGCTTCCTCGCGCATGGTTGGGGCGCTTGTTCCGCGCTACCCGCCGACACGCAGATGGGTGTGATGCAGGCCATCGGCCGCTGGGGCTTCCCCCTGTCCGAACATCTGCGGCAACTCGATAGCGTCGCTGACCTGCTCACCCAGTATCGCGCAATCGAAGCCTTGCGCGCCGATCTCCCCTACGACATCGACGGCGTCGTCTACAAAGTCGATCGCCTCGACTGGCAGGATCGCCTCGGCTTCGTCGCAAAGGCCCCCCGCTGGGCCATCGCCCACAAATTCCCCGCCGAACGGGCACAGACGGACCTCGTCGCCATCGACATCCAAGTCGGTCGCACAGGCAAGCTGACGCCGGTCGGGCGGCTCACCCCTGTAACGGTCGGCGGCGTCGTCGTCTCCAACGTCACGCTCCACAATCGCGACGAGATCGCCCGGCTCGGCGTGCGCCCCGGCGACCGCGTGGTCGTGCAACGCGCAGGCGACGTCATCCCGCAGGTCGTCGAAAACCTGACCCGCGACGCCGAACGCGCGCCCTACGTCTTTCCCGATCACTGCCCCGCTTGCGGTTCCGAAGCCGTCGCGGCGGAGGGCGAGGTCGACGTCCGCTGCACCGGCGGCCTCATCTGCCCCGCGCAAAGGATCGAGCGGCTACGGCATTTCGTCTCCCGCGTGGCGCTCGACATCGATGGCCTCGGCGAGAAGACGATCCGCGAATTTTTCGACCTCGGCTGGCTGGAAAGCCCCGCCGATATCTTCCGCCTGAAAAGCCACCGCGCCGATCTTCTGGCCCGCGAAGGGTGGAAGGAAAAGTCGGTCGACAATCTCCTCGCCGCTATCGAGGACCGCCGCGCCCCCGATGCTGCCCGCCTGCTCTTCGCCCTCGGCATCCGCCATATCGGCGCGGTGACCGCCCGCGATCTCATGAAAGCGTTCGGCACCTTACCCACTCTGCGCGAAACATCAGACAAGGCGCGGGCAGGGGACGCCGATGCCTTGGCCGACCTCACCGGTATCGACGGCGTCGGCCCCGCAGTCATCGAGGCGCTGGGCGACTTCTTCCACGAAGCGCACAACCGCGACGTCTGGGACGACCTGCTCAGCGAAGTCTCCCCCCCGCCTTATGTCGTGGATGTCCGCGAAAGCAGCGTTTCGGGCCAGACCATCGTCTTCACCGGCAAACTCGAAACCATGAGCCGCGACGAAGCCAAGGCGCAGGCTGAAGCGCTGGGCGCAAAGGCAGCCGGATCGGTCAGCGCCAAGACCGACCTGATCGTCGCCGGCCCCGGCGCCGGATCGAAGCTGAAGAAAGCCGCCGAACTCGGCATCCGCGTGATCGACGAAGCGGAATGGGCGGACATCGTGCGAGGCGCTTAGCCAAACCTCAGAACCAGCGCATCACGCTCCAGCTCAACGGCGTCCACATCCCCACGCGCACGCCAACCCCGCGCAGTTTAACGCCCGTCCATTCATTGCATGTGCGGATTCCGCTATAGCGCCCTCGCCCCGGATAGAAGACGTCGTCCGGGCCATATCCGGCAATCGCCTTGCCCGGCGCAAAATCGGCGTCGATGGCTGCAACCAATGCGCGATATTGCTCAGGCGTGAGCACGACCGACCGCAAATCCGGCCCGCGCCATAACTGGCGCAGATGATCGACATGCATCAGCGTCCGGTCGCTGCCCAATATGGCGCGGATCACCGTCGCCGGGTCGACCCGATCCCATGTGGGCGTATTGAGATAAAAGTCCCGCTGCCCCCAACCGAACAGCAGCCATTGCCCCGCAAGGCGCGGATCTGCCAGATCGCTCGCAGGCACCCGACTGCGCCAGTCATGCAGAGCATTGACCGTGGGCAGCACCAAGCCCGTGTGCACGCCATTGGTATAGACATGGATGGTCACGCCCCGTGGCGGCGGGTTTGCCACATGGTTGGCCGGAATCGCCGATCCTCCGACGACCAGCAGCATGAGGATCAGCGGCAATAGGAGCATGCCTCCGATCCACCGCCTTGCCTTGCTGACTGTCCACTGCATGACGACAGCCTAGGCGCAGCTCCGCTCCCCTACAATCCTGCCAAGACTGTGGCCATCCTGCATCGTCACACAACGACTTCGATTCGTCATCGAAACGTAATTGCTGCGCCGCCGAACAGTCATGTCCCGGGCGCAGAGGCCCGCAAGTTTACTGACGTTTCTCGTGGGGAGTTACCTAATGCGCCGCCAAAATCTTATCTTGCTGGCTTCCGTTGCCAGCATTGCCCTGTTGCCATCCCTTGCCGAGGCGCAGGATGTCGTTCCTGCTGCTGAAACCGCTGCCGCTGCCGACGCAAATGCCGGCGACGAAATCGTCGTCTACGGCTTTGGCGAAACGCGCCAGGTGCAGACGGCCGCCGCAGACGATATCAAGCTGCTCACCCCCGGCACCTCGCCGCTCAAGGCAGTCAGCAAGCTGCCCGGCGTCAACTTCCAGTCGGGCGACGCCTTTGGTGCCTATGAATGGTCGACGCGCATTTCGCTGCGCGGCTTCAACCAGAACCAGTTGGGCTTTACGCTGGACGGCGTGCCCTTGGGCGACATGAGCTACGGCAACTATAACGGCCTGCACATCAGCCGCGCGCTCATCTCCGAAAATCTCGGCACTGTCACCGTCAGCCAGGGCGCAGGCAATCTTGCCACGGCATCGACCAGCAATCTGGGCGGCACGCTGCTCTTCGCCTCGCGCGATCCTTCGCGGAATTTCGATATCGCGGCGTCGGGCACTTACGGCAGCGACGACACCTATCGCGGCTTCGTTCGCGTCGACAGCGGCGATCTGGGCGGCGTGCGCGGGTATCTCAGCTACGGCTATCTGAACGCAGGCAAATGGCGCGGCGATGGCGAGCAGCGTCAGCATCAGGTCAATGCAAAGGTCGTGGCCGATGTCGGCGACGGCAAGATCACCGGCTTCGTAAACTATTCCGATCGCCGCGAAAACGATTATCAGGACATGTCCGCTGAAATGATCGGTCGCCTTGGCAATCGCTGGGACAATTTCGCGCCCGATTGGCGGACCGCCTATACCGTGGCAGCCGTCTCCGCCAATCAGGCGGCGCGCGCTGGCTCGGCTACGGCCCCGCTCCCTTACCCGACCTTCGGCGTTACCTTGCCGACGCCGGTCAAGTCGCTCGACGATGCCTATTATGACGCAGCGGGCATTCGCCGCGACTGGCTGGGCGGTGTAACGTTCGAAACGCCGATCACCAACAACGTCCACGCAAAGCTGCAGGGCTATTACCACAATAACAAGGGTCAGGGTCTGTGGTGGACGCCCTATGTCGCCAGCCCGACCGGCGCGCCGATTTCCGTCCGCACGACCGAATATAATATCGATCGCATGGGCGCTCTGGGTAGCCTCGTGTGGGAAATCGACAGCAACCGCCTCGAAGTCGGCGGCTGGTACGAAGGCAATGATTTCCGTCAGGCCCGTCGCTTCTATTCGCTCGATAACACGCTGACCGGTTCGTCGCGCGACAGCCTGAAGTTCCAGACCAACCCCTTTGCGACGCAGTGGGATGTGAAGTTCAGCACCGAAACCAACCAATATTATGTGATGGACACGCTGGAGCTGGGATCGCTCACTCTGTCGGGCGGCTGGAAGGGTTTGCGCGTTCTCAACCGTGCCAGCCCGCTGGTTGCGGGCGGCCTCGCCAATGGCAAGATCAAGTCGCAGGACTGGTTCCTGCCGCAAGCTGGCGCGCTGCTGAAGCTGGGCGACAGCGCCGAAGTCTTTGCCAACTACACCGAAAACATGCGCGCTTTCGTTTCCTCGACGACAGCCGGACCGTTCTCGACCACGCAGGCAGGTTTCAACGCGCTGCTGACCACCAACAAGCTGAAACCCGAAACGTCGCAGACCTATGAAATCGGCGGTCGTGTTCGTGCTGGTGCCTTCCAGGGTTCCATCGCGGCCTATTATGTCGACTTCAGCAACCGCTTGCTCGGCGTAACGACGGGCGCCGGTATCGTGGGCAACCCGGTCATCCTGCAGAATGTGGGCAAGGTGCGGTCAACGGGCGTTGAAGTGTCCGGCACCTATGCGATGGGCAGCGGCTTCAGCGCAACGGCGTCCTATGCCTATAACGATGCGACCTACCGCAACGACGTTCTTGGCCGCAATGCGCAGAATCAGGTCGTTACGCTTGCTGCGGTCAAGGGCAAGACCGTCGTCGACAGCCCCAAGCATATCGCTTCGGGCGAGCTGGCCTATGATGGCGACATATTCTTCGGCCGGATCGGCGCGAATTACATGTCGAAGCGCTACTACACCTACACCAACGACAAGTCGGTCGGTGGTCGGGTTCTGGTGGATGCCAGCATCGGCGTGAAGGTGCCCCAAGGCATGGGCTTCCTGACCGGCTTTGCCATCGAAGCATCGGCCACCAATCTGTTCGACAAGGATTATGTCAGCACCATCGGTTCGAACGGTTTCGGCAACAGCGGCGACAACCAGACACTGCTGATCGGCGCGCCGCAGCAGTTCTTCGTCACGCTCCGTCGGGGCTTCTGATTGGAATAAGGGGGGAGGGGCTTTTGCTCCTCCCTCACCAGCTTCCGTAACCGGGCGCCTCACCATTGCGGTCGCTCGCCCAGCGACGCGGGCGACGCCAGCCGATGGCGGGGCGTTTGCGCAGCCGCAGCGTGGGCCATTGCCCGGTATCGATCCGGTCGGCCAGCCGCATCCCCTGCGCGCGATAGGCCGCGATCACGCTATCGGCCTGACTGTCCAGCAATCCCGCCAGGATCAGCGTACCGCCATCCTCCAGCGTGGCCGTGAGCGAAGGCGCAAGTTCGATCAGCGGTCCGGCCAGAATATTGGCGATCAGCAGATCATAGGGCGCACGGCCCAATATGCCGGGATGATCCACCCCCGCCGCCGCGAACACAGTCAACTGTCCTGCACTGCGGCCCAACGGGACCCCATTGGCCACGGCATTCTCGGCGGTGACTTCCACCGACACCGGATCTATGTCCGACGCCGTCGCATAAGCCATCGGCCACAGATGCATCGCGGCGAATGCCAGCAAGCCTGTGCCTGTGCCGACATCGGCGATATTGCCAAACCGATGCCCCAGCCGCCGCGAGCGATCCAGCATTGCCAGACAACCGGACGTCGTTTCATGCTGCCCCGTGCCGAACGCGCGCCCAGCACCGATCAGGAAATCCTTGTACCCCGGCGGCACGACATCGTCGGCCATGTTCCGCACATAAAAGCGCCCGGCGATCACCGGCTCCAGCCCTTGCTGGCTGATCGTCACCCAATCTTCCGCAGGCAGTTTTTCGAGTGTCGGCTTTTTCCCCCGCGCGCTCGGCACCAGCGTCTGCACCAGCTTGACGAGCGCCGTATTGGGTTTGCCTTCAAAATAGGCATCAAGCTGCCAGACATCGTCATCGTCCGGGGCCGCTTCGCTGGTCATCAGCACCGGCGGACTGTCGAGCTGCGCAAACGCCACGATATCGCCGTCCAGCGATTCGGCCTCCGCGCGGGTGCAAGGAAGAGTCAGTTTCCAGCTTTCCTTATCGGACATAGCTTGCTCCATTCGCGTCGAGGACAGCACCAGTCATGGAGGGCGGTGCATCCGTGACCAGAAATTTCACGATGGCCGCGATCTCGTCGGGCGTGGCGACCTTGCCAAGCGGAATGTCGGCGAGCAGCTTGTCACCGCCCCGGCTCGCCAGATAATCCTCCGCCATGCCCGTCATGGTAAAGCCAGGGCAGACGGCAAAAGCGTAAATTCCTTCCGCGGCATAGGCTCGCGCGATTGTCTTGGTCATGGCGACCATCCCGCCCTTCGATGCGGCATAATGCCAGTGCATCGGGCTATCACCGCGATGGGCGGCGCGGCTTGCGACGTTGACGATCCGCCCGCCCGATTTCCGTGCTTGCCAATGCAGCACAGCCTTGCGGCACAAAATCGCCGACGCTTCCAGATTGACGGTCATAGTGCGTTGCCAAGCCGCCAGCCAGTCGGCGTCGTCGCTATCCAGCGGCGTCGCTTCGAATATGCCTGCATTGTTGATCAGGATATCGATCCGCCCGCCCAGCGCATCCAGTGCCTTGTCCCACAAAGCCTCGGCGCCACCGGCCGCGCCAAGATCGGCGTCTTTGCTGCTGGCGGCAAACACACGGGTATCGCCCGATGCAAGAAGCGACGCGCAGGCCGCGCCGATGCCCCGGCTCGCGCCGGTCAGAAGAATATTGATGGCCATGCCTGCCGGTAGCCCAGCCGCTTGGCCAAGGAAAGGCGGGAGGTGTAAAAGCCCTTTTGACGTGTCGGCTTATGCCACCCGGCGGCTGAACTCTGCGGATGCCTGACGCAGCGAAGACAGCTTGCCTTCGACGCTCATGAAACCGCGCTCAAGCTGATCGATCTCCGACGCGACGACTTCGGTATCCTGACGAATGGCCGAAATGGTCGCCGACATGGAATCCGCTGCCAGCGCCGTTTCATCGACGGCGGCGGTGATCATCGTGACGGTTTGCGCCTGCGCATCCATGGCACTGCGGATGCGGTTCGCGGACATCTGCACTTCGTCCACGGTTTCGCGGATGCGCTGGTTGGTTTCGACTGACTGGCGCGTCGATGCCTGGATGGACCCGATCTTGTTGGCGATGTCGTCCGTGGCGCGCGCAGTCTGATTGGCCAGGCTCTTCACTTCCTGCGCCACCACGGCAAAGCCGCGACCCGCATCGCCCGCGCGTGCCGCTTCAATAGTGGCATTCAGCGCAAGGAGGTTGGTCTGCCCTGCGATATCGCGGATCAGGCCAAGGATGGATTCGATGGATTGCGCATGTTCGGACAAGGTGGTCGACATGGTGACCGCGTCGCCTGCCTGCGCATAAGCGCGCTGCGCCACTTCGGCGGCACCTTCGACTTCGGCGCGCGCATCCTCGATCGCCCGGATCAGCCCGGCGGAGGTTTGGGCCGCCTCGCGCATGGCAAGCGCGGATTGCTCGGCGGCTGCCGCAACTTCCGATGCCTTGCCCAGCATTCCGCGCGTTGCTGCCGATGCATCCTTTGCCTGTTCGCGCAGACCGTCGCCCAGATGCGACGCGCCGTCGATTTCGGCAACGATGCGCTGTTCGAACAAAGTTGCGTTACGCAAACGCTCGGTTTCTTCTTCCAGCGCAATGTCGATCGCCAGGACCGAACAGATCAATTCTGCTTCGATCATGGAAATACGTGTCAGGGCGCGATACAATGCGCGTGCCGGGCCTTCCGGGCCATTGCCTTGCGACGTGGCATCCCAAATTCCATCATGCACCACATCATTGGCGGCCACGATCGACACCAGAATGGTGCGGATGGAAATGCCATGCTTGCGAGCGTGCCGAACGCAGGACCGCGCCGAATCCGCCCAACGTTCACCTCCGAAATTAGATAGCTTTTCACGAATATAATGAGAGACTTCGCGACGTATCGCGCTGATCGACTCCGGCTTCAATACGGACCGCAGCGACGTATTGGCCATATAAGCATCGAAAAATGCCTGAGCGGCTGCTTCGCCATGATCGGGAAGAAGCGCGAAAATGGCAGCGGCATCGGATACCAATGTCCCTGCAGGATCGAACTCTGCCAACCGTTCCGGCATCGTCACATCGGCCTTTATTTGCAGCGTCATTGAAATGTGTGCCCTTTGCAGTCCCAAGCCAGTCTGATGCCTTCAGGTCTCTTCATAGGGTTAGTTGGTTAATCAACTCTTATCTTCGGGCGGAAATCCGATAGGAAATCTGCCATAAATCACTTGAATCGGCTTCATTTGAAAGATTTGGTGCGCTGCGGCCTGCTGCATTTGCACAGTGGAGAGGCGCGCGCTAAAGGGGCTGGGAATCATGCTGACCCAGGGGAGTGCAGACCGCATGGCGCGACCGCAAACTAGGCCTCTTTCGCCGCATCTGACTATCTGGAAATGGGGCCCGCATATGGCCTTGTCGATCCTTCACCGCGCCACGGGCGTCGGGTTGGCGGTCGTCGGTGCGCTTGGCCTCGTATGGTGGCTGACCGCGGCGGCATCGGGCGCGGAATATTATGCGTTCTTTCTGAAACAAGCGACGTCCTGGTACGGCTATGTCGTGATGATCGGCATTACCTGGGCTTTCTTTCAGCACATGTTTTCGGGCCTTCGCCATTTCGTTCTCGATATCGGCGCGGGCTATGAGCTTAAGACGAACAAGAGCTGGTCTCTGGTCGTGCCGGTTCTTTCGATCTTCACCACCGCTGCGATCTGGCTCAGCATCTTCTCGGGGAAACTGTAATGGGTAGCGGAACGGGCATCGGTCGCGTTCGTGGCTTGGGCAGTGCCAAGTCGGGCACGCATCACTGGATCAATCAGCGGGTCACCGCCGTCGGCAATCTGCTGCTGGTGCTGTGGCTGATCATCAGCATTCTCCAGCTCCCGGCACTCGATTATGTCGCGGTAACGACATGGCTTGCCAAGAGCTGGGTCGCCGTACCGATCATGCTGATGATCGTCAGCGTCTTCTACCATCTGCGCCTCGGGCTGCAGGTCGTGGTCGAGGATTATGTGCATGAAGACGGCACGAAATTCGCGACCTTCCTGCTACTTAACTTCTACGCCATTGGTGGCGCGGCTCTGGGCATTTTCGCCATTGCCAAAATAGCCTTCACGGGAGCTGCTTCCTGATGTCGACCGACGCTTACAAGATCATCGACCACACTTACGATGCCGTCGTCGTGGGTGCCGGCGGCTCCGGCCTCCGCGCCACCATGGGCATTGCCGAAAGCGGCCTCAAAACCGCGTGCATCACCAAAGTGTTCCCGACGCGCAGCCACACCGTTGCGGCGCAGGGCGGCATTGCTGCCTCGCTCGGCAACAACACGCCGGATCACTGGACGTGGCACATGTACGACACCGTCAAGGGGTCCGACTGGCTCGGCGATCAGGACGCGATCGAATATATGGTCCGCGAAGCCCCGGCTGCGGTGTATGAGCTGGAACATGCAGGCGTACCGTTCAGCCGCAACAAGGACGGCACCATCTATCAGCGCCCCTTCGGCGGCCACATGCAGAATATGGGCGCTGGCCCGCCGGTTCAGCGCACCGCGGCTGCTGCCGACCGCACCGGCCATGCCATGCTGCACGCGCTCTATCAGCAGAGCCTGAAATATGACGCGGACTTCTACGTTGAATATTTCGCCATCGACCTCATCATGGAAAATGGCGAATGCCGCGGCGTGATCGCGATCTGCATGGAAGACGGCTCGATCCATCGCTTCCGCGCACATAGCGTCGTGCTGGCGACCGGCGGCTACGGTCGCTGCTACTTCTCCGCGACGTCGGCGCATACCTGCACCGGCGACGGCGGCGGTATGGTGCTGCGCGCGGGCCTGCCTTTGCAGGACATGGAATTCGTGCAGTTCCATCCCACCGGCATCTACGGCGCAGGCGTCCTCATCACCGAAGGCGCGCGCGGCGAAGGCGGCTATCTGACCAACTCGCAAGGCGAGCGGTTCATGGAACGCTATGCTCCCTCCGCCAAGGATCTGGCGTCGCGCGACGTCGTGTCACGCTCGATGGCGCTGGAAATCCGCGAAGGGCGCGGCGTCGGCAAGGAAGGGGATCACATCTTCCTTCACCTCGACCATATCGACCCCAAGATTCTGGCCGAACGTCTGCCCGGCATCACCGAAACCGGCAAGGTATTCGCGAATGTCGATCTGACCCGTCAGCCGCTGCCGGTGGTGCCGACCGTCCATTATAATATGGGGGGCATCCCCTGTAACTATCATGGCGAAGTCGTGACGCTGAAGGATGGCAATCCCGATGCGGTCGTCCCCGGCCTGTTCGCGGTCGGCGAAGCAGCCTGCGTATCGGTGCATGGTGCCAACCGCCTCGGCTCCAACTCGCTGATCGATCTCGTCGTCTTCGGTCGCGCGACCGGCCATCGCATTTCGGACATCGTTAAGCCCGGCAGCGCCCACAAGGCTCTGCCCAGTGACAGCGCCGATCTGGCCCTTTCGCGCCTCGATCACTTCCGCAATGCGAAGGGCAGCACGCCCACTGCCAAGATTCGCCTCGAAATGCAGCGTACCATGCAGAAGCATGCCGCCGTGTTCCGCGACGATGCGCTGATGAGCGAAGGCGTCACGAAGCTGCAGAATGTCTACAAGAGCATGGAGGACGTCCAGGTGTCCGACCGCTCGCTGATCTGGAACACCGACCTCATCGAAACGATGGAGCTGGACAACCTCATCAGCCAGGCAAGCTGCACCATCGAAGGCGCGCTCAACCGCAAGGAAAGCCGCGGCGCGCACATGCACGAGGATTTCCCCAACCGCGACGACGCCAACTGGATGAAGCACACCATTTCGTGGTTCGACGGCTGGGGCGGCAAGGGCGGCAAGGTGACGCTCGATACGCGCCCCGTGCACGACTACACGCTGACGGACGAGATCGAGTACATCCAACCGAAAGCGCGGGTATATTGATGCCTAAGGGATAGCATGGCCGTTGCCACGCTATCCCTTCAAACCGCTATCGGAATAACGCTGCGGGTGGTTTGTCTATTTGGCGAACATCTGCGCCAATATGCCCAGAAGCGCATCAAGTGTCGCTGGATCCACTTTCCCCATACGCTTGATCAGTCGCGTCTTGTCGACGGTCCGCATCTGGTCGGGCAGGATTAATCCCGTCTTGCCTTTAAATCGCACATCGATTCGAAAAGCGGCAGGACGACTGCCGGTCGTCATGGGTGAAACGATGGCCGTGCGCATATGATCGTTCATCTCGTCTGGTGAAACGATAACGCACGGGCGAGTCTTCTGAATTTCGCTGCCGACGGTTGGATCCAGCGCAGCCAGCCAAACCTCGCCCCGCTTTACCACGTCAAATCGGCATCATCGATATTGGCAAAGGCGTGCCAGCTTTCACTTTCGCTGTCCGCATGCGCTGCCACATCTGCAGCCGATTCTGCCCAGCCCGTGCGCGCAATGTCGGTCGGAGCAACAGGCGTAATGATCAGCTTGCCGTCCTGTACAAGCACATCCATTTTTGCACCGCTGGTCGCACCGATTTCCCGAAGCACCGATTGCGGCAGGATCATCCCTGTCGAATTTCCCATTTTACGAAGTGCTGTCTGCATGGCTTGTCTCCTTGAGCACGGATAGCACAGGAGGAAAGTTATAACAATGTTATAACTTCACGAGAGTGTTGCACCCTCATTCACGAGCCGCGCCAGCAACCCATCCAACCGCGCAGCACCCGCCGCATCGACGCGTAGCCCCATCTTGGTCCGCCGCCACAGCACATCGTCCGCCGTCCGCGCCCATTCCGCGCGCACCAGATAGCGCACTTCGGCTTCCGTCAGCCCGCCGCCGAAATCCTCGCCCAGCGCCGCCATAGTCTGCGCGTCGCCCAGCCATTCGAACGCACAGGTGCCATATGTCGCCAATATTCGCGCAACGCTATCGGATGACAGGAACGGATACCGCCCCGCAATCCGCGCCGTCAACGCCCCTCGCTCCGCCAGCGGGAAATCGCCACCGGGCAGCGCCGCGGTCGCCGTCCAGCTTTTGCCCTTCAACACAGGCATCAGCGGCGACAGCGCCTCCATCGCTTCCTCCGCCAACCGGCGATAAGTCGTAATCTTCCCACCAAAGATCGACAGCAAGGGCGCAGCACCCTCCGTAGCATCCAGCTTCAGCACATAATCGCGCGTCGCTTCCTGCGCAGCGCTGGCCCCGTCGTCCAGCAGGGGGCGGACGCCGCTATAGGTCCACACTACGTCGGCGGGCGTAATCGCCTTCGCGAAATACTCGCTTGCCGCGTTGCAGAGATAGGCGATCTCCTCGTCGCTTGCCTTGGCCGGAACGTCGGGGCTTTCATGGTCGCGGTCGGTGGTTCCGATCAGCGTCAGATCGCGCTCATAGGGGATGGCGAAGATGATGCGGCCATCGGCATTCTGAAAGATATAGCTGCGGTCATGGTCGAACAGCCGCTTCGTCACAATATGGCTGCCGCGCACCAGCCGCACATTGGCGGGCCGTTCGGTATGAGATCGGTCGATCATCCGCACGACCCACGGGCCGCCTGCATTCACCAGTGCGCGCGCCTTGAAATCCTGCGTCGTGCCATCGGCATTGCGCGTCTCGATGTGCCACCAATCGCCTTCGCGTCGGGCCTCGGTCACTTCGCACCGCGTCCGTATCTCCGCGCCGCGTGCCGCCGCATCGCGCGCGTTCAGCACCACCAGCCGCGCATCGTCGACCCAGCAATCGGAATATTCGAACGCCGTCGAATAACCCGGCTTCAGCGGCTTGCCCGCCGGATCAGCGCGCAGATCAATCGTGCGTGTGGCGGGCAACAACTTACGCCCACCGATATGGTCGTACAGGAACAACCCCAGCCGCAGCAGCCAGCGCGGGCGCAACCCGGGATGATGCGGCAGCACGAACCGCATCGGCCACGCAATATGTGGTGCAATCCCCAGCAGCCGCTCCCGCTCCATCAGCGATTCGCGCACCAGCTTGAACTCATAATGCTCCAGATAGCGCAGCCCGCCATGGATCAGCTTGGTCGAAGCAGACGATGTGCCGGACGCCAGATCGTCCCGCTCCAGCAACAGCACCGATGCCCCGCGCCCTGCGGCATCGCGCGCAATGCCGGTCCCGTTGATACCGCCACCGATGACGCACAGGTTGTAGATCATATTGCCACCTTCACAGGATCAGCGCCGCGCCGAGCGACAGCGCAAACGCCACCAACGTCGCCGCGATCACCGGCGCAAAGCTGCGCCAGCCTTGCGTCAACAACACTGCCATCTGCGACTTCATCGCCGTCGCCGTGACCGAAACGAGTAATAGCGCTTTGGAAACCGTATGCGATACATCCACTGCCTGCGCTGGCAGGGGAATCGCCGTATTCACCCCGACGAGCACCAGGAAGCCCAGCACGAACCAGGGAATCTGGATGCGCTTCGCTGTGCCGTCCGCGCCCATGCCCTGATTGCGCAGCGCGATGGCCACGATGGCCAGCACGGGCGCCAGCAGCGTCACGCGCGTCAGCTTCACGATGGTCGCGACTTCGCCGGCGGTGCGGGAGAAGGAGAAGCCGCCGCCTATGGCCTGCGCCACGTCATGGATGGATGCGCCGATCAGGAAACCCGCCTGCCGGTCCGTCAGGCCCAGAAATTCGGCAATGGGGGGATAGAAGGACATGGCCAGTGCGCTCGCGACCGAAATGCCGACGAGGACGATGGTGAAACGCGCCTGGTCGATGCGCTTCTCACCGATCAGGCTCCACAGCGCCAGCGCCGCCGAGGCGCCGCATATCGCGGTCGCACCGCCCGCCAGCAGGCCGAACATCACGTCCTGCTTGAACAGCTTGGCAACGACGATGCCGGTCAGCATCACCAGCGCCATTATCCCGATGAGCGCTGCAAAGGCTCCGATGCCAAGCGACCCGATCTGCGCGAAGGTAATCTGCGCACCGACCAGCACGATCCCGATCCGCAACAACGTATGCGATGCGAAGGTCAGGCCGGGAATCAGTTTCGGTTCGGCGCTGACGAAACTCAACGATAAGCCGATGAGCAAACCCATCAACACAATCGGCGCGCCATAATGGTCGCTCAGCCAAGCTGCGGCGAGCGAGGCAACGATCGCCATGGCAAGACCGGGGACGCGCGTCTGCCACCGCTGGGGCGGCTGTCGGGTGTCGACCAGCAAGTCGCCATAAAGGTCTGCGGCCATGACGGTGTTTCTGTCTTGCGCTGTCATATTGCCTGTGCCTATAGTTGCCGCTGGCCATCTGCAACCGAAAAAGCGATGCAGGCAAGCATCATATCGGCGTTGGCGAAGGAGAGGCGATGTTACACGAAAAGGCCGAGCTGGCAGCCGCAGGCGCCGCAACCGACGATGGGCAGGTCGCCACTGGCAAGACCCTGCGCTATGGCCTCGTCGCGCTGATCTTCTTTGCAACCGCCCTCAATTATGTCGATCGGCAAGTGCTGGCGCTGCTGAAGCCCATGCTGGAAGCCGAATTTGGCTGGTCCGATCAGCAATTCGCACATCTTGGCTCCTCTTTTCAGATTTCCGCCGCCTTCGCCTTGCTGGGGGTTGGCTGGTTCGTCGACCGCTTCGGCGTACGTTTTGCTTATGGCGCAGCGGTCGCGCTATGGAGCCTCGCGGGCATGGGCCATGCCATCGCGATGACTGTCCAGCAATTCGTCGCCGCACGCATCACGCTGGCCGTCGCGGAATCGGTCAACACACCCGCAGCGATCAAGGCCGCTGCGACCTATCTGCCGCTCAAGGAGCGCTCTTTAGGTATCGGCCTCATCAACACCGCGCCCAATATCGGTGCCATCGTCACCCCGCTGCTGATCCCGCCCTTCGCGCTAGCCTTTGGATGGCAGGCGGCGTTTCTGGTGACTGGGGGGCTGGGCTTCATCTGGCTTGCCTTCTGGATCGTCGGCACACGCCAACTCAAACCGGTCAGGAGCAATGTAAAAAGCGCCAGCGCAGTAAAGGGTGTCCGCTGGGGCGATCTCCTGTCCGACCGGCGCAGTTGGGCCGTCATTGGCGCAAAGGCGTTCACCGATCTGGTCTGGTGGTTCATGCTCTTCTGGATGCCCGATTTCTTCGCGCGGCAATTTGGCATGGCGCAGGGGACGCTCGGCTATCCCATCGCGCTGATCTACGTCCTTGCTGCCATCGGCGCGATCAGCAGCGGCGCGTTGTTCCCCATCCTCCTGTCGCGCGGCTTTTCCGTCAACGGCGCACGTAAGCTGTCGATGTTCCTGTTCGCGCTGATGATCCTGCCCGCGCCTCTGGCGCTCTATGCGAGCAGCCCGTGGACCGCCGCGCTGCTGATCGGCATGGCCTTGTTCGCGCATCAGGGTTTCTCGACCAATATTTTCGGCATGACGGCCGATATCGTGCCTACGGCGCGGGTTGCCAGCGTGATCGCCATGGGCGCGGTCGCAGGCAATCTCAGCGGTACGGCGATGATCGAATTTGCCGGATGGTCGTTGACGACAGGGGTTGGATATTGGCCGATGTTCGCCATTTGCGCTGCGGCCTATCTGGTCGCACTGGGCTGGATTCACCTGCTTGTCCCAAAACTGGAACCGGTGACCGCCTGACCGCTACGGAACAATACTGGCCTTCCATGCGTCCTACCTTTCAGCAGCCACCTGTGGCCGCATCGTTTTAGGGAGTTGGATCATGGGTATTATTATTCTTATTATCGTCGGTGGCATCATCGGTTGGCTGGCCAGCATGGTCATGCGCACGGATGGGCAGCAGGGCATTTTCCTGAACATCGTCGTCGGCATCGTCGGCGCGGTCATCGCCGGTTTCGTGGTCTCGCCCCTGCTCGGCATCGCGCCGATCACCAGCGGCAATTATGACATTGCGGCACTGCTGGTTTCGTTCGTCGGCGCCGTCATCCTGCTGGCGGTCGTGAACCTCGTTCGTCGCGGTTCGGTGCGTTAATCTGACGCTCCAGGACTACATTTGGAAAGGGCGGCCATTGTGCCGCCCTTTTTCATGCCATCAATTGATGGATGGCGATGCCGCTCAGGATTGCCGACGCGCCTGCGGATACGCCGCACAACATATAGCCGACATACTGCACCATCGGTGGATGAGGCTGCTGCTTCGCCCGGTTCCGGCCCGCGGATGTCAGGACAAAGCTGGCAAGGACGCCATAGGTCAGGGCAGCAAACTCGATCATACAGTCTCCGCAACACTATCGGTTGAGGGTTAACTACGTTGCAAAAGCTAATGCAATCTCACCGCTTGGCCCATTTGCGGCGAACCGAATAAAAAATATGCCTGATCGTGGAACCTTTTGCGAATGACGTTGGCCAAAAAAAAGGCTGGCGACCCGTGCAGTGGTCGCCAGCCCGTATCGCCGGGGCGCATGCCTGAATAATTTCCTCAGGAAATCGTGATAACAAACAAGCGCCGCGCCCCGGAGAAGAGTGTTCCTTATTTCTCGCTGCCGAAATTCACCTTTGCAGTGACGCCGAAATAGCGGTCGGCTTCGCGCGGAATGATGAAGCGGTACGAACCGCCCGGTCCGCCCGACACGATGGACGAAGCAAAGCTCTGGTCGAGCAGGTTCTTGACCTGAGCGCGAACGCTCCAGCCATTGTCCTGCGCCACCAGGCCCGCGCTTACATCGACGATGCCATAGCCCTTGACCGTCGTTGCCGCGCGCACGGCGGCATTGGGGCTCAATTCATACAGTTGGCTCGACTGATAGCTGCCCTGCGCACCCAGTTCGATATTGGCGAAACCGCCCGTTTCGATCTTGTACGTCGCGCCCAGCGAGCCCTTCCACTTGGGCGCATTGGACAGGCGAGTGCCATTGGGCACGCGCTGCGATTCGGTTGCGCCGGGGGGCAGACGGAATTCATCGACCTTCGCATCGGTATAGGCCAGGCCACCGCTCAGGGTGAAGGCCCGCGACGGCTGATACACCATGTCGAGTTCGACGCCGCGGGTCGATACCGTGCCTGCGTTGGTCAGGCGGGTAACGACTACGCCTGCAACCAGATCCGGGTTGTTCGCCTGATAGTTGTTATATTTGGCGTAGAACCCGGTGAGGTTCAGGATCAGGCGATTGCCGAACAGGCTGTTCTTCAGGCCGACTTCATAGGCGTCGACCGTTTCCGGTGCGATGACACCCGCGCCGGATGTGTTGAGGTTGAAGAACAGGTTATACGCCGGACCCTTGTAGCCGCGCGTGTAGCTGGCGTAGCCCATCGTATCGTCGGTGATGTCATATTGCAGAGCCGCTTTGCCCGACCAGTTGTCGTTGACGACTTTCAGGTTCACCGGCTGACCATTGGAAACGCCGCCACCTGCGCCGTTATTGTAGACGCCCGCGTCAAAATTGCCGTTCACGCCTGCACCGGCCAAGCGCGCGGTGCGCAGGATATTGCCGTCAAGCTGATCTGCCGTGTAACGGATGCCGCCGATGGCGCGGAAGCGATCGGAGACATTGAGCGTGACTTGACCGAAGGCGGCCATGTTGGTGAAGACCGAACCGTAATCGGTGGTGCCGAAAGGATTGGTGGTCGTCGAAACGCCCGGCGTGGTGGAGCAGGGGATGAGCCCCGGCGTGACCGCTGGCAGCGTGGAGGCGCTGCACGTGATGACGTCACGCGTAAACTGACGCTGCGATTCCGCACGCGAGTAATACAGGCCTGCGACATATTCGAAGAAATTGCCGGTCGGCGACGACAGGCGCAATTCCTGGCTGAATGTCTTGGACGTCTGCGGCCCGATGTCGTGCAACTGGTTGAGACCGACATAGGGACGATCCAGCCAGTCACCATCGCGGATTTCGGTATTGTCCCAATTGCGATAGGCAGTGATCGAAGTGATGATCTGGTTGCCCAGTTCGGCATCGATCTGCATCGACACGCCCCAGCTTTCTTCCTTCGTCTGCGTCAGCAGATTCTGGTTGACCCGGCGCGTTTCATCGCCCGAGATGTTGGTGCCCGACAGTGCGGCTGCTGCTGCATTGGTTGGCACCGTGCCGATGACTTCGGCGCAGCAATCGTCGTTCGCCTTGCGCCAGTCACCGCGCAGGATGACCGTGACCGCATCCGACAGATCGGCTTCGATTGCGCCGCGCACGCCGTAATGCTTGTACCCGTTGACCTTGCGATCCAGCGCGATGTTGCGCAGATTGCCGTCATATTCGCTGTAGAAGCCCGTGAAGCGCGAACGCACATTGTCGCCCAGCGGAATGTTGATGGTGGCACGCGCGCGATATTCGCTTGCATCGAAATAGCTGGCTTCGGCAGTGCCGCCCAGCGTGTCTTCCGGCCGCTTCGATACCATGCTGACCACGCCAGCCGATGCGTTCTTGCCGAACAGCGTGCCCTGCGGTCCGCGCAGCACTTCGACCCGGTCGATATCGACTAGATCGCCGAAGCCTTCACCCGCACGGCTCAGGACAACGCCGTCGATCACGGCAGCGACGGACGGCTCGGCAGCGATGGAGAAGTTGATCGTGCCGACACCGCGCAGGAACAGCGCCTGATTGAGGCTGGTGCCCGACTTGCGGAAGTTGAGGCTGGGGACGAGATATTGTGCGTTTTCAAGGTTTACGCCGCCCTGAGCCGCAATCGCGTCGCCGCCGATCACCGAAACGGACAGCGGTACGTTCTGAAGATTTTCTTCACGCTTCTGCGCAGTCACGACGATATCGATGCCGCCAGTATCTTCCTCGGCAGCCTGAACCGGCGCGGTTTCTTGCGCGAATGCGGGCTGGCAAAGCGCTGCAGCACTGACGCCTGCCAGCGCTGTCAGAAAAACAGCGCGAATATGCGGAATGGAGTTAGAGCGCTTCATGGGATCCTCCCGTTATGATGATTTTGGTACAAACCCTGCATTTAACTGAAGGTTTGGAGGGGTAATAAGGGCGATAAGGCAGGATTGTCAATCTTGATCGCAAAGACAGCTTGTGGCATTGTCCATCGCTGTCATAAATATGTGACACCCGATCCCAGTCGGTCAGGGTGCGATTCGAGAGAGGTTCCATGGCGATATCCACGCCGACACTCAAAGCTACCGACGGCGGCTTCGCGCTGTGGCTGGGCGACTGCCTGCTCGCCACGCATAGCGCTGCCCGAGCCATGATTGCCGTGGGGCGTGGCATTGCAGATGTAGAGATGTTTCGTGGCAATTTTCGCCTTTCGGATGAGGTGGTGGAGCGGACGCCGCTGTCCCATGCTCGAATCGCGTCGCAGTCCGATCCTGACGGATCGCTATGCGTCGAATTTTCGATGGAGGAGGGCGCGCCGGTCGCCATGTCGCTGGTGGTCCAGTCCGACGGCCTGTCCCTAAAATCCCATGACAACGCCGTCAATCGCTGCTGGTTAAGTTTTTCTATCGATCCGCTAGAGAAAATCTTCGGGCTCGGCGAGCAGATGTCCTATCTCGATCTGCGCGGTCGCATTTTTCCCGTGTGGACCTCCGAGCCGGGCGTCGGTCGCGATAAGAGTACGGCCTTCACGCAGGCGATGGATGCGGCGGGCAATGCCGGTGGCGATTACTGGACCACCAACTATCCGCAGCCGACGATCCTGTCGCCGCGCGGTTACGCCCTGCATGTCGATACCCACGCTTATTGCGCGTTCGACTTCACCGCGAGCGACCACTTCACCGTCGAATGCTGGGAAATTCCCACAAAGATCGAACTGTTCGCCGCGCCGACGATGGTCGATCTCGTCTCCGCGCTCTCCCTCCGCTTCGGGCGCCAACCGCTGCTCCCCGATTGGGCAACCACCGGCACCATCGTCGGGCTGAAGCAGGGGCAGGACAGTTTCGCGCGCCTCGAACGCATGATCGACGCGGGCGTCCCCGTCTCGGGGCTGTGGTGTGAGGACTGGGTCGGCCTGCGCATTACCAGCTTCGGCAAGCGGCTGTTCTGGGACTGGAAATGGAACCGCGAACGCTATCCCGATCTCGACCAGCGCATCGCGCGGCTGGCGGAAAAGGGCGTGCGGTTCCTTGGCTACGTCAACCCCTATCTCGCCATCGACGGCGTGCTGTATCAGGAAGCGCTGGCGGCGGGCTATCTCGCGCTGCGGCAGGACAGCGACGCCCCTTATCATGTCGACTTCGGCGAATTTGACGCCGCCATCGTCGACTTCACCAATCCCGATGCGGCTGAATGGTTTGCCGACCGGATCATCGGCCGCGAAATGCTCGATTTCGGACTGTCGGGCTGGATGGCCGATTTCGGCGAATATCTCCCGACCGACGTCCGCTTGTTCGACGGGATGGACCCGATGCTCGCGCACAATGCCTGGCCGACGCTCTGGGCAAAGGTCAACGCGCGCGCCCTCGAACTGCGCGGTAAAACCGGCGAAGCGGTGTTCTTCATGCGCGCAGGCGGGACCGACGTTGGCAAATATTGCCCGCTGCTCTGGGCCGGGGACCAGTCGGTCGATTTTACCCGACATGATGGCATCGGCACCGTCATCACGGCGGCGCTGTCGGCGGGGCTGGTCGGCAACGCCTACAGCCATAGCGACATTGGCGGCTACACCAGCCTGCTCGGCAATGTCCGCACCGCAGAACTGCTGATGCGCTGGAGCGACCTTGCCGCCTTCACCCCCGTCATGCGCACCCACGAAGGCAATCGCCCCGACGAAAATCTGCAAGTCGATTCCACCCCCGAACTGCTCGCCCATTTCGCGGCCATGACACAGCTTCATGCCGACCTCGCGCCCTACACCCGCACACTGTGCGAAGAAGCGCGCGATAGCGGACTGCCCTTGCAACGTCCGCTGTTCCTGCATCATGAAGAGGACATGGACAGCGATACCCTGCAAACCCACTATCTCTACGGTCGCGACCTGCTCGTCGCCCCCGTCATCACGCAAGGCGCAACGCGCTGGACCTGCCATTTGCCCGGCGGCACCGATTGGGTGCATCTGTGGTCCGGCACATCTCATGCGTCCGGCACAGTGGAGGTCGATGCCCCCATCGGCCAGACGCCCGCTTTCTACCGCGCCGACAGCGCTCATGCGGCCTTCTTCGCGGATATCGCAACCCGCCATGTCGCCCGCTGCGCGAGGCTGACTCTGTGAGCGAACGCGCCACGATCAGCGATGTCGCGCAGGCGGCGGGCGTGTCGGTCAAGACGGTATCCCGCGTTCTCAACAAGGAACGCTATGTGCGCGAAGATACGCGCATCAAGGTGGAGGCCGCCGTCCGCTCCCTGCGCTTCAGCCCCAGCATCGCCGCCCGCGCGCTCGCGGGGCGCAAGTCGGGCCAGATCGCCTTGCTCTACGACAATCACAGCCCCTATTATATCCACCAGATCCAGGAAGGCGTCTGGGAAGCTTGCCGGGAAGCGGGCATCCGTTTGCTCGCGCAGCCCGTCGACGTAGGCTCGCCCGATGTCGCGCGCGAAGTCGGCGGCCTGATCGACGAAACCCATGTCGACGGCATCATCCTCTCCTCCCCCGTCACCGATTGCGCGGCGGTGCTGGAGGAACTGGAGCGTCGCTCGATCCCCTTCGTCCGCATTTCGCCTGGCACCAACCACGCGATCACTTCGTCGGTCTTCATCGACGATGTGCAGGCAGCGGACGACATGACGTCCTACCTCATCAACCACGGCCATCGCCGCATCGGCTTCATCATGGGCCATCCCAACCATATGGCGAGCAACGAGCGGCTCTTCGGTTATCGCCGCGCGCTCGACCGGGCGGGTATCGAATATGAACCCACCATCGTCTTCCCCGGCGAATTCGATTTCGCCAGCGGCGTAAAGGCAGCCGAAGCCCTGCTCACCATGCCCGATCCGCCCAGCGCGATTTTCGCCAGCAATGACGATATGGCCGCCGGCGTTCTGGCGGTGGCGCATAAACGCGGCGTGGTCATTCCCGATCAGCTTTCGGTGGCAGGGTTCGATGACACGGTGCTGGCGCAAGTCGTCTATCCGCCGCTCACCACCATTCGCCAGCCGACTCGCACGTTGGGCAAGACGGGCACCAACCTGTTGTTCAGTATGGGGCCGGGGGCGGAACATCGCCGCCTGCCGCATGAACTGATCGAGCGGCAATCGACTCGCGCCATTTCCCTTTCCCGCCCCTGAAGGATCGACAGTTTTTCATGCCCATTACCGCTTCTCTCCCCACGCCCCCCGTTTCCCGCCCCCTCGGCCAGTCGGGTATTACCGTCAGCGGTCTCTCCTGGGGCATGTGGCGCTTCAAGGGCGATGACCTTGCTGCCGCCCGCGCGCTGGTCGATGCGGCGCTCGACGCCGGGATCACCCTGTTCGACACCGCCGACATTTACGGCCCGGACAATGGCGAAGCCTTCGGTGCGTCCGAAGCGCTGCTTGGCCGCGTATTCGCTGCGGACAAAAGCCTGCGCAGCAAGATCGTGCTGGCGACCAAGGGCGGCATCGTCATCGGCACGCCCTATGACAGCAGCGCCGACTATTTGAACTTCGCCATCGACGCATCGCTCACGCGGCTCGGCGTCGATCGCGTCGACCTCTGGCAGATTCACCGCCCGGACATCCTGACCCACCCGCAGGAAATGGCCCGCACGCTGGAGGACGCGCATAAGGCCGGAAAGATCGGCGCCATCGGCGTATCGAACTTCACCGTCGCGCAGATCGACGCGCTGGCTCATTTCCTCACCGTGCCGCTCGCCACGACGCAGCCGGAATTTTCGCCGCTGACGCTCAACCCGCTGGTGTCGGGCGAATTCGATCAGGCGATGCGGATGGACATGGCGATCATGGCCTGGTCGCCGCTGGGCGGTGGCAAGATCGCCAATCCGCTTGCCGAGCGTGACCGCGCCGTCGCCAACGCGCTCAAGAAGGTCGCCGATCAATATGGCGTCTCGGTCACCGCCGCTGCGTTTAGCTGGATCATGGCGCATCCCGCGCATCCCATCCCCATCGTCGGTTCGCAGACGCCTGCACGCATCCGCGAAGCCGCCGACGCCTACAAGGTCACATGGACCCGTGCCGACTGGTACGCCGTATTGACCGCATCGAGAGAGGAACCTCTGCCATGAATGCTGCCCCTTATAAGCCTTGCGAAGTAAGCTGGTTTTCCGCGCTGTGCGACGATGACTATGAATTTCTGGGTCAGCCCGACGCGATGCTCGCGTCAAGCTGGGAGCATTGCCGCGATATCGTGATGCAGGCGGAAAGCGGCGGGTTCGACAATATCCTGCTGCCGTCGGGTTATCAGTTGGGGATCGACACGACGATCTTCGCCGGGGCCATCGCGCCGCTGGTAAAGACCATCCGCTTGCTGATGGCCGTGCGCATCGGTGAGGACTGGCCGCCCCAGCTTGCTCGCCGCATCGCGACGCTCGACCGTATTCTGGGCGGTCGGCTGACCGTCAACATCATCTCGTCCGATCTGCCCGGCGACACGCTGGAGAGCAATGCGCGCTACGCCCGTACGCTCGAAGTCATGCAGATTCTGAAGACGATGCTGAACGGCGAGCATCTCAACCATCAGGGCGAATTCTACAAGCTCGACCTCGATCCGCCCAAGGTCACCACCGTTTCCGGCAAATGCCCGCCACTCTATTTCGGCGGCCTCAGCCCCGCTGCGCGCGATGCTGCTGCACAAGGCTGCGACGTGTACCTGATGTGGCCCGACACGATGGACAATGTGCGCGAAATCATCGCCGACATGACGGCGCGCGCCGCCAGCTATGGCCGCACGCTCAAATTTGGCTATCGCGCGCATGTCATCGTCCGCGAAACCGAAAGTGAAGCACGCACCGCCGCGACTCGCTTGCTCTCGAAGCTGGACGACGATGCAGGCGCCGCGATCCGCGCCAAGTCGCTTGACAGCCAGTCGGTCGGGGTCACCCGCCAGCAGGAACTGCGCGCGGCAGCGGGCGAGGAAGGCTATGTCGAGGATAATCTCTGGACCGGAGTGGGCCGTGCCCGTTCGGGCTGCGGTGCCGCCATCGTCGGCGATCCCGATCAGGTGCTGGCCAAGCTGCGCGCCTATCAGGACGAAGGGATCGAAGCTTTCATCCTCTCCGGCTATCCTCACGCCGCCGAATGCGACCTCTTCGCGCGGCATGTGTTGCCAAAGCTGGAGCATGGGCCGCTGGTTCTTTAATCACCCCGATCCTCCCCACACCGTTCCTCCCCAACACCGTTCGGTTCGAGCTTGTCGAGAACTGTTCTCGATACGCCGTCTCGACAAGCTCGACAGCTACTCGAACCGAACGGGGAATAGGGCGGGAGAGTGGGAAGATGGAATATCCACCGAAGACGAGAGGATAAACACATGACAAAACCCATTCTCGTCATCGACGAAGGCACCACCTCCACCCGCGCGATGCTGTTCGCACCGGACGGCGCGTGCCTGGGCACTGCGCAGCGCCCGCTGACGCAATATTATCCCGCGCCGGGCCGCGTCGAGCATGACGCCAACGAAATCTGGACCCTCACGCTCGAATGCGCGCGGGAGATGGTGACGAAGGCAGGCGGGCCGGACCGGATCGCCTGCATCGGCATTACCAACCAGCGCGAAACCGTCGTCTTCTGGGACCGCCGGACCGGGGAATCCGTCGCGCCTGCCATCGTCTGGCAGGATCGCCGGACCGCGGAAACCTGCCACGATCTCATCGTCGCAGGCCACGAACCGATGGTGCAGGAGCGCACCGGCCTGCTGCTCGACCCCTATTTCTCCGGCAGCAAGATGGGCTGGGCGCTCGCCAACTGGCCGCAGCTTAACGAACTGGGCGATAACCTCGCCGTAGGCACCGTCGAAAGCTATCTCGTCTATCGCCTGACCGGCGGGCTCCACATCACTGACGCCACTAACGCCTCGCGCACCGCGCTGATGGCGATTGAGCAGGGCGGCTGGGACAGCGAATTGCTCGACCTGTTCGGCGTGCCTGCCGCCTTGCTCCCCGAAATCGTCGATTGCGCCGGATCGTTCGGCAGCACGCAGCCCGACCTGTTCGGCGCACCGATCCCCGTCACCGGCCTTGCGGGCGATCAGCAGGCGGCGTCCATCGGGCAGGCCTGCCTGGCCCCCGGTCAGACCAAGGCGACCTACGGCACCGGCGCGTTCATCCTCACCAACACCGGCGCGCAGATGCCGCGCTCCAAGAACCGCCTGCTCGGCACCATCGCCTCGCAGATCGGCGGAGAGCGGTGCTTCGCGCTCGAAGGATCGGTGTTCGTCGCGGGCAGCGTCGTCAAATGGCTACGCGACGAAGTGGGCCTGATCAACAGCGCAGAGGAAACTGCCGCGCTGGCCGCCTCCGTTCCTGACAATGGCGGGGTCAGCTTCGTGCCTGCGCTCTCCGGCCTCGGCGCACCTTATTGGCGGCCCGATGCACGCGGCGCGATCACCGGCCTCAGCTTCTCCACCGGCCGCGCGCATATCGTCCGCGCCGCGCTGGAGGCTGTCACGCATCAGTCGCTCGATCTGAAAGCCACCTTCGCTGCCGATGGCGCGGTATGGGCGGATCTGCGCATCGACGGCGGCATGGTCAGCAACGACTGGCTGGCGCAGGATCTGGCCGACATGCTCGACCTGTGCGTCGAGCGCCCGCTCTTTATCGAGACGACAGCGCTGGGCGCTGCCATGCTTGCGGGCGTCGGCGCAGGACTGTTCCCCACGCTCGCTGCCGCCGCGTCGATGCGCAAAGGCGCCACTGCCTTCCACCCGCAACCTTACCCCTTGGCTGCCGCCCGCTGCCGCGCCTGGGAAGGCGCCGTCGCCGCCGTGCTCGAAGCGGCAGGGGATCGGGGCTGACCAACTTATATACCCCTCCCTTTTAAGGGAGGGGTTGGGGTGGGTGGCGAGCGAAGCGAGCCTTCAGACATCGCGCCAATTGGCTTCGCCAGCGATTGCAGAAGTACAATCGCACCCACCCTCATTAAAAGTCACGCGCCTCTTATCGACCCCGCCCTTGAAAGGTGGCGCGTATTTCCATCCCCATCTATTTATTTTCGTTCCCCTCCCGTCCTCTTGCCTTTTCAAAAGCATAGGAAACACCGCGCGTCGCACCGGCAGAGCGGCCCAGGGTCGCGATGAAACGAATCGCACGAGCGACGAACCGAGTCCCTAAAGTGTCATTTACCCTCTTGCGTCGCGGCACGGCTGTGGCACTATCCCTTGTGTAAGGGGCAACGGGGGTTATCTACAGATTGTGGTTGGACGCGCCGGGGCGATTCGGTGCGCAGGGCGGTTTAGCCCCCCGCGATCGGAGAGATCGGACTTCCGCTGCCCTATTTCGAAGCTGGTCATGCTATACTGGGCGCTCGTCCCAAAGCACTTGACCGAATCGAACGGAACATGAACATGCAAGGGCGATCAACTAATGGACTTTCGTGAAAGCCAGGAAACAGGTGCAGGCGACGTGGCAACGATAATGGATGAAGTTTTGGAGGCTGTAGCGGCCCAATCCACCCCGACGACAGCGGCCACCCCGACGGCGGCACCCGAAGTCGCGCCGAAAGCGGACCCGGTGTCTTCGCACTCAATTCAGGCGCGGCGGTTCGACATCAAGACCGATGCGTCGCGCGACGCGCTGTTGACCGAGTTCGGCAAGGACACGCTGCGCGACCGCTATCTGCTGCCCGGCGAATCCTATCAGGATCTGTTTGCGCGCGTTGCGTCGGCCTATTCCGACGATCAGGATCATGCCCAGCGCGTCTATGACTATATCTCGCGCCTCTGGTTCATGCCTGCGACGCCCGTCCTGTCCAATGGCGGCACCGGGCGCGGCTTGCCGATCTCCTGCTATCTCAATTCGGTGGACGACAGTCTGGAAGGCATCGTCAACACCTGGAACGAGAATGTCTGGCTTGCCTCGCGCGGCGGCGGTATCGGCACCTATTGGGGCAGCGTGCGCGGCATCGGTGAGCCGGTCGGTCTCAATGGCAAGACCAGCGGCATCATCCCCTTCGTCCGCGTGATGGACAGCCTGACGCTCGCGATCAGCCAGGGTTCGCTGCGTCGCGGTTCGGCGGCTTGCTATCTCGATGTGTCGCATCCGGAGATCGAGGAGTTCCTCGAAATCCGCAAGGCATCGGGCGATTTCAACCGCAAGGCGCTGAACCTGCACCACGGCGTGCTGCTGACCGACGCCTTCATGGAAGCGGTCCGCGACGGCACCGAATTCCACCTGCGCAGCCCGAAGGATCAGTCGATCCGCGCCACGGTTGACGCGCGTTCGCTCTTCCAGAAGCTGGTCGAAACCCGTCTTGCCACCGGCGAACCCTACATCATCTTCGCCGATCAGGTGAACCGCTCGATGCCCAAGCATCACCGCGATCTGGGGCTGAAGGTATCGACGTCGAACCTTTGCTCAGAAATCACGCTGCCCACGGGTCGCGACCATCTGGGCAATGACCGCACGGCGGTCTGCTGCCTCTCGTCGATGAACCTGGAAACATGGGACGAGTGGAAGGACGAGAAGAGCTTTGCCGAGGATATCATGCGGTTCCTCGACAATGTGCTGCAGGATTATATCGACCGCGCCCCGCCGGAAATGGCCCGCGCGAAATACAGCGCCAGCCGCGAACGCTCGGTCGGTCTGGGCGTCATGGGCTTCCACAGCTTCCTGCAGGCGCGCAACATTCCCTTCGAAGGCGCAATGGCCAAGTCGTGGAACCTGCGCATCTTCAAGCAGATCAAGGCGCAGGTCGACGAAGCCTCAATGCAGCTCGCCATTGAGCGCGGGCCATGCCCCGACGCCGCCGACATGGGCGTGATGGAGCGTTTCTCCTGCAAGATGGCGATCGCACCGACCGCGTCGATCAGCATTATCGCGGGCGGCACCTCGGCCTGCATCGAGCCGATCCCCGCGAACATCTACACGCACAAGACGCTCTCGGGCAGCTTCTCGATCAAGAATCCGTATCTGGAAAAGCTGCTGCAGGAAAAGAGCAAGGACAGCACCAATGTCTGGAACTCGATCCTCGAAAATGGCGGGTCGGTTCAGCATCTCGACTTCCTGAGCCAGGAAGAAAAGGACGTGTTCAAGACCAGCTTCGAAATCGACCAGCGCTGGCTGCTCGAACTCGCGGCGGATCGCACGCCCTATATCGATCAGGCGCAGTCGCTCAATCTGTTCATTCCGGCGGATGTCGACAAGTGGGATCTGCTGATGCTCCACTTCCGCGCATGGGAACTGGGCATCAAGTCGCTCTATTATCTGCGCTCGAAATCGATCCAGCGCGCCGGGTTCGCCGGTGGCGTCGAAGCCGACAACACGCCCGATCTCAAGAAGATCGAGCTGATGACCGGCGAAACGACCGATTATGACGAGTGCCTTGCCTGCCAGTAGAGAGACACTCTACGGAATCGTAAACTTCTCATTAATTTGGAGGCTAGGAATCGCAGGGTTCCTAGCCTTTTTTTCGTGTTACCGACGCTAGCGGAGCGGTAACGTTGATGATACGATGAATCGACGTTATGTGGACATCGGGGAAATCGTAAACATGCTACCGTTTCGGATACGTCAGTTTCCCAGTGTCCAGCGTGGTCGGCGGAAGGAGATGACGGTCGTAATCACTGACCTTCGCGGGTCGCCCGCGCCACACTATTTTCCGAACCTTTACGTCACCAACAATTACGAGGTGAAGGGTGCCTCGCCCCACACGATAGAAAAGGTGCTTCGGGCCATCGGCATGGCTAAATGCTGGGCGGAAACCGTCGGTAGAAATCTCGATGATGATCTGTCCGAAGGCAATTTTCTCAGTGCAGCTGATGTGATTTCTGTCGTTCGGTTCCTCGGTTTCAATGCGGCACAGCAAACATCGGAGTACGAGGCCGCGCTCGCTTTTGCTGAACGAACGCCACGTTCACGCTTCAAAACAACATCCAGGCGCACGTCAAAGGCCGAAGCATCGGAAACCGCTACGGCAGTCGAGTTAGGAAACAGGATTAGGTGGGTTGCCTCCTATCTCGAATGGCATCGATTCCGCCGATTCGACAACAGAAGATTGTCTGCAATCGAAACTCATCTCAACGCCTCGGCAGAAACGACGATTGCAGATCTTCGGAGCAAAGCACCTTCAAGCTCGGCTCAATGGCAAGATGACGAGCTTCTTGAAGCTCCTGACGTGTCCGTCCTCAAACGAATCGATGATATCCTGCATCCCAATTCGTTAGAAAACCCGTTTTCGTCAGAATTTATCCGGTGGCGGAACTATCTCGCATAGCGGCTGCTGTCGGATACCGGAGCGCGCCGAAGTGAAGTCTTTTCAGCAGCAACCGACAGTGTCTTGGCGCCCAAGCGACGCTTCATGATCCGCGAATCTAAGACGGTCCCCCGCACAGTTGTCATCATCGCCAAGACCGCAGACGTGTTCGACCATTTCTTTCAAGAATATTGGCTTAATCTGCCCGAAAAGTGCGAGGCGCATCGCATGGGTGCACTCTTTACCGATAAGCAAGGCCGCGCCCTTACCAGCGGTAAATTCCTGAACCGCATTTTCCTAAGCGTCCGCAAGTTAATTGGGCCGCAGCCTTGGAACATCACTCCCCATACGATGCGCAGAGCTTGGAATCACATTCTCAGCTTAAAGCTAGACAGCCTTCCGGAGGGCAAAAGGTTTTCGCCTCAAAAAGAGGCTGAGATGCGCAGCCGGCTGATGGGGTGGTCGCAAAACTCCCATCAAGCGGCCCGATACAATCGTCGACACACACGCGAGCGGGCTGATCATCTGGCCCAGGAAATGATGGACGATATCCATCCATCCACGATCGAGTAAAAAATGCTTCACAAGACAAGTTCTACCCTGGAAAAATCCAGAGAAATCCAGCTTTTGGATGGCCGGTTGGTCAACATAAATTTGTTCGGTGTTACCCGGATTGCAAGTGACCAAGGCAACCACCGATACGATTTCTCGTGGCGAACAAGTGGAAACTCTTGGCACGATTCACTATCCGAGATTTTGGTAGGTCTTCTTTCGACACATTCTCTCGCATACGCGTCAGAGTGCACCAACAACTTTAGACTCTTCGTCACTCGGCTCGCACAAGCACCTGATGGGATGCCTCGGAGCCTAATGCTTGATCATTTTGAGGACTACGTAAGCCATCGACCCATTTCGACATGGCGGTTTATACAGGCCGTACTGGGCCATTGGGTGGAACGCCGCCTACCCGGCGTTGATCCGAAAATCGCCAGTTTTCTGTCCCAGCCCGAAAAATGGGAGGAGAAGGGCAACGGTTGGTATTTCGCGCTTGTGGCAAACGATCCCAAGCGGGGGGCTTTCACTGAGCAAGAGCTACGCAGCATTTATCAGGCACTGAATCAAGCTTATGCAATAGGGACAATCAATACTCAGCAGTGGGCACTCTGCTTCTTTCTTATCGCCACTGGCGTTCGCCCTATTCAGATTGCGCGGATGAGGTTGAAAGATGTAGTTACCACCGCAGGCCCTGAAGGATGTGAAATCACTCTTCTCATCACTTTAGCAAAGACAAGAGAGGCTAAAAAAAGCACCCGATGGAGAAGGAAATGCCCAACGCAGCTCACTGAGGTTCTGCTTGCGTATTTGAAGAGCCCAGACATGCAAAATGGGGATTCTGAGCAACCACTGTTTTTCAATCAATCCGTTAAGATTCAAAGTCAACTGGACCAGATATTCAAGGAATTGAAAACGTGGTCGAATCGTTTGAACGGACCGGTCCCCCTCTTTCCCTACCGATTTCGTTACACTCTCGGAACACGAGCGATTTCTCTGGGCGCGAGAGACGAAGAGGTCGCGCGCCTCCTTACTCACACTTCGCTGCATTGCGTGCGATATTATCGAGCAGCGATGCCATCACTTCAGGCACCCATCGGTGAAGCCATCGGTCACGAGATGACCATATTCTCCCTTGCCTTTAAAGGTCGGCTGATCGAAAGCCTCGAAGAGGCCACTCGCAAAGGTGACGAGAGCGCGCTGATCACCGCATATGAGCATCTAAATGGAGAAGATCTAGGTGCATGCGGAACGCGAGCGAAATGCTACCAGGATGCGCCGCGCGGATGCCTAACTTGCAGCAAATTTGAGCCGTTCAGGGAAGCGTCGTGGGAAGCCTTTCGCGCCGTGCTGGTAGCAGATAGGGAGGCAGAAAATAGCGACCGCATCCGGACCATCACACAAGAGCAGATCGACGCTGTCGACGAGATCATCGCTGAGCGGGACACGGTGACTGCACAATGACGGCGATGATCATTCCTTTTGTCGGCCGGCCGGAATTCGATGCCGACCGCAATCTGGCAGCGCTCATCAATCACGCCCGTAATTACAAGTTCTTCCACGGTCCAAACGCCGTCGACTGGGATTTGAACACATGGAACCTTCGACCGTTCTACTCGAAGGCCACGTCAACTCCCCCTGGCCTCGTAATGCACTTCTCGAACTTCGAAACCACGCGGCGTGGCAATAGGTCGCCCGATGCAGTGGACTTGGCAGAACCATTCCTCAGCGCAGCGAAGGCCCTTCTCGTGGAGCACCTCCGCACCTCTGGCGATAACAACCCCGCGAAGTTTTTGGCCACTCTGCGAATGATAGAAAAGGCGTTTCGAGATACCAGTATCTATCCGGATGTGAGGTACCTCTCGCCCAGCATTCTTGACCGTGCGCAGGAAATAATAGTTGCAAATTATAAAGATTCCTGGACCTACGGGCGATTAGTTGAACGTCTCGTATTGAACAATGTCGCGCCCGCACAGATCACAAAGCTGCCGATCACTTGGAAGACGTCGATCCAATATAAGGCTCCCGTCAGAAACGATCGGGTTAACAGTGATGGCGCCCGGGGCAGGGTAGACAAGCTACCTCACCTACAGGCTATATTCGATCTCGCGTCGGTGTTTCACGACAGCGATTATATCCCCGACCAGATCATTACCGGTTGGTTCGCTTTAGCGATGTTCGCTCCAAGTCGAGCGACGGAAATCATTGGCTTGCCGGCTGATTGCGAAACCGAAATGGACGGAATTTACGGACTGAGCTGGCGCCCCGAAAAACGTGGCGATCCGATGACCAAATTTTCCGTTACCCCGGACAATGCAGAGATCGCCAGACTCGCAATCGAGCGTCTCACCGCAATCGGGGAAAAGAGCCGGATCGCACACAGGTGGTATGAGGAAAATCCCGGGCAGCTGTACTTGCCTCCTGGTTTCCAGCATCTTCGAGGTCAACCGCTGAGCCTTTGGGAAGTAGCACAAATCATTGGACGCTCGGTTCCATTAAATCCCGGGGGGCGTCACGACCAAGCGCTGGTGAGGTGTGGCAACACAAACGATCGATCCCGAATGCTCCCGGAGGGTCTTGGCCGCGTACATCATCGCGTGGTAACTTTTGAATCACTCGAGCAGTTTATTATAGGAGAGTTGCCTGAGACCTTTCCCTATATCGACCCGCGAAATGGATTAAAGGGAGGCAACGCCCTGTTCTGCCTTCCCAACGAAGTCATGCGAGGCTATGCGGAAACAAATCAGTATATTCCGCGCTACCTTACGTACTCGCAGATCAAACACGAGCTTGGCTCTAAGCCCACCGGACACACCATTTTCTCGCGCCACGGCTTAGTAAATCCTGAGACTGGAGAACCATGGCGCCTGAACACCCACCAGCCACGTCATCTGTTGAACACGTTGGCTCAGTCAAAACACCTTTCGCAAGAGCTCATCGCATTTTGGTCTGGCCGGAAGAGTGTCAAGCAAAATGAGGCATATAATCATGTGCCACAAGAGACTTTCATTGAGGCATTCTTGCTGCTGGATGATGCGGCGCCAAAGAGACTACAGGTCGTTGGGCCGCTCGCCGACAAGATCGATGAACGCATGCGTAAGGAGTCAATCTCCCGTAACACAGCGCTTCGCCTCGAGGTCGGTTCGACAATCACGACACGGTTTGGGCTGTGTCGGCATGACTATTCTTTAATGCCTTGTCCAAAGGATAAAGACTGTATCCGCTGCGGTGAAAATACGTTCATCAAAGGAAATCCCGACCATCTTGAGGAGGCCCGGCTGCAGCTGTCGATCTCAACAAAGGCTGCCAATCTTGCCAGAGCGGCAGTCGACGCTGGTCGATATGGCGCCCAGCGTTGGGTGGACCTTCATAGCGAAAAGGCTGAACGCTGGCAGATCGCAATCGACCGTCTGTCAGATTCTACAATCGATGAGGGAACGTTGATCACCCTGCCCCCGGTTGCAAAACCACAAACCAAATCAGGGCTGGCTCTAGCAATCCGCGACGAGGAAGCCCCGTTGGCTTCCATTCGTGAGGTGGCTGACACCGACGATGATGATGACCGTTCATTCGAGGATTTTTGGGCTGGAAACGAGCCGATCTGATGGGCGGCGCACCTCATCTCTCACCCGACGACCTCGATCTAGCTGTTGGCCTTCTAAAGGGCTGGAGCACCAAGCTAACCTGGGACCTGTTCCTTCGCACGCTGGCGATGGAACTCGGGCACGGCCATGTCTATTCCAAGGTGGCCATGCTCAACCATGAGAAGATCAAAACTGCCTGGCAGCAAGCCAAAGATCGAATAGCTTCGGAGGCAAAGGAGGTTGGCGAAAGGGGGCATGGAACTACGGTTGTCGCGACGCTTCGAAGAATGCTCGATGAAGCAAAAGCTGACCTCAAGGCCGAGAGCGCTAAGAATAATGAGCTCATCGAGCAATTTAAGCGTTGGCAATACAACGCCGAACGGCATGGTATGAAATATTCCCAGCTCGACGCCAAGCTCGAAAAACCGGCTAGATAAGGCGTGGGAGCAAACGGAGAAGCCAACGATAAATGGGTTTGTTTAGAGGTGTTGACCCATGGGACAACATCGCAGTCAGGTCTAGAACTTGAGGTGACACCTCTTGGCAGAGTATCATCAATGCTTGTTAGATAGCCGATCGTCGACCCTCGGCTCGCCATGGCTCTTGGCAAAGAAAGGTTCAAGCCGAGCCGTCTGCTCACTCGTGGGCCAATACAGGTCACTCATCGTCAGTCTCCTTGCGCAAGGCGCGATATTATATGCACTATCGAGTTTCCAGAGCTGAGTTTTAATGGCTCGAAACCCAGATCGAGGAGCTGGGACGGGTCGTGCATGATATTTGTACGGAACGACTCGCGGAGTTGGAAGCAAATGCCACAAGGGCCGGGTGACTGATCGGTAGCGATTGGCACGATCAACCTTCTACGTAACAGATCGTTCGGCCGGGGCTGCTATCGAACTACCAGTTGAATTGATGACCCAACGAATCCAACTTGCGGATCCGTGTCTCGTAGTCCGGCATGATGGTCTCGAGCATTCTCCAAAACCGGTGGGAGTGGTTGTGTTCAAGCATGTGGCAAGCCTCATGCGCCAAAACATAATCGATAAGCGATACCGGTGCCATTACGAGACGCCAGTTTAGCCGGATGCGTCCCTTGGCATCGCAGCTTCCCCAGCGCTTCGATTGATCCACCACGGAAATGGATCGAGGGTCGCTGCCTAGTGCCCGGCAAACCACCTGAATTCGGATCGAAAATTGGAAATTGGCATGTGCGATGTACCATTGGCGAAGGCCACTGCGCACAGCGCTCCTCGCGATGATCGAATCATGTTCGGGCATGATTGGCGCAATTAGATTTGACCCCCGCGCAGTCACCCTAGTGACGACAGCCATGGGATCGGAGACAACTTTCAGGCGATAGGGTCGACCAAGATAATGGAAGGTCTCACCGCTCACAAATTCCTTCGGCGATGCGAAGCCTGAGAGTTCGGAATACATGGCTTTTTTACGCAGCACCCATGCTGCCTTTTTCCGCACGAATTCAGAAATTCTACTGTCATCAAGATCGTTAGGGGCGAGAACGCGAACGCCATCGAAACCGACAGTGATTGCGACAGTCTTACGACGCGCCGTCCGCGACAGTGCGAAGGATAGAGGATCAAATCGGCATTTTGGCTAGCGATCTTCTCGGCCGCATCGGCATGGTTCGCGTCATTACAGATGTTTATGCCGTAGCGGATGCCTGCTCTGAGAAACGTCGGAAAGTCGCTACCACCGGTTGGCCGCCGAGTCTCTCCATCTGGCGAAGACTCGCCGCGTTCTGATCGGCGATCCACGTCACGCCAAGCCGCTCGTATCGTGCGCCTTTGAGCGCATTTATGGTGCGCGCGAGCATCGTTGGCATGACCCCGCGCCCATGCCAGGCCTGCGCGACCGAATAGAAGATGATCACTGCGCGCTTCCGGTTCAGGCGGTAGCGCAGATAGTGAAACGGCGTCGCCACGCCGAACCGCGAGCGCTTGTCGCAATCGGCTCTCACGCGCGATGATTATGCCGTGGCGCGCGATTTAGCCGCGCGGGCAGCGGCAAAGGGCGCCAATGCCGATATCGCGGCGCAAGCGGCCTATCTCGTCAAGCGCATCGACTATGCGCAGACTGTCGCTGCGCGCGGTGCGGCCTATGATGCCGTGTCGGCGCGCCGGATTGCCGGGGAACCTGCCGCAGAGTTGCTGCCTGCTTACGATGCGCTGCTCGCCGCGCCTTGCCCCTATGCGGAGGATTATCACGCGCGCATCCATCTTCAGATTGCCGATGTGAAAGCGGAATCGGGCGATGTCGACGGTGCGCGCGCCAGCCTTGGCGATGCGGCGCGCGAAGCGACCGGCCTTGCCGATCCCGCTCGCACCACCCGCATCCGGGAGCGCGCGGCGCAGGCAGAGCGCGATATCGATGCCTCGTTGCTGATCCGCGAAGGCGATGCGCTGGCCGATGCCGATCCCGCTGACACCGTCGGTGCCGAGGCGCGCTATCGTCAGGTGCTGGCCATGACACCGCCGCCGTCCGTCAGCCGCCTCATCAGCGCGCATTTCGGCCTGTCGAACATCGCGACCGATCGCGGCAATTTCGCCGCCGCCCGCGCCGAACTCGACACCGCCAAGTCCCTCGCCATGCCTGAACAAATGCCCCGCGTCGATCAGAAATTCGCCCAACTCGCCCAGCGCGAGATCGACTACACCGCGCGGGGCCGCATCGACATTGCGCAGACCGGATCGCGCACCCATCCCACCGAAAGCCTCGCGATGCTCGACGCCGTCATCGCGCAGCAGCCCGCGCCGTCCCCTGCCGTCATCCAGTCCGCGCAACTCACGCAGGCAGACATCCTGCGCCGCGAGCGTTTCTATGTGAAGGCGCGCAGTATCGTCCAGACCGTCACCGCCGCCCCACAGAACGAGCGCCTGACCGAGCGCGCCAACGCCGTCCTCGCCCGGATCGAGGCGGACAATCCCAAGCAGTCGCTGCACGGGTCGATCGTCACGGGCATATCCTATGACACCAACGCTCCCGCGCTGGTCAATTCGCTCCGTACCGAAGTCGACGATGACGGCTATCCCAATAATCAGCGGTTCGACGACACCAGCGCACTGGTCCGCGCACAGATCGATCACCGGGTACGCCTCAACGAAAATGGCGACCAATGGCGCACGCGCTTCACTGGCCTGCAAACCGCGCAGTTCAAACTGGACCGCATCAACCGCAGCGTGCTGGATGTCGAGACCGGCCCCTATTTCAACTTGCCCGCCGCGCGCCTGACGCTGGGCATCGTAGCGATTGCTGCGGGCGAATGGCGCTCGGGCGATTTCGTGCAGTCCAACTTCGGCGGCGGCATCAACCTTGAAAAGCGCCTTGGCGGACAGATGGTGCTGGGCGCCGCGTATGAACTGACCAAGCGCAGCGATCGTCGCGCCGGGCTGGACGGCACGTCGCACAACGGTCGCCTGTGGCTGCGCGATACCGTCGGCCTCGGCCAGACTCTGCGCGGCGAAGCGGTTATCCTGCGCCGCGATGTGGACAATCCCGCGCTCGATACCTGGCGCTACGGTGCCAGCCTTGCCTATTCCTACGAATGGGGGGATCGCGACACCGTCGGCTACACTGTCTCGGTGGAGCCGGGCTATCAGTTCATCGACTACCGCCGCTTCGCCGGGTTCGATCGCCATGACGAACGGATCACGGCGGACGTGGAAGCGGGCGCGACCTTCCGCCGCCAATGGTATGCCGGCCTCATCTATCAGTTGAACGACGTCAATTCGAACACGCTGTCGGGGGAGCGCCTCGCCAACCACCGCTTCGGCATCCGCTTCGGCTATCTGTTCTGATCCGGTATGCCGTTCCCCTGCTTTCGCGGGGGAGCAATGGGTACATGCCACGGATAATTGCCCGGCAAATGTCCGTTCCAGATGACCGGCCCGTCAGGGCCTGAAAACAAAGGGGGCAGGGGCACAACATGTGCTTCTGTCCCCCTTTTGTTCACGCCCGGAATCCCGCGGAAATCCGCCATTTCCGCGCCGCGAACGCGCTACGGGCCGGGGCATCCGGCCACTACAGCTTGTGCTTAACGCCCCGCGTCAACCCCTAGCATTGGTGGCGCGAACAAATATTTGCGCCCAATCGCGCAAAAATTCTGTGGCGCTTTTTTGACTATGGAGTAACATTCGGGTCGGCTTCGGGGGCGAGGCCGGGGGAAGCGGCGCTCGCGCGCCATTCCATGCGCTGTGCTGGGTTTTTGGATAGGGAAGAGGAGGTTACTTATGCGACATTTCGCACGCATGCCCGATTCGACCCGGGCCTGCCCAACAAAGGCAGCGGCGCGGCAACATCCGTCACCGCGCCAGCGCTTTTACGCTTCGTTCTCTTCTTCTTCGAACGTCACGGCCACGTCGCCATTGGCGGACAGCCGCACTGTCTTGCCGTCGTCCTCGACTGCGGCGATCAGGCCCTTGCCGATGAAGTGGTGGTGGCCCTTATGATGGCCTTCGCCACTGTCCGCCTTGGTCAGCTTGATGCGGTCGCCCTGCATGTGGTCCACGGTGCCGACATGCACGCCGTCCGCGCCGATCACGTCGGCATGTTCCTTGATAGTGCTCGTATCGACCATGATATTGCTCCTGTACCGGGGGTGGTGACGTTTGAACGCACCGCCACGAGGCATGGGGCCAGCCGCCCGCAACTTTTCACCGCATTCACTGCACGTCCGGAGTAATCCCATGTCCCTTCTTCAAGCGTCCAAGCAGTACAAGCCCTTCGAATATCCCTGGGCCTTCGACTTCTGGAAGCGTCAGCAGCAGATCCACTGGATGCCCGAAGAAGTGCCTTTGGGAGAGGATTGCCGCGACTGGGCGCAGAAGCTCTCCGATCATGAGCGCAACCTGCTCACGCAGATCTTCCGCTTCTTCACACAGGCCGATGTCGAGGTGCAGGATTGCTACCACGACAAATATGGCCGCGTGTTCAAGCCGACCGAAGTCAAGATGATGCTCACTGCGTTCAGCAATATGGAAACCATCCATATCGCCGCCTACAGCCATCTGCTCGACACCATCGGCATGCCCGAAAGCGAATATGGCGCGTTCCTGGAATATCAGGAAATGCGCGACAAGCATGATTACATGCAGCAGTTCGGCGTCGACAGTGACGAGGATATTGCCCGCACCCTCGCCATGTTCGGCGGCTTTACCGAAGGGCTGCAACTCTTCGCCAGCTTCGCGATGCTGATGAACTTCCCGCGCTTCAACAAGATGAAGGGCATGGGCCAGATCGTCACCTGGTCGATCCGCGACGAGACCCTCCATTGCGAAGGCATCGTCAAGATGTTCCACACCTTCGTCAAGGAACGCGGCTGCCTGACCAAGGCTGTGCGCGAAGACATCATCGATTGCTGCCAGAAGACCGTGCGGCTGGAAGATGCCTTCATCGATCTGGCGTTCGAAATGGGCCCGGTCCCCGGCATGACCGCCAAGGAGATCAAGAAGTATATCCGCTTCATCGCCGACTGGCGTCTGGGCCAACTGGGTTTCCAGCCGATCTACATGATCGAGGAACACCCCCTGCCATGGCTCGCCCCGCTGCTGAACGGCGTCGAGCACGCCAACTTCTTCGAAACCCGCGCCACCGAATACTCAAAGGGCGCCACCCGCGGCAACTGGAACGAAGTGTGGGATTCGTTTGATCGTCGCAAGAAGCTCAAGGCGAACGACACCGTCGAGGACGAAACCGGCGACGACATGTTCAAGCAGGCGGGGATCGCGGCGGAGTAGGGTGGCTAGATATAACTGAACTGTAAGAGGAAATTGTCGATGACCGTTTCAGAAGCGCCGGCTAAGTCCAAGAAACGGGTCGCTAGCGTGTCCTCTTCAGTAGAACCAGCTAAGGCACCAACTGAAAAGAAGCCTAGGGGAAGGGCTGCGTCGCGGCCCTTCCCGCATTCGCCATTCGAAGAAGCTTTTACTTTAGCCGAAGCGATTCAGGTGTTCGCCGGATCTAACGCCGTACGGCGTCTCACGTTGTTTGATCACCTTAAGCGCGCTCCTGAAAGCGGACCTGGACGCCAATGGGTTACGACGGCAGCACGATACGGTTTGATCAAAGGAAATGCAGCTTCCGAGCAGCTACAGCTGACGCCCGAAGGCGACTTGGCTACAAGTAAGGATGTTTCTCCAAGGGAACAAACCCGTGCACGTATTAAGTTGGCTATCGACACCATAGAAATATTTAAAAGTCTGTATGATAAATTTGCTGGACAGAAGTTACCGTCGCCAGCCTTGCTTGAAGATGCTGCAGGAGATCTAGGGTCAGGACCTGTTAAATTGCTTGCGCATTGGGTGATGGGTTGATTCAATAGCAGCGTTAGGAGGCGCTGCCGATGGATGTTCCGTTTCTGCTGAGTGAGGCGCAGATGCGCCGGATCGAGCCGTATTTTCCCTTG
>NZ_BSEF01000004.1:0-243847 GCF_027925545.1 Sphingobium sp. BS19
TCACCACCTGCTCCGCAGGAGCCTTCACCGATTTTTTCAAGGAGGATTTGGGCTTCATCTTCGTTCCTTCGTCACTACGACGAAGCCCAAATCCTCCTTAATTCACAACCTCAAATCTGTGCCATTGGCGCTGACGCCGGACAAGCGGAGCTGGATATCGCGCGCGAAATCGCTGGCAGCGATGAAAGGCAGGCAGCATGAGCCTCGCTGCCTTGCAACGGGATTTCCGTGACTGGCTTACCGACGTTCCGGTTGCGATGGATGATTGGGTCGATGGTCATGCGCGCGCTGGCCTCGACATCTATCACAACGCCTACCGCGTCCAGCTCGTCGAGTGCTTGAAGGATACGTTCGCAAAGACGTTTCTCTGGCTCGGGGAAGATGCCTTCATCGACGCCGCGCGCGTCCATATCGAGCGGACGCCGCCATCGGGCTGGACGCTGGGCGCTTATGGCGTGAGGTTCGACGAGACACTTGCAGAGCTTTATCCCGACGATGCCGAAGTTGCCGAACTCGCTTGGCTCGACTGGGCGCTAAGCCGGGCCTTCGAAGGCCCGGATGCAGCGACAATCGCGGCCGACACATTGGCCCAGATCGACTGGGATCGCGCAATCCTGCATTTGATTCCGTCGGTTCGCATCGGGCGGGCGTGTACCAATGCGGGAGCGATCTGGTCGGCCTTGGAGGCGCAGGATGCGCCGCCTGCTGCCGTCTTGCTGCCAAATGCTGGCGCCATGCTCGTCTGGCGCCAGGATTTCACACCCTGTTTTCGCACGATCGAAGCGATCGAACAGCGCGCCCTCAAAATAGTCGGTTCGGGAAGTTCCTTCACCGCTCTGTGCACGATCCTGATCGAACAATTGGGTGAGGAAGCTGGAATTGCACACGCGGGGTCGATGCTCGCCGAATGGATCGACCACGGCCTCATCCTTGCCATCAACGAATCGAAGGAATGACGATGCGCCATCTTCTGCCAGCAGTTTTGCTCGCCAGCTCCGCTGCTGCTCCCGCCGCCCCCGCGCCGGACAGCCCAGCCTTCGTCGTCGAGCTCTTTCAGAGTCAGGGCTGTTCGTCCTGTCCCCCTGCAGACATGGTGTTGAACGAACTGGCCGGGCGACCCGACGTCATTGCCCTGAATTTTGCAGTGACCTATTGGGATTATCTCGGCTGGAAGGACAGTTTTGCACAGCCCGCTTTCACGCAGCGCCAGTGGGATTATGCCAAAGCCGGCGGTCGAAACAATGTCGCCACTCCCCAGATGATCGTGAACGGGCGCGTTGCTCTCCTCGGCAGCCGTCGCGGCGAAGTGGATCTGGCGATCAATCGCTCGCGAAGTCTGAAACCAGAACCCGTTATCCGCGTCTCGGGCAGCAGGATCGACATCGGCGCCGGCAAGCCTGATACGGTGGCGACCTTGTGGCTCGTCCGCTACGATCCTCGGGCGATTGCCGTCCCTATCAAGGCTGGCGAGAATGGCGGGCGGACAATCGTGCACAAGAATGTAGTGCGGGAGCTGACAGCGCTGGGGTCCTGGAACGGCAGTGGTGCCCACTATATCGTGCCCAAGGGTAACGCGGGGCTGGAGAGAGCCTTGATCCTTCAGGCTGGACGGGGCGGACCGGTGATCGCCGCCCGCCGGATATGACCGCCTCGGGGGCATTCTATGGATAAGGCGTGCTTAAAGCGCATCGCCACACCACTTATGCAATAGCGCAGGCCAGTGGCGGACAATGACCGTAGCGCCCATCGTAACAGCGTGGGTTATCTGAGGGGATTGCCCGCAGTGATGATCTCGTCATATTGAGTGCACAATAGCTTAGGCTTCGCAACCGCACGCTCGTTCGATCAAGTCCCGATGCCAGCAGGGCCTCATCGTCAAAACGCGAAATCGCTCAAACCCGGATGGTCATCGGGCCGACGACCTAGTGGCCAGTGAAACTTGCGATCCGTGACCGCAATCGGGTGTTCATTGATGCTCGCGATCCGCCGCCGCATAAGCCCATCGGCGCCGAAGTCCCAGTTCTCATTACCGTAGGCCCGAAACCACTGGCCGCTGTCATCATGGAATTCATAAGCGAAGCGAACCGCGATGCGATTTCCGGTATGCGCCCAGATTTCCTTGATAAGTCTGTAGTCGAGTTCTCTGGCCCATTTCCGGGTCAGTAGCGCTTCGATCTCGGAACGACCGCTAACAAACTCGCAACGATTGCGCCACGTACAATCGACCGTATAGGCCAGTGCCACCTTTGCTGGATCGCGGCTGTTCCATGCATCCTCGGCAACGCGCACTTTTTGCATGGCAGTTTCGTCGGTAAATGGCGGGAAGGGTGGTCGGCTCATGTGGAATTCCCAGTCTGTTTCGGGTTGGTTGTGCACTGGTCAGCCGCCATCGGTCGAACCGACGGCGGCTACCCTCGCAACGCGGCGTCAGGCCGCGATTGCGTCCACGACAGGGAAATCGATTTCCGTACCCAGCACCTCGTTGATGTAGTTCGTCAGCGTGTTGAGCGCGACATGCGCGATGATCTCAACGATTTCGGCGTCGCTGTAGCCCGCTTCCCGCACCGCGGCGACCTCTGCCTCGCCAACGGCGCCGCGGGCCATGGCGATATTTGCTGCGAAGTGTACCGCGACGCCCGCTTTTGCATCGGTCGACGTTCCATTGCGGTTGGCAGTGATCTCAACCTCGTCGAGCTTCGCGAGATTCTTGCCCAGATAGCTGTGCGCGGCAAGGCAATACCCACAGCCATTGACCTGGGCTATCGCAAGCGCGATCCTTTCGCGCGTTGCAGCAGGCAGCTTGCCTTGGGCCAGCGCGCTATTCAGGCCGAGATAGCCTTCGAGTGCCGCTGGGCTCGTGCCGACGATGCGAAACAGATTGGGAACTACGCCGAACTGCTTCTTGACGGCTTCAAGCAGCGGACGCGACTCCTCTGGTGAGGTTTCGATCGAGGTGGGGGTGGGGATGCGTGACATGAAGAGTCTCCTGATTATCGCAGGCTATCGGCACCAAGCCCGCCCGCACATTGCTTATCATCGCATCTTTGGATCATAGGAATATTGAAATTTGAGAACAGATTATTCCAAAAAATGGAATAACGGTGCCTCGATTTTGGTCCGCCTTCCTTTTATCTCCGGCGCGTCGATTGCGAGCCTTTGTGGACGGCGTCACAACATGCGCTAGCTTTGATAACGCGCTAATTCCGCTTCCAGTTCGGCAATACGCGCATCTCGGTCCGCCAGGGCGGCGCGCACATCTTCAGCGGCCAGCATTTGCGGGATGTGCTGTGGACAATTCGCGTCCCAGGCGGTCAGGGTGAAAAGTATCACTTGTTCGGCGCGGGCGCGGTAGCCTTTGGGCAGGACCGTCGCAGTCAGAGCCGGATCGTCGTCAATGACCTGCACGGTGCCCCAGATCTTGATCCGACGGCGGTGCGCATAGTCCATCAGAAAGATGAATGCCTTGGAATTTTCACTGAAATTCCCGGTCGAAATATACTGCCTGTTGCCGTGAAAATCGGCAAAGCCCAAGGTGCGTTCGTCCAAAACCTGCAAAAATCCAGGCGGCCCTCCGCGATGCTGGATGTAAGGCTGCCCGTCGGCGCTGGCACTGGCCAGATAGAAGCTGGTCCGCATAGCGATGAAGGCTGCAAGCCTTTCATCGACGATGTTGCCCATCTCAAGCCTTTCGCACGCATCGCGGGAGCCTTTTTTCTCCTGAACGCGCTGTACGGCCGGGGTAAACGCGACATCGATCGGACGGGTGGGATCAGGCATGGCGCAAGCCTTCTATAGGGTCTCGCAATCGCCCACGGTGCCTCTCGAACCCTGAGCGAGCGTTGCCTTAATGTGTTGCCTGCTTTCATGCCCGGAACAATCGTTATAATGAGCAATAGATTATTCCGAAATTGGGAATGCGCGATGGCACGATTGCAGGCAATGCAGGTTTTTGCGAAAGTTGCTGAAACGGGGAGCTTTGCCGAAGCTGCGCGCCAGCTTCACATGAGTCCGCCGGCCGTTACCCGGGCCGTTGCGTCTCTGGAGGACCTCATCGGCACGCGGCTGTTGATCCGTACGACACGTTCGGTCAAACTCACGGAAGCCGGCGGTCGCTATTTTGAGGATTGCCGTAGAATTCTTGCCGAAATCAGCGAAGCGGAGGCCGCCGCTGCCGGCAGCTACGCCACCCCGACGGGTATGCTGAGTATCACGGCCTCTGTTGTGTTCGGCGAGATCTACATCCTTCCGATTCTCATGGAGTTTCTTGATCTTTACCCCGCCGTCACCGCGCGCGCTTTGTTTCTCGACCGGGTCACCAACATCGTGGACGAAGGCATAGATATCGCAATCCGTATCGGCCACCTCCCCGATTCCAGCTTCGCAGCCGTTCGTGTCGGCACGGTACGGCGTGTTGTCTGTGGCTCTCCCGCCTATTTCGAAGCGCATGGAATGCCGAGAAGCCCGGCAGATCTGGCGAACCATCGGATCATTGCGGCGACGAGCGCCTTCTCTGCGCTCGATTGGCGGTTCGACAAGGACGAAAAGACTGCCGTTACGGTCAGCCCTCGACTGTATTGCAGCACCTATGAAGGCGTTGTCGCCGCAGCGATGCAGGGCTGGGGTTTGGCCCGACCGCTATCTTACCAGATCGGCCCGGCGTTGCTCGCCGGCGACCTGTTGACGGTTCTGTCCGACCATGAACCTGAACCGCTGCCGATTCATATCATCCACCCTGAAGGTCGGCGTGCATCGGCGAAGGTTCGGGCTTTCGTGGACTTCGCTGCCGATCGACTTCGCGCGAACACATTGATCAACTGAGCGGTGGCCGCTCGCGGCTACTTCTCCCGCGACGAGATACTGGCCAGCGCACATGTCGGCATGGCCCGCGACGGTCAAGAACGGCCTGCGCCTATGGGCCAAAACCGCGATAGAGAAGCGGTCGTTCACCGGCGTGCGGCCATGTCAGGCATCGGCATCCCCGCTTTGCCCAACATCTCGCATGCCATCCTATGGAGCCGGTTTAGCGTACGTTCGGCGATGCTCGCGGCTTACGGTAAGCCTCGCGCGCGCATCACCTGCGCTCACACCGCCGAAGCGTTCGACGCAGGTACATCCGCCGCGTTCAGCGATTAGATTGGAGGTGCCGGGGGCGGCCAATGCGACATCAAGATTGTCGCGCGACCCGACACCCCGCGCTCACCCCGCCAGTGGAACCTATCCCGGCGGTTTCCGGTCACTCGCTTGTCCGCGTGCCGCCCCAGACTTTAAAGGCCATCAGGAGTGAAATCATGAGCCATGCCCCCGAAATTGATCTTTCCATCCATCACCCGCCCCATGGCGCTTCCGATCGCTTCGCGCTGGGCGTGACGAGGCTGCTGCGGTTCTTCGCCGACACTTTCTTTGCCAAACGCTATGGCCATCGCGCCATCGTGCTGGAAACGGTGGCGGCGGTGCCTGGCATGGTCGGTGCCACACTCACCCATCTACGCTGCCTGCGGCAGATGAAGTCCGATCGGGGATGGATTCGCATCCTCATGGAAGAGGCCGAGAACGAGCGCATGCACCTCATGACTTTCCTGGAGGTGTGCAAGCCGACGCTGTTCGAGCGGCTCATCGTGCTGATCGTGCAGTGGTTCTTCTATCTTGGCTTCTTTGCCCTCTACCTGATCAGCCCGAAGACTGCGCACCGGCTGGTCGGCTATTTCGAGGAAGAGGCGGTGATCAGCTACACCCACTATCTCGCCGAAATCGATGCGGGGCGCAGCGCCAACGTGCCCGCACCGGAGATCGCCCGCCGCTATTGGGGCCTGCCCGACAGCGCGACTCTGCGCGACGTGGTGCTGGTGGTGCGCGCCGACGAAGCGCATCACCGGGACGTGAATCACGCCTTCGCTGCCGATCTGGAGGGCAAGACGCCCGGTGCAGTCTCGCCCTATCCGTGGCACGCTGCGGAGCTGGACGACCCCGCCCGGTAGAAGCCAGGGCTTCCGGTCGCCCCAGCGCCGCAGGGGGAGGCAGGCGGCAGAAGAACCGTCAGGGGGCTGGCTATTTTGGCACCGTGTGTCTGCAGCCCCCGGCCCAACGGGTGGCCGCGCGTATATCGTGCGAAGCCGCAGGGTGCCGTAAGGCCATATCGACGATACGCGGTCTGCCCTGATATCGGGCCCTCTCGTTCCCGAGCAATGGCAGGCGAACGCTAATGCGCGGGCAACGCTCGGCTCGCGCATAGAAAGCCCTTAGGCTGTTGCTCGAAAGCGCGTTTCGGGACGATGGGCTCAGTCGGGCTGTCGTTCCCTTGACCAAGGCCCGGGCGGACACCTACGCGTCGAGATAGTCGTATACGACCTTGCCGAGTCCGAGCGTGAGGTCGGCAACGAAATGGGTCGTCGACACGAGTTCGCGTATCGGCAGATCAGCCACCGGGGCCAGCGCATGGGGGACCAGCGACAAGGCCCCGGGGCCCGTCCAGACCCCCTTTAAATGAACGTCCTCCAAATGATACTCGACGAGCTCGCAGATGCGCGCTGTTCCGTCCACGTGCGGAATGATCTTCAGCAGGAAGTTGGGCGCGGCGAGCGAGCGCAACGTCGCTTCCGCGTCCCCCTCCTTGTACTTGTAGCCCATGGTCCCTGTCGCGACGCGGACCGGGCCGTAGTCCAGCGTGCCGACCAGCGTGTCGGTTTCGGTCTGGAGGCTGGGGCCGGCGAGCTTCTTGGGAAAACCCCATATCTCCCGCCCGCCCGCGATCGGCGGGTGGTCGTTCAGGAACATATTGAGCGTGTAGTTCCCGGCCTCTCCCCGGAAACGCACGGGGATGACCTGGCCGGCTTCCGTGTAATTGCCGAAGCCGGTCGAGTCCGGCATGCGGATGAACTCGAATTTCACCAGGTCTGCCATGACTTCGAGCGGTTCGGGAACAATGGCGCGCAGTTTATCGGGATCGGTGCGGTAGGTGAGGATCAGAAACTCGCGGTCGCAGAACCGATACGGCCCCGGCGGATAGGCGGGTTGCGTCAGCGGCATCGCGAACGCGTGCTTGCGAACGTCGGAAATGTTCATGATAGCCTCCCATCGGCGGCAATGTCGAAGGTGAAGACGCCGTCGGCGCTGGTCGGCCGCTGAAGCACTTCGGGATGGCGCAGGGTGCGTATCGTGTCCGACAGTCCCGCAGCCCAATGGTCTTCCATGCTGCGCGCCGAAAATTGGAAGTCCTTCGAGTCGCCCTCGGTGCGATGCGCCTGATAGATGAGCTGGATGATGTTGTAGACCTTGCGGTCGGATTCCGGCGCCAGCAGCGCATATTCGGGCGTGTCGCGCAGATGATCGGGCAGTTTCGAAATGAGTTCGGTCAAGGCGCTGCGGAGCTGTTGCTCCTTTCTGAACTGATCGGATCTTGCGCGCGTGCGGCTGGAATACTGGATTTCCTTCTGGCGGGTCATCACCTCGGGCATGGTGCGGGGGATGGCGCCGCGCGCGCTCCACAAATCGACCTGGAAGGCGAGCGTATCCTCACGCTCTGCGCCATCGACGACCCATTGGAGCGGCGTGTTCGAGACCACGCCGCCATCCCAATAATATTCGCCTTCGATCTCGACCGGGGCAAAGGCAGGCGGGAGCGCGCCGCTGGCCATGATGTGCTCGGGCCGGATCGTGTGCGTCCGGTTGTCGAAATAGATCAGATTGCCCGTCGCCACGTTCACCGCGCCCACGCTGAAGCGCATTTCGCCCGAATTGATCCTCCCGAAATCGACCAGCCGTTCGAGCGTCGTCTTGAGCGACGACGTATCGTAGAAGCTGATCGCGTCGGGTGTGCCCGTGGGCGCGAAATAGGCGGGGACCCGCCGCGGCGCAAAAAAGCCTTCGGCACCGCGCAATACAGCGTCGGCGGCATGCCACTGGTTTGCCCAGTGGCGGACAAGGTCTCCGCCGAATTGGCTGGGCGTGCCGACCCACTCCGACCAGGGATCGGCGGTCACGGTCTTCCAGAAGGCACGCAACTTCTCGACGCGCACCTATGGCGCGTTCCCAGCGATCAGCGCCGCGTTGATCGCGCCGATCGAAATGCCCGCGACCCAGTTCGGGTGCAGCGACGCTTCGGCCAACGCTTCGTACACGCCGGCTTGATAGGCGCCGAGGGCACCGCCCCCTTGCAAAACAAGCGCGACGCAATCGAAGGGAGCTGGTTGCTGCACGCGCCCGGTCCGCCCAAATCGTTCAGATTTCAATGCGACATTCATTGGACTGCCCCTTGGCTATTGCATCGCCCAGCCGTGGCTGACCACGATCGACTGACCGGTGAGTGCGTTGGACGGAAACGCCGCGAGAAAAGCTGCACATCGCGCGACGTCATCGAGCGTCGTGAACTGCCCGTCGACGGTCTCCTTGAGCATGATATCGCGGATGACCTGGTCTTCGGTGATGCCGAGTTCTTTCGCTTGCTGCGGGATTTGCTTCTCGACCAGCGGCGTCCGCACAAAGCCCGGGCAGACGACATTGGCGCGGACGCCATGGTCGGCACCTTCCTTCGCGACGACCTTCGCGAGGCCGAGCAGCCCGTGTTTGGCCGCAACGTAGGGCGCCTTAAGCTTGGACGCTTCTTTGGAGTGCGCCGAGCCGATGTATATGATCGAGCCGCCCCGCTGCTGTGCATACATCCGCTGCAGGCAAGCGCGGGTGGTGAGGAACGCGCCGTCCAGATGGATCGCAAGCATCTTCTTCCAGTCTGCGAAAGCGAACTGGTCGACGGGCGAGACGATCTGGATACCTGCGTTGGAGACGAGGATGTCGATTCCGCCGAACCGGTCGCATACCGCGCGCACGCCGGCATCGACCGCGATCTCGTCCGCTACGTCCATCTCCACGGCGAAGCTTGCGCCGCCGCTGGCATCGAGTGCGTCGGCAGTTGCACGTGCAGCGTCAATGTTGAGATCGGCTACGGCTACTCTTGCACCCTGACGGATGAACTCGCGTGCGATCTCCTTGCCGATCCCGCTGGCGGCACCCGTGACGATCGCGGTTTTGTTTCTCAACTCCATTCGAGCCTCCATTGTGTCTGGCACCAGATTCTCTGACCGAGGCGGGAACCCAAGGGGTCCGAGCGCTTCGGGCTACGCCGAGCCATTCGTCGCGCTGCATGTCTAAAGACTCTTTCATCGCGGTCCGGAGGTGAGTGATCGTTAGTGCGGTTGATCCCACGGATCATTGGCCGACGGCGACCGTTGAAGACCGGGCTGACGCATCCGCTTCGCTGGCGGACTCGCGCGGTTGACCATGCGGCGATGGCGCTATTTCGCGCGGCTTAGGATGAGACTTACACGCTGGTTGCGCTGGCGATTGACCGGGTTGTCATTCGATACGATCGGGTCCGACGCGGCACGTGCTTCGGTGCTCAGCCTGTTCGACGAAATGCGACCATCGCGAAGCATGTCCAGCATAACGTCTGCCCGCGCCTGGGAAAGTGCGTGATCGGCCGCTTCGTCACCCGACGGGTCGGTATGGCCGACGATGACGACTTTGACGTCGGGGTTGGCACGGAGCATCGCGATGAGATGCGGGATGCGCCCGCGTGACTCGGTTGTAAGTTCAGCGGTTCGTCCGACAAATTCCTGACCGCCAAGTTCGAAGGCCTTCTGCCCCGGTTCGCGTCGGGCAAGCCAGTCTACAAGGTCGCGTCCCACGGTGCCACGGGGAGCAACCATTGTCGAACCATCGGTCAGCGCAACGATGACGGACGGATCGCCACGCACTTCTGTGGGTTCTGGCGAAGATTCCTCGCTGCACCGCTTCAAAGCCAGTGAACCGGAGACGACCAGCGCTATGAAAACGAAAAGCAAGACTATTTGCGCCACGGATCACTCCTCCCGCTGTTCTCAAGGCTGCCAACCGCCCCCAAGTGCCTGAAAGAGAGCGGTCGATGCGAGCAGGCGGTCGCCGCGCGCCTGCACGAGTGACAGCTGGGAAGACAAGAGGCTGCGCTCAGCGTCGAGCTGTTCGAGATAGGGAGAATAGCCCTCGCGATAACGCCGCGACGCAAGCTGTTGGACCCGGAGGAGCGCCGCCTGCTGGCGCGTCAGCACTGCCTCCTGCTCTCCGTACCGTTCAACCGACGCCATCCCGTCTTCAACTTCGCGGAATGCGGTCAGGGCAGCCTTCCGATACGCGAAGGCTGCCTGGTCGCGGCGCGCGGTCGCGCCATCGGCCTGGGCGCGTATCCTCCCGCCGTTGAAGATCGGCGTCAGGATGCTGCCGCCCAGCGAGAAGATCGAAAGCGGATCGTCCGGGAGCAGCGAGGAAGCGACGAAGCCGCCGGATGCCGCCAGCTTGATGTCGGGCAGGAACGCGGCCCGTGCTGCGTCCAGCGCGCGGTCTGCGGCGACGATCTGCTGCTCGGCCGCGGCAATATCGGGACGCTGTCGAAGTACCCGCGCCGGCAGCTGTGTCGGGATCGTGGGGATGGTCAGCGCCGTGATCGCCGATCCGCGCGCGATGGGGCCCGGCGCGCCATTGAGCAGGATGCTGAGGCCGTTCTCCAGCTTAGCGATCGCAAGGTCGACCGTCGGGAGGACTTGGGCGGCGGCCTGATACTCCGCTTCTGCCTGCGCCAGGTCGAGCTGCGAGCCATATCCCGCTTCGGCGCGGCGCCGGATGAGCTTCAGCGTGCCCGCGCGCGCATCGAGGGTGCGGCGCAGGATCGCCCGTCGTTCGTCGAACGTGCGGAGCTGGACATAGCCGCTGACTACTCCTGCAGCGACGGCGAGCCGGACGGTTGCGCGGCTATCGTCGCTGGCCAGAAGCTGCGCTTTCGCGGCGGCGGCGCTGCTGCGCAGGCGGCCGAAGAGATCGAGGTCGAACGACGCCTGCACTTCGCCCTGCCCCGCCCATTGCTCGACATCGATCCCGAACGCGTCGACGCTGCGGGTGCGGCCCCCCGTGCCGACGGCTTGGACCTGCGGCATCCGGGCGCCGCGCGCGGCGGCAAACTGCGCGCGCGCTTCTTCGACGCGCGCGGCGGCAATTGCGATATCCGCATTGTGCGCGAGCGCCGCTTCGACGAGGCCGTCCAGCGTGGCATCCCCAAAGCTACGCCACCATTGCGCGTCTAAGGCGACGTCCGATCCGGCTCCGGCATCGCGCCACTGGGGCGGCGGCGCCACCTCGGCTGCGGGCGGTATCGCCGGTCGGGGGCCGGCGCAGGCCGACAGCAGGAGGGCAAGGCTGCCAGCAGCGAGCCGCCCCGTCATGGCCGGGCGCTCGTGTCGATCCGGACCTCCACCGACATGCCCGGACGCAGGTTCTTCGCTTCCGCCGCGCCGGGATCGACTGCGATCCGCACGCCGATCCGCTGCGGAATCTTCACGAAATTGCCCGTCGCATTGTCCGGCTTGAGGACCGCGAACTCCGATCCGGCCGCTGGCGACAGGCGCTCGACACGGCCCGCCAGCCGAGCACCGTTCAGGGCATCGACCGTTACGCTGGCCGACTGACCGGGGCGAATCCGCCCCGTCTGGGTTTCCTTGAAGTTGGCGAGGATCCAGCGATCCGGCGGCACGATCGCGAGCAACTGCGATCCGTTGGTGACGTAGGAGCCCACCCGGATGCCGACTTCGCCGAGAACGCCGCCTTCCGGCGCGCGGATCACGGTGTGCTCGAGATCGATTTCTGCGGCGTGCACCTGCGCGCGCGCGGCTTCGACCTGCGCTTCCAGGCCGCCACGGCCGACTTCGACCGTTCGTATATCCTGGCGGCCGATCTCGGTTCCGGCCAGCGCCTGGCGCAGTTGCGCCTGTGCCTGGGCGAGCGCGGCGAGCGTTTGGTCCCGTTCGCGCAGCGAGATCGAGCCGTCACGGGCAAGATCCGTGGCGCGCGCCATGTCGGCCCGCGCCCTGGCGAGCTGCGCGCGTGCGCCTTCGACGCCCGCTACCTGACCCTGCAGACCGGCGGATCGGGATGCCCGGGCCTGGGTGGAATTGGCGAGCGCGGCCTCGGCTGCCGAGAGATTGGCGCGCGCCTGCTCGACGCGGGCGCGGTAGACGCGGTCGTCGATCCGCACCAATATCTGGCCGGGCTTTACGACGTCATAGTCGTGGACGAGCACCTGCAGGACATAGCCGCTCACCTGCGGGGCGATGACCGTAACCCGACCGCGCACATAGGCATTGTCGGTCGCCTCGTATCGCCCCGCAAATGGCGGCAGATCCCACGCAGCAAGAACGAGAAGAATGCCGGCAAGCGCCAGCGCCACCGTGGCGACGATCCGTATCGGGCGCTTGGCGGCGGGGCGCCACTGCGGCGCCGCGTTCTCCGGCGGTGGGGCGTCTTCAGTTGCGGTCATTGGTCTTCTCTCGGGTGCGCGCGACGAGGATGTTCGCGAAAATGAAGGTTGCTGTGGTCAGTGCGAGAATGGCCACGAAGCGGAAGGTATCGTTGAAGGCGATCACCGCGGCTTCGCGCGCCATTGCCTGCCCCAGCAGGCCCGCGCCCTGTGCGGCGCGCTGGGCGGGATCGACGAGCACGGACGCCAGCAATGCACCGCCTCCACCGATCCGCGCGGCGACCTGCGGATCGCTCGCCAGCATGTCGGCCGCAAGCGCGGTGCTTGCGTTGCGCGCCCAGATCGTCTGTATCGAGCCAAGCAGCGCCGATCCCATCAGGCCGCCGACATTCTGCGTGATGCTGAACGTGACGACGAAACTGACGAGGTGATCGCCGCCCCGCTGGATCATGCGGAGGAAGCCATAAAGCAGCGCCGGCCCTACGAACAACGTGGTTCCGAAGCCGATCAAGGCTTGGCTCAGGATCAATTGCGCAGGGCGAGTCAGCGTGGTTGCGTCGCTGTCCAGCCATGCGCCGACGGCGATGATCAGGGCGGCGACGAGAACTTGCCAAGGCAAGCGGCGCTCGGACAGCGTCAGCGCGGCGGCAACAATGCCGAGCAGCATCGCCATCGCGACCACGACGAAGAGGGTGCCTAGCTGGTCGTTATTGAGTCCGCCGAGCGTTAGCAGGCCGACAGCGCCGTAAGTTTGCTCGGCAAGCGCCAGGCGCATGACCAGCGCCACGGCGGCGAACCGCAAAATCCCCCATGTGCCGATCCACTCAAAATGCACCAGCGGATCGCGTCGGCCCGTCTCGTTCAGAAAGGCGGCGGCGAGCAAAGCGATGGAGGCCGCAAGCGCCACGCCGAGCCAAGGCGTGTCGGACCACCAGAGCGCACGGCCCTGACCGATGACTTGGCAGAGCAGCAACAATCCGGCGGTCGCCAAAGGGATCGTCAGGAAATCGCGCGGCACGAAAGCGGGGCTCTTCTCGCTGGGCGGCAATGGCAGGGCGAGAATGAGCGCGAGCGAAACCAGCGCCAGCGCGACTTCGATCGCGTGCAGACCCCAGAGTCCGTTGTCGACCAGCACCTCGACGGGAATGAGACGGGCCAGCGGCGTACCGAGCTGAGAAAGGCCCATGCCGATCACGGCTCCGAGCGGCTTCGCCTTGGGTGGAAAGGCCTGCATCAGATAGTAGACGCCGAGGGTGATCAGCGCGGCTGCCGCCATTCCGCTGGCCGCGCGCACGAACACGGCGGCCCAGAAGCTGGCGAACCCGAAATGGACCAGCCCCGCGAGCGCATAGAGAATGAGGAAAAAGCCGGTCACTTGCGGGATGCCGAATTGCGCGCGTGCCTTCACGAGCGAAAGATTGGCGCTCGCGTTGATCGCGACATAAATGGCAGGCAGGGCAGCCGCCTCGGCCGCGTATAGGCCGAGAGGGCCGGCGACGCTTCCCGTGTTGACTGTCGTCAGTGCGTTGCCGAAAGTCGAGGTCGCGCTGATAAACATGCCTATGGCAAAATAGCCGAGGCGACGGCGAGCGGGATGCGAGGGCGAAAACGGCGACCCTGCGAAGAGCGGTCTCTCCTCGGGCCTAAAAGCATGCGCCTCGCTCATGAGGCTTTGGACGGAATCGCTTCGGCGACAACGTCCGCGCGCGCCGCCGACGCAACGGTCATGCGGACGTGCCGATGGCCTGTGAGAAGATATGGATGCACGTGTCGGACCTTCTGGCTGCGCCGAGATTTCGCCGCGCTGCACGCTCATAGACCCTTATACCCCAAGCCGGACGCGAGTGACTGTTAGCGCGGCTGGAGCCTCAGGGGCCGTCGTCGACTAACCTGTCGATGTCGAGGCCGGCTTCAGGCAACTTCCAGCATGCCCGTTAGCGCAACGCATCCCGCGGAAGTCGTTCGAGGATCGCCTCCGCCATGCGTTCCTGAACGTCCAGATCGCCCTCGCCAACGATGTCGATGCGATCCGACCACAGGATCTGCCCCCAGCGGCTGGAGAGCTCCACGCATACGCGGTACACCGCCTGGACCCGTCGGATCGTGCCATGCAGCACCAGATCCGAAGCGGCATGCGCGGCAACTTCGTCGAGCGAATAGCGGCCCTCGCGAAACTGGAACATGATTGCCCGCGGTGCGACGCGGAGGTGCGCGTCCCGTTCCGCTGCGTAGATGATCTCATCCGTCACGCCCGCCGCAAAGGCCTTTTGGTAGATGCAGATCGCGGTGAACGGCAGCACCGCCAGCATGGGCGGCTCCAGTTCTACGCCTGCAGCATTGGCGGCGATGCACCGTGCATCCTGCCGCAAACGAAAGCTCGGCGCGTAGCCGCCCGTTGGGATTGAAACGATCACCTCGTCGTCACGACCCGGCCCGGCATAATAAGCCGCAAGCTTGCGCCGCAGTCGGCGCGCCTCGACTCGCACCGCAGAATCGATGCGCGGGTCATAATCGACAACGCCGCCATAGAGTTCGATGCCGATCACCAGCTCCTTCAGCGTGGCCGCGCGGCCGGCAAGCGATTCCTCCACGACAAAGCGCAGAAAGCCGTACAGCTTTTCTGAGCCTATGAACGCATGGGCGCGAAGGCGTTCGAGCTGCGCGCGCACGTCCTCTGGTGTTGGCCGATGAATGGTTTCCCCTGCGCCGGCGTCGACCGGTGCAACAAACTCTGCGAGGCGCATGCACTATCTCCCGGAACGGTAATCGACATCGAGCAAACCTCGGTCTCCGTCTCTGGCTGCCCACATAAAGTAACTGCCCAACAACTCCGACTAAACAGGTGCCAAACGCTGCTAATTCGCGCATATAACGGGCGCTAACGTGTCTGGGGGGACGTAAGTGGATCGGGTAGGCGACATACGATCATGAGCGACCGGCGTATCCTGTTCGGATCGTTCGAGCTTCGCCCGGAACGGGGGCAATTGCTGAACGGCGGCGTACGCGTCGGCTTGGGGTCGCGCGCGCTCGCGATTCTGGCGCTGCTTGCCGAGCGAGCCGGGAAGGTCGTTTCTGTGCAGGAAATCACCGATCGGGTCTGGCCAAATATCTTCGTCCAGGACAATAATCTGCGCGTGCACATCACCGCCATCCGCCGCGCGCTGCGAGCCGGGGCGGATGACGATGTCAAGATCGACAACGTCCCCGGCCGTGGCTATCGGCTGAACGCCGACGTGACCATCGAGACGGCAGGCGAGGATGCGGCCGAGGCGCCGATGTCCGGGCACATCCGTCCGCTTCCGCTTCCATTGCAGATTCACCATCTTATCGGTCGCGAGGCCTGCGTGGCGGAGGTGGTGGAAAGCCTCGCACGGCATCGGCTCGTCACGATTGTCGGTCCGGGCGGTATCGGCAAGACGAGCGTCGCGCTGGCGGCGCTGACACAACTACGTGCCAGTACCGCCGTCTGCTTTGTCGATCTGACTAACTGCACGTCACTTGCGCATGTGGCCACCGCCACGGCGGCGGCGCTCCAAAGTCCGATGGGCCAGGACACTATGCCCGCCGGGTTGGTGGAACACCTGCGCGCAGCCGAACTCGTCCTCCTGATGGACAACTGCGAGCATCTCATTGACACCGCAGCCAGGGCCGCAGAGGCGCTGCTCCAATCCTGCCCACGGGTGACGCTGCTCGCGACCAGCCGCGAACCGCTACGAGTGGCGGGGGAAGTGCAGGTGCATCTACAGCCGCTGCCGGTGCCGACCGCGTCGGATACAGTGGAGACGATCGCCAGCACCCCTTCGGTCGCGCTGTTCGTAGAGCGTGCGGCGGCAGCGACTGGCGGATTCCGGCTGACCCAGGACAATACCCGGCAGGTGGCGGCTGTGTGCCGCTCGCTGGACGGGCTGCCGCTCGCGCTCGAACTGGCGGCGGCGGCGATGCCCATGGTTGGGCTTGAGGGGCTGTCCAGCGGACTGGCAGGGCGCCTGTCGCCGCTCGCCTTTGGTCGCCGCACACTCGCGCGTCACGAAACGCTCGAAGCGATGCTGGACTGGAGCTTCGAACTGCTCGCGCCCGACGAGCGGCTGGTATTCGGCTGTCTCAGCCTGTTTCGCTCCACATTCGATCTTGCCGCCGCCGTGCAGGTCGCGGCGGCGAATATGGCGGAGGATGGGCGCACCGAACAGGCGGTTCTGCAACTGGCTGCCAAGTCGCTGCTCTTCATCGAGCCGTCCCAACAGGGAGTCGCCTATCGCCTGCTGGAGACGACCAAGGCCTATGCCCGGTGCAAGCTTGAGGACTCCGGCCAAGCGGAAATCGCGGCGCGTCGACATGCCGAATGGGTCGGTACGCTGCTGGATCGCGCCCAGGCCGATTGGCTGCGGATGGATCGCGCGACCTGGTGGGAGCGATACGGCAACGCAATCGACGACGTGCGCGCGGCGCTGGTGTGGTCCCTCGGCGACGCTGGCGACAAGCACCTGGGCATCCGCCTCATCCTTGCCTCTGCGCCGGTGTGGCTCGGCATGTCGCAATTCGCCGAATATCATCGCTGGCTGGAGCAAGCGCTTGCCACGCTGGACGGGCTTGGCCAGCGGGGCGGGGCCGAGGAGATCAAGCTCCAGATCGGCCTGTGCGTACTGCTGTTCAACGCCGACCGGCCCGGCGAACGGTTCGTCCGCGCGGCGACGCAGGTGCTGCGCATCGCCAAGAAGATCGGCGATCCCACGGCCAGGGCGACGGCGCTGTGGATGCTTTCCGGTCAACGCGGAATCATGGGCGATCATCCGGCGTCGCTCGCCCTCGCGCGGCAGATGCTGGCGCCGGAGAGCACGGACGTCGATCGCGACCTGCGGAATTTCGCACGACGGGTGACCGCGATAATGACCTTCCGCGTGGGGCGGATGGCAGAATCCGCGGCGATCGGGGAGGAACTGGTCACCCGATGCAGCGACCGCACTGCCTATGGCGCGGTGCTCCGGTACGATCATTCGACGATGGTGCGGGGCAACCACAGCCTGACGCTGGCGGTGCAGGGCCGACTGGAAAGTGCCAGGGCGATGATCATGGAAACGGTGATCGAGAGCCGGCGGCTGCGCAATCCGAGTTCGCTCTGCTATTTGTTGAGCAGCGCGGCCTGTCCGGTCGCGCTGTGGCTGGGCGACGACGAACTGGCCCGGCACTATGCCGATCTGCTCGGCTGCGTGGCGGATGAAAACCGCTTCACCTACATGGCCGAACTCGCCGCATGGTTTTCGCGGATCGCCGACCTGCGCATGGGGAAGCCGCCACAGCCGTTTCCGCTCGACCGAATCCGCCCCCCCTTGCCGCACGACAAGGACGTCTTCATTACCAGCTACGGGGCGCTCTGCGATGCGGAGGCGACCGCACGGGCAGAAGCCTGCGACACCCACTGGGCGACTGCCGAAATCCTGCGGGCCAGTGGCGAGAACAGTCTACGAGCCGGCGAGGTGGCGGCGGGGCGGGCGCTGTTCGAGCGGGTGTTGGCCATCGCCGAGGCGCAGGGCGCCGGGCTCTGGGCGCTGCGGGCTGCGACATCGCTGGCCCGCCTGATGCCCCAGGATGAGGCTGTGCGCATCCTGATGCCCGTACTTGCGCGTATCGAAGGCGATGAACAATATCCGGATGTATGCGCAGCGCGCGTCTTGTTGCCGGAGTTGGCCAGCTAACGCCCGGTCGCGTCCTCTGTAAGACAGGGGGCCGCTATGCAGTCTGCCCGCTCATAAAAGGGGAAGAGGCTGGCCTTTGTTCCCCTGAGCCATGCGCACGCGCATCGGATGTGAGGTTTGCAACGGCCTGCAGCGCCGGATGGGTTTGGCAATGTGCCAAACCCTTCAATAATCCAATGAAAACAAAGGATTGGTGCGGTCGAGAAGACTCGAACTTCCACGGGCTTTCGCCCACAACGACCTCAACGTTGCGCGTCTACCAATTCCGCCACGACCGCACTGTTCATGATAGAGCCGGACGGACCGGCAACTGGCAGGCGGTGGCCATTAGCAAAGGCGCACTGGCCATGCAAGCGGCGAAAGTGCTTTGTCGCGGTACGGGGAAAATAGCGGTTGATCGCACAGCGCGCGCGTATCAGCGGCCCTTGTCGACAAAGCCCAGAGAGAGGTTTTCGGCATTCTTGGGAATGTCGAGGCGGCTTTCGCTGATCGATGCTTCTTCACCGGGTTTCAGCCGCATCTTGTCCGCCTTCGTGGTCCAACTGAACACGAGCCGATTCTGCTTGTCGCGCAGTTCGACCAGCACCGGAGGAACCGGCTGGCTGGTTTCGCCGCTGTTGACGATGCGGGCGCTGAACGCGAAATATTCCTCACCCGTCGGCAATTTGCGGCGTTCTGCCGGCTTGGCGAGATAGAAGAGCAAATCCGGCTCCTCACTGTCCGCTACCAGGCCCAGATTGACTGCCCAGCCCGGCACGCCGAACATATAGACTGCCGCGCCTGCCGCACTGACGACCACGCAGAAAAGCGCAGCCGCGATCAGCCACAGCTTCGCGGGGTTGCGACGCGGACGGAAGGGCGGCTCTGCGGCGAAGCTGTCGAACACATCGGGCGCTGGCTCCGTCACCGGGGCGACATAGCTTTCCTGCAGAGCAGGTGCAGCAGCGGGCGGCGCATCGACGGTTTCGGTAACCGGAATCTCTTCGATCCCGACATCCTGCGACGGCGGTGCTGGAACTTCCTCCGCAACGGGTGCGACGGGAGGGGGGGGCGGCGGCACGGCGGCAGGCGCAGCAACCGGCGTTTCGGGCGCTGCGGGACGCAGGGGCAGCGCTGTCCCTTCCTGAAACCAGCTATGCTTGCACGAAGCACAGCGGACTTGGCGTCCGTTGGGCCCAATGGCGCTGTCGGGCACGATGTAGCGCGTTGCGCAATTGGGACAATTAAGGATCATTACGCTTCATAAACACCGCAGGGACTCTAGAGCAAGCGGGGAACGCACGGGCGGTAACCCCATCATATCGCATATGGACGTTTACCACATTGTCGGCCGCACTTTACGGCCCTTGCCCACTGTGCGATGGCTGACCGTCCATCAGGGGCGAGGGGTCGGCAGCGGGATCAGCATGTCCAGCATCGTGCAGTTTGAAAATGTCGGTCTGCGCTATGGGCTGGGCAGCGAGACGCTGAGCGACGTCAGCTTTTCCTTGCATGCGGGTGGTTTCTATTTCCTCACCGGCGCGTCGGGCGCGGGCAAGACGTCGCTGCTCAAGCTGCTCTATCTGGCACAGCGCCCCAGCCGCGGTGTGATCCGCCTCTTCAACGAAGATGTCGTCACTTTGCCGCGCAAGCGTTTGCCGGGTTTCCGCCGTCGGATCGGCGTTGTGTTTCAGGATTTCCGCCTCGTCCCGCATCTGTCGACCTATGACAATATCGCGCTGCCGCTGCGCGTTGCCGGGATGGAGGAAAACGAAGTCGCCGCGCCCGTCGCCGAAATGCTCGCCTGGGTGGGTCTCGCCGACCGCGCCGATGCACGTCCCGCGACATTGTCGGGCGGGGAGCAGCAGCGCGTTGCGATTGCCCGTGCGGTCATCGGTCGCCCCGAAATATTGATCGCCGACGAACCGACCGGCAACGTCGACCCGGAAATGGCGCAGCGGCTGCTCACCTTGTTCGAGGCATTGAACAAGCTGGGCACCACGCTGGTTGTCGCTACCCACGATATCCCGCTCATCGGCAAGGTCGCGGGCGCCCATATGATGCGGCTGGATCGCGGGCGGCTGTCCGACCCCACCGGATCGCTGCGCTATCCCCCCAACCGGCAGGCCGCGCAATGACGTGGCGGTTCGGTAAAGGGCGCTTCAGGAAGGGGCAGCGCAGTGGCAACGCTGCCTCCACCGCAGCGCGCAATCGCCTGCTGCCTGAAGGGCGCGTTGCCGGGCCGATGCCGTGGGTCATTGCCATCATGATGTTCCTTACGGTGCTGACGGCAGCGGCGGGGCTGGGTCTGTTTCAGGCATCGCGCGCCCTGGGGCAGGATCTGTCGGGCCGCGTCACCATCCAGTTGATCGAAGCCGATGCGGCCACCCGTCGCGAAGGCGTGGCGCGTCTGGTGCAAAGCCTGCGCCGCTTGCCCGGCGTGACCGATGTGCAGCCCGTGCCGGAAGAAACTCTGGCCGAACAGCTTCGCCCCTGGCTCGGCGCGGATATGACGGCCATCGACGTGCCGATCCCCGCGCTGATCGACGTGCAACTGTCGCAGGCGGACGGCGATACGCTTGCCACCCTGCGACGCGCCGTCGCGACCGCAGCGCCCAAGGCGCGCGTCGAACCGCATGCCGCTTTCCTCGCGCCGCTCTCCGGCCTGATGACGTCGATGGCATGGCTTGCGACCGCGCTCGTGCTGCTGATGGCGCTTGCGACTGGCGCAGTGGTGGTGTTGGCGGCGCGTGGCGCGCATGACAGCCATCGCGGGACCATCGACGTGCTGCATCTGATGGGCGCAACCGATGTGCAGATCGCCCGCCTGTTCCAGCGACGGATTGCGCTCGACGCGCTGTTCGGCGGTCTGCTGGGTTTCACCTCCGCCGCTGCGATCATCCTCATCATCGGGCAAAGGCTCGGCGCGACCGGATCGGACATGCTGCAAAGCATTTCGCTGCCTGCGCCAGCATGGTTGCTGCTTGCCGCGTTGCCGCTCGCAGGGGTGGCGCTGGCCATGCTCACGGCGCGGATGACCGTCATCTCCGCATTGACGCGGCAATTATGATCGTCCGCATCGCTTCCTTCGGCCTCATCGCCTGGATATTGGGGTTCGCCTGGTTCGGTGCCTTCCTGCCGCAGCCGCTGGACGGACGCACCACCGATGCCATCGTCGTGCTGACGGGCGGTGGCGGGCGGATCGACCGGGGACTGGCCTTGCTGAAGGGCAATGCGGCCAAGCGGATGCTGATTTCCGGCGTCGACCGCTCCGTGCGCCCCGTCGAACTGGCGGAACGGTACAAGACGCCGATGCGCCTGTTCGATTGCTGCGTCACGCTGGGCCGCGAAGCCATCGACACCCGCTCTAACGCGCTGGAAACCGCGCGCTGGCTAAAGCGTCGCGATTTTCGCACCGTGCGGCTGATCACGACCGACTGGCACATGCGCCGCGCCGCACTCGAACTGCGGCAGGTGCTGCCCCGCGACGTGATTCTGGTATATGATGCCGTACCCAGCCGCCCCAGCCTGACGATGCTGTTCAAGGAATATAACAAATATCTCCTGCGCCGCGTCGTGGCGCTGATCGGGATTTAAGGACCGTTTACCCCCATGATCGTGCTTCGTTCGCTGGCCTTTTCGGTCGTTTTTTATGGCCTCTCGCTCTTCTGGGTGCTGTGGACCATCGCTGCCGTGCCCTTCGGCGCGCGCGCGGTACAGTTCGCCGCCACGAAATGGAGCCAGTTTCATCGTGGCTGCGCACGCATCATCCTGGGGCAGAAGGTCGAGGTGGTCGGCACCCTGTCCTCCGAACCGATGCTCTATGTCTTCAAGCATGAATCGATGTTCGAGGCGATCGACATGCTCTGCCTGTTCGACGCCCCTCTGGTCGCCGCGAAAAAGGAGCTGACCGACATGCCGCTCTGGGGCTGGGCCGCGCGGCTCTATGGCCTGATCCCGGTGGAGCGCACGGCAGGTCCAGCAGCAATGCGCGCGCTGCGCAAGGCGGCGCTGGATGGACTGGCGACGGGTCGCCCGCTGTGCCTGTTTCCCGAAGGCACCCGCGTCCCCCATGGCGAATCGCCCGATCTGCGCGCAGGCTTTGCCGGACTCTATATGCTGCTCAAGGTGCCCGTGGTCCCCGTTGCCGTGAACAGCGGCATCGTTGCCCCGCGCAAAAGCTGGCTCAAACGCCCCGGCACCATCACCTATCTGGTGGGCGAGACAATCCCCGCAGGCCTTCCCCGCGCCGAAGCCGAAGCCCGCGCCCACGCCGCCATCAATGCGCTTAACCGCTAAGCCCTAAAGCGTCGGACCCTGCACCGCGCTGTTTGCGGGCTTGGCCGGTTTCGCTGCAGCCAGCGCATCGCTCAACCCTGCGGCGCGTCCTTCGCGCTCGGCATAATCGCGGGCGGTCATACCGGCGATGCTGTCCTTCTTGTCCGGGTTAGCGCCCTGCGTCACCAGAAAGCGCACCATGGCCAGGTCGCGGAGCTGCACCGCCCGAATCAACGGCGTTTCGCCATTATCGTTGGGCTTGTCGATGCTGGCCCCGTTCGCCAGCAGCACGCGTGCGCCATCGATCCAGCGCAATTGCGTTGCCGCCATTAATGGCGTGTCGCCCATTGCATTGGTCAGGTCAGGCTTGCCGCCCTTCGCCAGCAAAAACTGAAGCCAGGTCTCATCGCGCCGTGCGACCACGATGTGCAACGCTGTCTCGCCATTCTTGATATCGCGCGTGTTGACCACAGTGCCGCCCGGCTTTTCCAGAAGTTCGGTTGCCTTGGCACCATCGCGGTCGCGCACGGCTTTGAGAAAGTTGTAGCTGTTGGAAAACTGTGCTTGCGCCACGCCCGGCATCAATAAAGCGGCTGCGGGCAGGCCCAGCATCATGCTGCGCCCTGCAACCGAAAGTGCCGTGCGAAGGAACGTCCGTTTCATGTCTCTGCCCTGTTCTTAATTGCTAAATGCAACCTAGCAGGGCATGGCTGGCTACGCCATGAACAAAGCAACTCTCCTGATCGCCTGCCTCGCTTTTGCAGGGCTTTCCGCTTGCTCCGCCGGGGGCAGCAACGCCCAGCAGGGGCCGCTTGCCGGCGCGCGTATCGGCGCGCCCTTCACCCTTACGAATCAGGATGGCAAGGCCGTGACGTGGGATAGCTTCAAGGGCAAATATCGCCTCGTCTATTTCGGCTACACCTATTGCCCCGATGTCTGCCCGGTCGACCTGCAGAAAATCACGCAGGCGTTCACTGCCTTTGAAAAACAGGACCCCAAGCGCGCCGCAAGGATTCAGCCGATCTTCATCACGCTCGATCCGCAGCGGGACACCGTGCCCGTCATCAAGAATTACGTCGCGGCTTTCCACCCCCGCCTCATCGGCCTTACCGGCACGCCCGATCAGATTGCGAAGGTCGCCAAGGATTTTGCCGTCGTCTACACCAGGGAAGGCACCGGCAAGGACTATCTCGTCAGTCACAGCCGCACCCCTTATCTCTTCGGCCCGACCGGCGATCCCATCGCGCTGATCCCGGTGGGCGAAGGCGCGGACAGCACGCCGGACGCCATCGTCAAAACGCTCGACCAATGGGTGAAATAGCCTTCTGGGAAAAGCCGCTTGCCGCCCTCGACCGGGCCGAATGGGAAGCGCTCTGCGATGGCTGCGGCAAATGCTGTCTGCACAAGGTGGAGGATGAGGACACGGGGAACATCTACCCCACCAACGTCGCTTGTCGTCTGCTCGACCGGGACAGCGGCCAGTGCAGCAATTATCGCGGTCGCCGCGCCTTCGTCCCCGATTGCGTGCGGCTGACAGAGAAGCTGGTCGACGAAATCTCCTGGCTCCCCCGCACGTGCGCCTATCGCCTGCGCGGCGACGGGCAGCCGCTGCCCGACTGGCACTATCTTATCAGCGGCGACCGGGAAGCGGTGCATCGTGCAGGCGAATCGGTGCGCGGTTGGACCGTGGCAGAGGTGGAGGCAGGCGATCTGGAAAACCATATTGTCGATCGGGACATCTGATCCCGCGATCACCGTGGACGGTATGCGCGTCGCGGTCCGCATCCGCCGCTCCGCCCGCGCGCGCAATTACCGCCTGACGCTCGACGCGACCCGTGGCGAGCTGCGCCTCTCGGTCCCCGCGCGCGCCAGCATCCGCAAGGCGCTGGGCTGGGCGCAGGGCCATGAAGCCTGGGTCCGCGACCAGATGGCCCGCGCGCCGCAGACGGTGCCGCTGGCCGATGGCGTCACCTTCCTGCTGGAAGGGCGCGACACCCTGATCGTCTGGGATGCCAAGGCCCCCCGTCGCGTGGTGCGACAGGACGACCGCCTGATCGTCGGCGGCCCACCCGATGCCGTCGGCGCGCGCGTATTGCGCTGGCTCCGCGCAGAGGCAAAGCGCGTGCTGGAAGACGAAACCCGCGCACTGGCACAGGCGCACGGCCTGCACGTCGCCACCGTCGGCATCGGCGACCCCAAATCCCGCTGGGGCAGTTGCGCCTCCTCCGGCGCGATCCGCTACAACTGGCGCCTGATCCTCACCCCCCCCGAAGTCCGCCGCGCCACCATAGCCCACGAAGTCGCCCACCTCCTCCACATGGACCACAGCGCAGCCTTCCACGCCGCCCACACGCGGCTGCTGGGCGAAGACCCAAGGCCGGCGCGGGCATGGCTGAAAGCGCATGGCGCGGGGTTGCATGGGGTGGGGGTTTAGGGGGGAGGGGGGCTCCTTAGCGAAGCTCTAGCTCTAGATAGGGTACGTAGCGTCTGCAAATTCTGAGAGTAGAAGATGGATGCGGAGAAGCACAATAATCTGATGATGTAAGCGGGAGCATTTCGTCAGATATTCAGCGTAAGGCATTTCGCGCAAACCGCCAGATCCTCCCTTCCCCACGTTGTAACACACCATGCCGGTTGCTTGATCGTAATGTAGTTCGCGGTGATGAGATGCGTTTCGGAGTTGATTGTCGCGTTCGAAGCAGGTGTCTGCAAACACGTTATTCTCTGTCGGAGCATCGAACCGCTTGCCTTTATCCGAAGCTCTATATTGAGCTAGCGAGATTGAGGATAGCTGATCGAATCTTCGCCCCGCGAGAACGTTGTTGATCATCGTTAAGATATCAATCATCGATCCAAACATCTCGAACGCATTTCCATAGTACATCTGAATAGATGCGAAATTCGACGTTTTAGCAGACAAATGAGTTGTATCGATCCCGCTTCCAACCGAGAAATGAACCTGAGAAAACTCTGACCAAGACGAAAAATATTCGCGAATTATAGAATGATACTGCTCGCCTCTCTCGCTAGCTGAACTTTGGAGGTCAGTGATGATATCGTTCAATTTACCTTCATGAAGAGGCTTTTTGATAACGTCCATTGCCGCACGAAATCTTGGCTCGTAGTCAATTCCAGTTGAAAAGAGAGCAAACCGCCATATCCAATCAGGAATGTCTTTAAGTGGGTCATTCGCATAAAATTCGGCACTCGCCCCTTCTATTAGGCGATCCGACAATTTCTGTTTGCCTCTTCGATGCAAAGACCATGCTTTTTTTAGTAGCTTCCACTCGGCATCGAAATCGGGGCGACGATATGGACGCTCGTTCGAGCGCAATTTAGTATCTTCGGCGGATATGACGCTGCCAGCCTTCACCCCCCTCTCGGCCATCGCAACCATGAGAGGCAAGTGTGGGAAAGCTAAATCCTCATGGCGCTGCTCTTGAGGGATCACAAAATTGGCATGAATATTAAGAACCTTACAGTCTCTATCTTCTTTGATCGCCTCGGCATTCTCAACTTCCTCTACCCACGTTGAGATACTCTCGTAATCAACATGAAGAGTTACAGCCATTTCTTCGCCGCAGTCCAAGCAAGAAAAACGATATATGTGGGCAATTTCATGGCCCATACCCAATCGCAGTGTGTGTCCTTGGCCACATGTGCGGCAGCGGTGGCAGGACCGAATAATCATGGATCAGCTTTCAAAAGGTCGATATCTTAGATAAACTAAGGTTAGATCAAATCTTGTTAGACGATCGTATTGTTTATTTACACCGTCGAACTCATATCATCTTTGTAATTACGAGCATCACGCTGAGATAATGACGTCTTAAATAATTCAGATATTAACTCTTAACTAATTCGGCGGCGGCACATTCCTCGGTCTCTCCCGCGCCGGACGTTCCCGGCCCAGCACATTGTCGATCCAGTTCTGGTCCATCTTCTGCGGCGCGACTACGTCCTGCGTGCTATCATCCACTGGCGGTTCGGGATCGACGGGCGCTTCGGTGCGGCCGCGTTCCACGGGCATGCCGTTTTCGTCGACATACATGCCGTTGTCCGGCTCCCCGAAATAGGATTCCTCGTCCGGCTCCAACTGCCATTCGGGCAAGGTCACTTCGGTCTCGAACTGTTCGACCGGGCGCTTGGCGACTGCGACTTTCATATATTGGGCAAAGGCTTGCGCAGGCGCCCGCCCGCCCTGCAATCCGCCGACCGCGCGGGCATTGTCGCGGCCCATCCACACGCCGGTGGTGATGCCGCTGGAAAAGCCCATGAACCAGCCGTCCTTGTTGCTGTTCGTGGTGCCGGTCTTGCCCGCGACCGGGCGGCCGATCTGCGCGGCCTTGCCGGTGCCGGTGTTGACGGCAGTCTGTAACAGGTCGGTAATCCCCGCGGCGACCCACGGCGCGACCAGTACGCGGCTGGTGTCGTCTTCATGCTCATAGAGCATACGCCCGTCCGCGGTCGTCACCTTGGTAATGCCATAGGGAGTCACCGCCACGCCCTTGCGCGCGACAGAGGCAAAGGCCCGCGTCATGTCGATCAGGCGCACGTCGGACGTGCCCAGTACCATGGAGGGATGCGTGTTCACCGGCGTCGATATGCCAAAACGGCGCGCCATGTCGGCAATCGTCGCAAAGCCCACTTCCATGCCCAGCTTCGCCGCGACGGTGTTGATCGAATAGGCAAAGGCGGTGCGGATATCCATGTCGCCCGAATAACGGCCGGAGCTGTTGCGCGGCTGCCATCCGTCGATATCCACCGGCTCGTCCTTGACCGCTGTGTCGGGGGTATAGCCTGCCTCCAGCGCCGCCATATAGACGAACAGCTTGAACGCGGAACCCGGCTGGCGCACCGCTTGCGTCGCGCGATTATAGTTGGAGGTGACATAATCATTGCCCCCCACCATGGCGCGCACCGCGCCGTCGCGGTCCACCGACACCAGAGCGCCTTGCGTCCCCGCCGGGGTGTTGTCCTTGATCGCGGCGGTCGCGGCGTGCTGCATATTGAGGTCGATGGTCGTCCACACTTCCAGCGGCTCGGCAGGCTCGTCGATCAGCGTATCGAGCTGCGGCAGCGCCCAGTCGGTGAAGTAACGCACACTGTTCTGTGGCGCTTCCGGCGCGAGCTTCACGCCCGCCAGATTCGCGTCGGCGCGCTGCACGGCGGTAATTGCGCCATTTTCGCGCATCACGTCCAGCACCACGCCCGCGCGCCCGATGGCGGCTTCGGCGTCGGCGGTGGGGGAATAGCTCGACGGCGCTTTCACCAGCCCCGCGATGATTGCCGCTTCGGGCAGCGACAGCTCGGTGCCGGGATGGCCGAAGAATTTGCGGCTGGCGGCATCCACGCCATAAGCTCCGCCGCCGAAATACACCTTGTTGAGATACAGCTCCAATATCTGCCGCTTGGAGAATTTGCGCTCCAGCGCCATCGCCAGGATCATCTCGCGGACCTTGCGGCCCCAGGTGTAGCTGTTGTTGAGGAAGATGTTGCGCGTCACCTGCTGCGTGATCGTGGACGCACCCTGCAACCGCCGCTTCGTGCCGCGATTCTCCACCGCAAACCACGCCGCGCGCGCCAGCCCGATGGGGTCGACGCCCGGATGGCTATAAAACCGCTTGTCCTCGACCGAGACCATCGCATCGGTCATCACCGCCGGTATCTGATCGAACGACAGCCAGCGCCCGAAACTCGGCCCCAGCGACACGATCACGCTGCCATCGGCGGCATGGACGCGGATCATCTGGCCATTGGGCGAGGATTTGAGCGCTTCGTAGTTGGGCAGCGACTGCATCGCCACGATGACCGCGATCACCAGCGCGATCAGCCCCGCGACCGACGCGAGCGCACCGACCTTCAGCCCACGAATGAGCCATCGCTTCACGTTTGCGGATGTCCCGCCGGAGGATGCTTTGCTCTTGCCCGCTCGTGCCATGTTCTTCGCCGGATACGCATTAACTGCGTGTCCTACAAGCGGTTGGCACGTTTATGAGGGCTGAACGCCGTTATTCTGACGTTTCATCGCGCGGTTTGAAATCCAGCGACGCACTGTTCATGCAATAGCGCATGCCGGTGACGCCGGGACCATCGGGAAATACATGCCCCAGATGCCCGTCGCACTTGGCGCAGCGTATTTCGACACGGCGCATGCCGTGGCTGGTGTCGACGATTTCCTCGACCGCGTCGGCATCGACCGGCGCGGTAAAGCTGGGCCAGCCCGACCCGCTGTCATATTTTTCGCCTGCATCGAACAATTCGGTGCCGCACCCGGCGCAATAATAGACGCCATCGACCTTGTTGGCGTTGAGCGGCCCGGTAAACGCCCGCTCGGTGCCGCCTTCGCGCAGCACATGATAGCGTTCGGGGGACAGGCGCTGGCGCCATTCGGCGTCGGTGAGATGCAGTTTTTCCATGGGTGGAATATGGGAGACATACGTGACCGGATCAAGTCACACCCGCGTCAGCCGCGCGACGATCTGCGCCGCACCCGGCAAGGCCAGCAACGCGCGGGCGAGGGCAGGGCGACTGCCCAGCCCTTTGACCAGACCCGCCAGCGCCACGGGCCGCGCGACATGGCGAGCAAAGGCGCGCTGATGCGCATGCGCACCCTTGGCTCCGTCCGAGAGCCAGTGGGCAACGGCACTCTGCGCACTCGCCAGCGCAATGCCGACGCCTTCCCCCGCGACCGAGGGAATCACCGCCGCCTGATCGCCCAGCCGGAACAGGCCTGTCCGTGTATCGGTCGCGCGCCAGCCATAGGGGACGTTGCCGATGGCATCGATCTGCGGATCGGCGGGCATATCGGCCAGGCGATCCGCCAGCGCAGGCATCTCGTCCGCCAGCCGAGCAAACAGGCGCGCAGGCGTCCCGCCCGCATCGGCCAGCCGACTCTTTCGCACGGCCATGCACGCATTGACGCTGCCATCCTCCTGCATGACGAGGCCGATATACCCCCGGTCGAACAGATGCAGCTCGATCCGCCCGCCGACCATCCGCGTCAAAGCAGGCGAAGGCGCAAGACGCAGGCGCAACCCCAGTTCCGGGTCACCCCCCGTCCCACCACGAGGGCGCGATACCCCGCGCAGGTCGGACTTGCCGGTCGCGAGGAACAGGCTGTCCCACGGCACGACACCCCCATCCGCCAATGTCAGATCGGCATCCCCCAGCGCACGCACTGTCTGCCCACGGCGCACATCGACCCCGCGTCCCTGCGCCGCATCCAGCAGCACGCTATCGAGCCGCTGCCGTGACAGGCCCAGCGCCGGGGCGGGCAGGGGCGCACCCTGCTCCTTGCCGCCAACATACAGCGCGACGTCGCTCACGCGATGACCGCCCAGACTATCCGGATCGATCCCCAGCCCCGCAATCCGCTCCACCGTCCGCCAGCTTAGAAACCCGCCGCAGATTGTATCTCCCGGCGTGTCGAGCCGTTCGAGCAATGTTGCCCTCACCCCCGCTCGGGCCAGCGCAATCCCCGCCGCCGCCCCCGCCGGACCGCCGCCGACGATCACCGGCGGCTGGCTCACTTGTGTCGCTCGACGCACAGCCGAAAGGGAAAGACCCGCTTGACCTGCGCCACGCCGCCCAGCCCCGCCGTCGCCAGCATCGCGTCCCATTCGGCGGGCCGGAAACTCCGCGCGATCGACAACTGCCCATCCTCGCGCACGATCCGATGCACGCCCAGCAATCGCGCCAGCAGGGGATAGCCATGATAGGCAAAGCCATGCCGGTGCAGGTCGTTCACGAACCACCCCCGCCGCGCAACCCGCTCCATGAATGTCAGGAAATCGACACGCTGCGCGTCGCTCATATGATGCGTGACGAGGCTGGAGACGATGAAATCCCACGGCTCGTCCGCCAGCGCCGCATAGTCGCCCGTGCGATACGCGATTCGCGCACCCGCCGGATGCCGCACCTGCGCCACTGCTTCGCTACGCGGGTTGAGGTCGATGCCCACCAGTTCGCACGCGACACCGCGCTTGCGCACCCAATGCCAGATCGTGCGCAACATCCCGCCATCGCCATAGCCGACATCCAGCAATCGAAACGGCTTGCGCCCCGCCCGGTCGAGAAACGCCAGCGTAGGCCGCGCCGCAATCGTGGCGACATTCACGCGCGCCAATCCCGCCAGCACTTGGGCATAGACGGCAGGCGACAGCGTCTCGGCGTCCATCTGCTCCTCTTCCTGGGCGCGGACGGACAGGTCGCGTGTCACGGCTGTACGCCGGTAAAGGGGAACCCCTCGGCAGCAAGACCCGGCCCGAACGCCAGCGCCAGCCCCTGCGTCGGCGGCGGCCCTTCAAGTATCCGGGCCAGCACGAACATCAACGTCGCCGAAGACATGTTACCATTGGCATCCAGCACCGCACGGCTGTTGTTCAGCGCATCGTCGGACAGGTGTAGCGCGTGGGTAACCGCATCCAATATGGAGCGCCCCCCCGCATGCACCGCCCAGCTATCGACCGTTTCGGGCGCAACCGGCAGCATCGCCGGGTCGGCCAGTGCCGCACCGATGGCGCCGGGGACTTCACCCGACAGATGCATGGCAAATCCATGATCGCCCAGATCCCAGCGGATCAGATCGCCGCTCGCCGGCAGGTTGGTGGAAAAAGGCTGCCCGATGGCAAGGCCGCTCGGATCAGACGTGACCAGCGCCGCCGCAGCGCCATCCCCGAATTGCAGCATGGCAAGCAGCGGCTCCAGTTCGCTGTCCGCCTGCAAATGCAATGTGCTCAGTTCCACGCACACCACCAGCACCCGCGCATCGGCCTGCGACCGCACGATATGCCGCGCAGACCGCAACGCCGCCACCGCTGCATAGCACCCCATATAGCCCACCAGCAGCCGCTCGACCGAAGGCGAAAGATCAAGGCGCTGCGCCAATATCTGATCGACACCGGGCGCGGTGAAGCCCGTGCAACTTGCCAGCACCAGATGCGTGATGCCGTCCAGCGACACCTTCGCCGCCAGCGCATCCACCGCCTGCGCCGCCAGATCGGGCGCGGCGCGGCTGTAAATCCCCATGCGCTGCGCCGTCGTCGGCCAGCTATCGGCGTAGAATCCTTCCGGATCGACTGGCGACCCCGTTACTTGCGGCAGCACCGACCAGCGATGCGCGATGCCGCTGCGCTGCGCCATGCGGTCGAACAGCTTGGCCTGCCGCGGATCGCGCAATTGCGCCCGCGCCCAGCCGATAAAGGCCTGATGAATGTCCTGATCGGGAACGGCGGTGCCGATGGCATTGATATGAGCAGTCACGGAAATGGGCGACACCTTGGGGTGATTTATCGGCGACACTACGCCACAATGTTCGGCGCTCCAACGGATCAGTTGAGGCGGGGGTTCCGCTTCAGCCTGCGCGTTCTCGGGCCGCCTGCCGCGCGATGGTCAGCAATTCGTGCGTGACCATGATGTCGCCAGCGTTGCGGCTGGACCGGCTGGCGCGTTCGGCCGCGCCCAGCCGCTGGATGACGCGCGCTATACCATTGGCATCCCACAGCTTTACCTGCCGTGTGATCGTGGCCTTGTCCTTCCAGAACACCGATTTGCCCGCGCTTTCGACCGCCGCGTCCAGCCGCCCCGATGCGTCGAATTCCGAACGGATCACCGCCAGCAGGATCGCCCGGTTCTGCAACGGACGCAAAATGCTGCCCATATTCGTGCCGATCACGCGCAAGCTCGCCAGTTCGCTATGCATGGCCTTGAGGTCACCGCCCAGCACGGCATTCACCAGCGGCCCGATGTCCTCCTCGACCGATTCGGCGGAAAGCGCGTTCAACGCTTCGGCGGTCGCTTCGACGGGATGGTCGGGCGCAGCATCCAGAAACAGCGCCAGCTTCTCGATCTCGCCGGCCATCAGCCCACGGTCGCCCCCTGTCAGGTCGCTTATCCGCCGCGCCAGTTCCTGCGGCAACCGCAAGCCCAGATCGCGGGCGATGCCGATGGCTATCTGATCGGCATCGCGCCCTTCCGGCACATAGCTGATGCACGCCATCACCGCCTTGTTATCGAGCGCCAGCTTGACCAGCTTCGACGTGTTCTTGAGCGCACCGGCAATCGCGACCACTGGATTGCCGGTATGCGGGGCCTGCAACAGCGCTTCGATGGCGGGCAGCGCTTCGTCGCCCAGCGGCGTCACGCGGACCCATTGCTTGTCGCCGAACATGGATATGGACGCAGCTTCATCGGCCAGCCTTGCCGGATCGGCTTTCAGCGTCGCACCGTCCAGATCGATACGCTCTGCCCCCGGACCCATGGCGCGTTCCAGCCGCTTGGCCAGCGCGATGCTCCCCGACTCGTCGGGACCGTAGAGAAAGAAGAGGCGGATATCGGCGGGCGGCGCATCCAGCGCCCGCTCGATCTGCCCCTTATTGGCCTTCACGGGCCGAAGCGGCTTGGATCGCCTTCTGGTTTTCCACCGCGAACAGGGCCAGCCGCGAAATGATCTGATCGGCGATGGTCTGCGACAGGCGTTCCAGCGCGGTGTCTTCCGCCGCGATGGTGGCATATTCGCTGGATGTCACATCGATGCCTGCATCCGATCCGGCGGAGGCATCGACCATCTGCGTACCCGTCGCTTCATCGACCAGTTGATAGCGCGCGCGCAACGTCCGCCGTTCGCGAGTGATCGCATCATCGGCGCGCACGCCAAAGCCTTCGATGCTGTCGTCCAGCTTCACCACCAGGCGATAATGCGGACCGCTCCCGCCGTGGATCAGGCGATCCTGCAACGCATTGCGCACCAGCCATCCTGCCTTGCCTTCGATCGGCGCGACTTCGACATTGGCCAGCGCCTGCGCCACCGGACCGGTGCTGCCCCCGCTATAGAGCGGGCGCAGCCCGCAGGCGGAGAGCAGGGCCGTTGCGGCGAGAAGGAGAACTATGCGCTTCATCACAAACTCTCTAGCCGTTCGCCCTGAGCTTGTCGAAGGGCAGTTCTTTGTTTGGTCGAAAGTGCGGGGCTTCGACAGGCTCAGCCCGAACGGAAATCAGATAACCAGATTGACCAAACGATCGGGCACCACAATTACTTTCTTCGGCGTCGCCCCGTCCAGCGTGCGGATCACATTGGGCGCAGCCATCGCCAGCCGCTCCAACTCGTCCTTGGGCGTACCCTTGGCAACCGTGATCGTGTCGCGCAGCTTGCCCATCACCTGACAAGCGATGGTCACTTCATCCTCGACCAGCAGGGCGGGATCGACGGCAGGCCATGCGGCGTCCGCAATCAGGCCTTCGCCGTTCATGTCCGCCCACGCTTCCTCCGCCAGATGCGGCGTCATCGGCGCGACCAGCAGCGCCAGCGTGCGGATGGCGGTCGAACGCGATGCCGACGGCGCAGCCTTTTCGACCGCATTGGTCAGTTCATAGATCTTGGCGACGGCCTTGTTGAACGACAGCGCCTCGATATCGCGCGCCACGCCATCGATGGTCTGGTGTAGCTTACGATCCAGTACCTTGTCCTGCCCTTCGGCAGCGGCATCGATCTGCCCGAACAGCCGCCACAGGCGATTGACGAAGCGCCACGATCCTTCGATCCCGCTGTCCGTCCACGGCAAATCGCGCTCCGGCGGGCTGTCGGACAGCATGAACCAGCGCACCGCATCCGCGCCATATTGCTCGATGATGTCGTCGGGATCGACGACATTCTTCTTCGACTTCGACATCTTCTCGACGCGGCCCACGGTTACGGGCTTCCCGGTCGAAATTTCTACTAGCTGGCCACCACGGTTCTCAACTTCCGCAGGAGACAGCCATTTTGTTTCCACTACGAACGTATCACCGCCCTTACCAAGCGTGGTTTCAGGGGCGTCCCAATTAATGTTGTCTGTTTTATACGCCTTGTACGTCTCATGCGTCACCATCCCCTGCGTGAACAGGCCAGTGAACGGCTCGGCAATATCCAGCGCGCCGATATGCTTGAGCGCCCGCGTCCAGAAACGCGCGTAGAGCAGATGCAGGATCGCATGTTCCACCCCACCGATATACTGACCGACCGGCAGCCAGCGTTCGGCCTCCGCCTTGTCGAACGGCTTGTCCTTGGGCTGGCTGGCAAAGCGAATGAAGTACCAGCTTGAATCGACGAAGGTATCGAGCGTGTCGGTCTCGCGCCGCGCGGGCTTGCCGCATTTAGGACAGTCGACATGCTTCCACGTCGGATGCCGGTCCAGCGGATTGCCGGGAATGTCGAAGGTGATGTCTTCGGGGAGGACGATCGGCAACTGATCCTTGGGCACGCCAACCGGCCCGCAATCTTCGCAATGGATGATCGGGATCGGCGTTCCCCAGTAACGCTGGCGCGAAACGCCCCAGTCGCGCAGCCGCCAGACGGTCGTGCCTTTGCCCCAGCCGCCCTCTTCGGCGCGGGCGATGACAGCGGCCTTGGCGTCCTCGATCCCCATGCCGTCCAGGAAGCGGCTGTTCACCAATGCACCCGGACCCGTATAGGCTTCGTCGTGAATAGGTTCGTTCGCGTCACCGACGACACGCGGCACCGGCAGCATATATTTCCGCGCGAAATCCAGATCGCGCTGGTCATGCGCAGGCACGCCCATCACTGCGCCCGTGCCATAATCCATCAGCACGAAATTCGCGACGAACAGCGGCAACGTGATCGCCGGGTCGAGCGGGTGCACCACCGAAAGCCCGGTGTCGAAGCCCAGCTTCTCCTGCGTTTCAATGTCTGCCGCTGCCGTGCCGGACTTGCGGCACTGATCGGCAAAGGCGGCAAGATTCGCGTCGTCCTTCGCCAGTGCCAGCGCGATCGGATGATCGGCGGCAATCGCCGCAAAGCTCGCACCGAAAATCGTGTCGGGCCGGGTGGAGAACACCTCCAGCCGCTCGATCCCCGCCACGGCCTTGTCGAGCGCGAAGCTGAATTGCAGGCCGACCGACTTGCCGATCCAGTTTTCCTGCATCAACCGCACCTTGTCGGGCCACTGGTCCAGCGTCCCCAGACCGTCGAGCAGCTCATCGGCAAAGTCGGTGATCTTGAGGAACCACTGGCTCAGCTTGCGCTTCTCGACCGGCGCGCCGGATCGCCAGCCCTTGCCGTCGATGACTTGCTCGTTCGCCAGCACGGTCATGTCGACCGGATCCCAGTTTACGGCGCTTTCCTTGCGATAGACCAGACCGGCTGCATACAGGTCGAGGAACAGCGCCTGCTCATGCCCGTAATAATCGGGTTCGCATGTCGCCAGTTCACGGCTCCAGTCCAGCGCAAAACCCAGTTTCTTCAACTGCGCGCGCATCGCCGCGATATTGGATCGCGTCCAGTCCCCCGGATGCACCTTCTTTTCCATCGCGGCGTTTTCGGCAGGCATGCCGAAGGCGTCCCAGCCCATCGGGTGCAGCACTTCGTGCCCCGTCATCCGCCGGAAACGCGCCAGCACGTCGCCCATCGAATAATTGCGCACATGGCCGATATGGATACGGCCGGAAGGATAGGGGAACATCTCCAGCACATAGCTGCGTGGCTTTGTGGACGTGTCGTCCGCGCGGAAACTCTGCCGTTCGTCCCAGACGGCCTGCCAGCGGGCATCCGCCTCAAGCGGGTTGAAGCGTCTTTGCATTGTCAGCTCCTGCGGCGGGCGACCTTTGGCGCGCCCGTCGGATGGGGGTTATTGGCTGGTGATCGCCATGCGGCGAAGATCGCGGGCCTTGGTGAGGATGATTTCCTCCAGCTTCTGGACCGTGGCGGCCTGCAACGGCGCATCGACCCACTGGCCACCCTGATTGACCTGACGGCTACCCGCAACGCGCAGGGCATCGGCGCGCAGATCCTGGTCCAGAATCGTCACGGTCAGCTTCATGCGTTCGCTCGGCGAATTGGGGTTCGCGTACCAGTCGGTCACGATGACGCCGCCGTTCGAATCGGTCTGCACCAGCGGCATGAACGACAGTGTTTCCAGGCTCGCACGCCACAAATAGCTGTTGACGCCAATGGTGGTGATCTTGGCGGCGGCCAGATCGGCCTTCGGGCGATCCTTCGATCCACCGCCACAGGCGGCCAGCGGCAGCGCCGCCATCAATACAATAGCCGTTGCACGCAAGCGGGCCGAAAGAGGGCGCATAAGCCTTGTCCTGTATAAATTCTGGAGCATTCGCGGCATCTATAGGGAAGATAGGGCGTGGAGCAAGCCTCCGTTTGTGTGTCGACCGCCAAAGGAATAGGGTGGTTCGATTGCTGCGGTGGCTCTAAGAAACGGGAATCTGTGTGAACTGTGCAACAGCAGGGTATAAAACGACTCCCGACCCTAGCCATTTCCGTTTCTGAAGTGTTATGTCGGTATTCAAGAATTTCTCGGGGCGGAAGAGTCGTTTAGGGTCATGGTGAGCAAGGGTGGATATCTGGGTTGGATGGGCGCAGCGGTCGCTGGCGTCACCATTGCCCTGTCCCCTGCGATGGGCGCGGCATCCGATCTGATCGCTGCGCGCAACCTTAACCCTGTGTCCCTGGGCAGCCTGGGTAGCATCGGTTCCTTTACCCCCGCCACCAAAGACCCGCGCTTGTCAGCCGCTTATGCCAGCGCCGTGATGAACGGCAGCGGCAAGAGCTTCCGTTTCACGCCGTCCAGCGGTTCGATGAGCGGTCGCCGTTCCATCACCGTATTGGTGCGCGCTGACGACGATCTGCCGGTACGGACCGACCGTACCTTGCCGTCGGTTGGCATTACGCCGGTTGCGTTCAATCTGAACGTGTCGCGCGGCTGGCGCAAATTTGCGTTGCCCGACTCGGTCGGTCGCAAGGCGCTCGATCCCATTCCGATGGAAACGCCGTCTGCAGCGCGCAACTTCTCGCTCGATCAGGGCAAGAAGAAGCAGCGGTTCAGCACCAATGTGTTGATCGACGACAAGAACGAAGTCGGCACGACGGCGGTAACGCTGGGCGCGGAAAAGAACTACTCTGTCGATGTCGGCAGCTCCTATTCCCTGTCGCGCAACGTGAATGTGACCGCGGGCGTTCGCTATAACGGGCGCGCAAATCGCTTGGCGCCGGTCACGGACGACCGTCAGGATGCGCAGGCCTTGTATCTCGGCACGATCTTCAAATTCTGATCTGTCCGACCTAATTCTACCATCGAAAATTTAATAGCCGCCTTGATACAGGTCAAAGCTGGCCTTGTTTTTGCGTGATATATTCCTCGGCGAATCCTGATAGGAGACACGTCGTGGCCAGTGATGCCGATCTTCAATATTATCAACGTCGCGCGATCGAAGAGCAGAAGCGCGCGGAAACCGCCGCCGATATCTGCGTCGCGCTCGTCCATCGTTCGCTTCAACGCGCCTATGAACGGAAAATGGCGGGCCAGAACATAATGTCTGCGATATAATTCGCACGATATTCGGTCTTAAAATGCCTTTAGTAGGCGCAGAACATTAAATAATTTCTTTGTTGCGATGCAACATGAAACTTTGCTTCCATACGGTCGTTGTGACATTGTGCAGATGCGGCTTTCGACAGCTCTGCACCCCCTTTTTTGAGGACGGCCGATGAACGAGATGTCATTCGACGCGCGTTTCGCGCGCGCGACGCCGACGCATGTGGCGCTTATTGGTAATGCGATGCCGCGCCGTTGTGGAATGGCCACCTTCACGAATCATTGTCGCGATGCCTTGTTCGGGCAGTTTCCGGATATCAAGATAGACCATTACGCCATGGATGACGGCCGGGCAGAGGTCGAATATCCCGATGACATCTACCTCATCGATGACAAGGATTCCCGGTCCTACGCCCGCGCCGCCCTGCATATCGAGGAAAGCGGCGCGGAGGCGATCTGGCTCCAGCATGAATTTGGTATTTTCGGCGGATCGGCAGGAGAGCTGATCCTGCATCTATTGGCGCGCACGCGGTTGCCGCTCGTCACGACTTTTCACACGATCCTTAAAAATCCGAACGCTCATGAGCGGCGCGTGATGGATCAGTTGCTGGCGCGCTCGCGTGACATCATCGTGATGTCGGAACTGGGCCGGAGCCTCTTGCAGCGCGTTTATGGCGTTGCCGATCATCGCATCAGTATGATCCCGCATGGCGTGCCGGATCGCCCGCGCGTCGATGCAGACAGCATGAAGCCACAATTTGGCTGGGCCGGTCGTCAGGTCATTCTGACCTTCGGCCTGCTCGCGCCTGACAAAGGCATTCAGCATATGATCGAGGCGATGCCCGCCATCGTCGCGCAATGCCCCGGGGCACTGTATGTGGTCGTCGGCGCGACTCACCCCAACCTCATTCGGGAACAGGGTGAAAAGCTGCGCGAAGACCTTATTGCGCTAACGCACAGCCTCGGCGTGGCGGACCATGTGCAATGGGTGGATGCTTATCAGGAGCAAGAAGAGCTTCTCGATCAGTTGCAGGCTGCCGACGTCTATGTGACGCCTTACACTAACCCTGCGCAGGTCACATCTGGTACGTTGAGCTATGCAGTAAGCATGGGCAAAGCAGTGGTTTCGACCCCCTATGTCCATGCCACCGAGATACTCGATGCGGATCATGGTATCCTCGTGCCGTTCCGCGACAGCGCCGCGATGGCGGAGGCAATCATTGGCCTGCTTACCGACGACGCGGCTCGCGAAGCTTATGGTCAGCGGGCCTATGCCCGGGGACGCAACATGCTGTGGCGCGAACTGGCCCGTCGCGTCGGCGATCTGCTGGTCGGGTCGGACGCCACGGCACCCGCCAAGCTGCCAATGCGCCGCAAGCAGGTAATATTGGAGCCCGATCTGTCGGCGGTCCTGCGCATGAGCGACAGTACCGGCATTTTCCAGCACGGCATCCTCTCGGTCCCCGACCGTCGCCACGGCTATTGCATCGACGATAATGCCCGCGCGCTGTTGTTGATGACCCAAGTGCCTGCGATGGACGAGGAACTGCGCGACCGCTGGATCAGCACCTACGCAGCCTTCGTGCAGCATGCCTGGAATCCCGATAAGGGCCGTTTCCGCAACTTTATGGCCTTCGACCGGAGCTGGTGCGAAGACGAAGGCTCGGAAGACAGCAGTGGACGGGCCATGTGGGCGCTGGGCGTCACCGCCCGCGATGCCCCGCTCCCCAAGCATCGCGAATGGGCGCGGCATCTGTTCAACACTGCGATTGTCCCCATGCGCAGCGTCACGTCGCCGCGCGCGCAGGCCTTCGTGATGCTCGGTGCCAGTGCCATGCTGGAAGTCGAAGCCGATCATGTCGAAGCGAAGGGCGCGCTGGAAGATTTCGGCAACCATCTGCTCCTGCTGATTGCCGAAGCGCGTCGCCCTGCCTGGGTATGGTTCGAAACAGTCCTTGCGTATGACAATCCCCGCTTGCCCGAGGCCTTGCTCCGTGCAGGTGCCATGTTGGACAACGCGGCTTTCATTCAGTGCGGTCTCGACACGCTGGATTGGATCACGAAGCAGCAAACGGCACCGGCGGGTCACTTCCGTGCTGTCGGTTCGGAAAGCTTCGGCACGCCCTATGCGCCGCCCTTGCCCTTCGATCAGCAACCGCTGGAGGCGCAGGCGATGATCGACGCGGCAGACGCTGCGTTCGCTATCGATCCCGATAGCCGCTGGCTGGAATATGCGCAGATGGCCTATCGCTGGTATCTGGGCGACAACGACCTGTCCTTACCCTTGGCTACACGCAGCGACGGCGGTTGCTATGACGGCTTGACCCCCACGGGCGTCAACCGGAACCAGGGCGCGGAATCGCTGCTTGCGCTGCAATTGTCCTCCTGCGCGATGAACAGGATTTCCCAACGACAGGCAAACATGGCAATAGGGGCGGCCTTTGGGGATGAGATCATCCCCGCCTGACAATGGATAATCTCTTTTGCTCGAATGTCATACTTTGCCGCTGCGTCTTTATGCGGACGCCACCCGTGTTGTTGTGCGGCCGTTTCATCTGGGTTGGCAAAGCACCAAGGGGGGGCCTAGCCGGTCCCAGCGCATAGCGACCGAAGTTATCGGGTTCAGCGAAGAGGTCGTTACCGAGCAACTGGCGCACGTTCTGCGCGATTTCGAAGCGCGGCATTGGCAGACGCGCCGGGTGTTTCGGACCCGCTACGAAGAAATTCGCGCGCAGCTCGATCTGGACGACAGCGCTCTGTCCGAAGAACGGCGCTTGCTGATCGGGGCTTATTTCTGCCACGAATATAGCTACGCCGCTGCCGCATTGATGAACCCCAGCGTGGTGTTGCATTATGATCAGAGCGGCATGGCCAAGGGAAGCTGCCGCATCATATTATCGCTGCGCGCCGTGGGTGAAGGTCACATCAGTTCCGTGGCGTTCCGCGAAGGCGTCATTACCACCGATGGCGAATTGCAACTCGCGCACCAACCGCCTTTCGCCACCGCCGCCGACGCTTATGGTGCCGAGGATGTGAAGCAGGAGGGGGTGGTGTCCGTATTCCGCCATCCCGACAGTACGGTATCCGGCACGGTGCTGTTCCCGATCACCGCCGCGCAGGCCAACGGTCTGGAGGATCTTCGCCTGGTGCAGTTCCATCATGATGACGGCATGGTCGAATGGCTGGGCACCTATACCGCGTATAACGGTCATGTGATCCAGTCCGAAATGCTGCGCACCCGCGACTTCCGGCGCTTCGACATGGTCCCGCTCACGGGCAGTGCCGCGCGCAACAAGGGCATGGCGCTTTTTCCGCGCAAGGTCGGCGGGAAATATATGATGATCGGACGACAGGATGGGGAGAATCTCTATCTCATCAAGTCCGACACGCTGACCCATTGGGACGAAGGCGAAAAGATTCTGACGCCCCTCTATCCCTGGGAACTGGTGCAGATCGGCAATTGCGGCGCGCCTATCGAACTGGACGAAGGCTGGCTGCTGTTGACGCATGGCGTCGGCGCGATGCGCGAATATGCCATCGGCGCCGTGCTGCTGGACAAGGAAGACCCCTCCATCGTCCTGCGCCGGACGCGCGCACCGATATTGGGTGCAGGGGAAGGCGAACGCGAAGGCTATGTGCCCAACGTCGTCTACACCTGCGGCGCGATGAAGCATGGCGGCAATATCTTCATGCCCTATGGCGTAGCGGACAGCTCGGTCGCGTTCGCGTTCGTACCGGTGCCGGAACTTCTGGCGTTGATGGATTAGGGGCAGGATCGTGCCGATCCTTCTGCGATAGCCACATGCCGCGGGAATCCGGTCCATCGATCCACCTCACCGATGTGACATTGCGCTTCGGCGATGTTCTGGCGCTGGACGATGTGCGCGTCACCATCGACGGCGGCAGCTTCGTTGCCTTGGTCGGCGCATCGGGTTCGGGCAAGTCCACCTTGCTGCGGTCGATCAACCGACTGGTCCAACCAGACAGCGGCGTCGTTCAGTTGGACGGCCGATCCGTGTTGGAGGGTTCCGCCGTCGAACTGCGCCGAAAAATAGGCTATGTATTTCAAAATATTGGACTTTTCCCGCATATGACGGTCGCCCAGAACATCGGCATCGGCTTACGGATCGCCGGTGAATCGTTTTTCGCGTGTCGACTTATTGAACTGCTGACCCTCGTCGACTTGCCCGAAGACATCGGATCGCGGATGCCCGATCAGCTTTCGGGCGGACAGCGGCAGCGCGTCGGCGTGGCCCGCGCTCTGGCGACCGAACCGCATGTCCTGTTGATGGACGAACCCTTCGGCGCCCTCGATCCAGTGACCCGCGACGCTCTGGGCAAGCAGGTGCGCTCCCTGCATGACCGGCTGCGCCTCACCACCGTCATGGTGACGCATGACATGGCCGAAGCGCTACTGCTCGCCGACCGCATCATGGTGATGGAGGCGGGCCGGATCGTCGCCGATGGCACCCCCGCCGACCTGCTGGCCGGGAAGGGCGGAGCCGCCGCCGATGCGCTATTGGCTGTGCCGCGCGACCATGCCCGCCGGCTGGCGGCCCTCGGCGCATGACCGATCTGCTCGCGCCTCTGGCCGCGCATGTGCAACTCGCCGCCGCCGCCTTGCTGCTCGGCCTGCTGATCGCCTTGCCGTTGACCCTCTGGGCTGCGCGCAACGCCCGCGTCGCGCAAATCGCTCTGGGTGCTGCCAGTCTGGTGCAGACCATCCCCGCACTGGCGCTGCTGGCCTTGTTCTACCCAATCCTCTTGTGGCTGTCGGGATGGGTCGGCGGCGGTATCCCGGCGCTCGGCTTTCTGCCCGCCCTGCTGGCCCTCGCCCTCTACGCTGTCCTCCCGATCCTGCGGAACGGCGTGACAGGGCTGGCGAACCTCGATCCCGCCGTGCTGGAAGCTGCCGATGGCGTCGGCATGTCGGCAGGGCAGAAGCTGCGGTTGGTCGAACTGCCGCTCGTCGCCCCGGTGCTGATGGCGGGGATCAGGACAGCGGCCGTCTGGACCATCGGCGCGGCGACGCTGTCCACTACGGTTGGCCAACCCAGCCTAGGCGATCCGATCTTCGCAGGGTTGCAGACGCAGAACTGGGCGCTGGTGCTGAAAGGCTGCGCCGCCGCCGCCGGACTGGCGCTCGCCACCGATATGCTACTCGCCTGGGCCGAACGCGGCATCCGCCAGCGCAAGCCTCGCCAAAGCTGGCTGGCCCTCGCAATTGTGTTTTCAGGTGTCGGCTTATCCTGCCTGCCCCTCCTGCACGCCGCCCCCCGACAAGTCGTGACCATCGGTGCCAAGAACTTCTCCGAGCAGTATATCCTTGCGCGCTTGATCGGATCGCGGCTGGAGGCAGCGGGCTACACCGTGCGCTATCGCGAAGGGCTTGGCTCCGCCGTCATCTACCGGTCGCTGGCGAGCGGCGATATCGACGTCTATGTCGATTATGCCGGAACGCTCTGGGCCAATGAAATGAAGCGAACCGACATCCTCCCACCCGCCAAAATGATCCCGGCCATCGACACATGGATGCAACGGACCAGTGGCGCGCATGTCCTCGGATCGTTGGGTTTCGAAAATGCCTATGTCTTCGCCATGCGCAGCGCCGATGCGCGCCAGCGCCGGATCGCAACGCTGGCCGACTTGGCCCAAGCCTCCCCGCAGCTTCGCCTCGGCTCCGACCTGGAATTTCTGGAGCGGCCCGAATGGCAATCGGTCAAGGCGGCTTACCCGATGGCGTTTGCCCAATCGCGCGCCTTCAGCCCGACCTTCATGTATCGCGCCCTGCAAAGCGGAACCGTCGATGTCATATCGGCCTTTTCCTCCGATGGTCGCATCGCCGCCGACAAGCTGACCGTGCTCAGCGATCCCAAAGGGGCCATCGCCCGCTATGACGCGCTGCTCCTGTTATCTCCGCGCCGCGCCAAGGATGACACCTTCGCCAAGGCTGTCCGCCCGCTCATCGACAGTATCCCGGTCGAGATGATGCAGAACGCCAACTATGCCGTGGACCGCGACTCGGACAAGTTGACCCCGCAACAGGCCGCGCAGAAACTCAACGCCGCGATACGAGCAAAGTGAAGGCTCAGGGCGCGGCACCGCTTTCGGTATAGTCGATCCGGATACGCACCCACGCCCCGACTTGCGATTTGCCCCCGATACGCGGCGGACGAACGAGAAACTGCCACGCCGCCTGCCGCACCGCCCGCGCAAAGCCGGAACCGAGCGGCGATTCCCCCAGCGACTGGCAGTTTTCGACATGGAAATTCTCCACCGTCTTGCACGCCACCAGCCCCCAACCCGTGCGCGGCGCGTTGGACGGCAGATAGGTTGCGAGTTCGGCATTGGTGGGCCGTCTGTACCAGTCGGCTTCGAACAGCGGTTCGCCGCCGGGACCTTCACCGGGACCATAAGTCGAGCTGCTGCTCTTGCCGCTGCCCGCTCCGGCGGAAGCCCCGCCGCCCTGTGTCGATGGCTTGTTGCCGATGTCTGCCGCTGCGTAATCCTGTCGGCTCATCTTGATGAAGGGCAGGTCCGGCGTCGGCGGCGTCTTTTCTACCACCGCAGCGGGGGGGCGGACGGTGGCGGGCACCGGCGGCGCGTCCTCACTGCTCTTATTCTTCGACTTTACCGGATTGGGTGCGGTCTTCGGCCCCGCCTCCGGCTCCGGCATCAACGTGAACGTGACCGGCATCCGATCCTCCAGCTTTTTCCGGATCGACGCTGGCCCCAGATTGAGCAGCAGGAACAGCAGCAGGAGATGCACCAGCAGCGTCAGCGCGAGGGCCGTGATCCGGCGTCGCGTTGCGGGGGTGGTATAAGAAGTCGATGCGGGGGGCATTGCGCGACTGCCTAGCCGCCGCAAAGGCGCGCGGCAATCCAGTGGCAACGGATTAAGTGTATCAAATCGTATCTAGCTGTACGCTTTGACTTCCCGTTGCAACGACCGCGCCTGCCGATCGTTGAGCGAGCAACTATCTGTCACAGATCGGACCCGCTCATGTCATCACCCGCCTTATCAGGTGCGGTCGCGCACCATCCATGGTGGGAAAGCGGCGTAATCTATCAGGTCTATCCGCGCTCGTTTCAGGACAGCGACGGGGATGGCATCGGCGACCTTGCGGGTGTTTTGGCGCGCCTCGATTACATCGCGGCGTTGGGCGTGGACGCCATCTGGCTATCGCCCGTCTTTCCCTCACCCATGGCGGATTTCGGATATGACGTGGCCGACTATTGCGGCATCGACCCGATGTTCGGTGACCTTGCCGCGTTCGACAGCCTGCTGGCCGCAGCCCATGCACGCGGGTTGAAACTCATTCTCGACTTTGTGCCGAACCATAGCTCCGACCAGCACCCCTGGTTCCTTGCCAGCCGCTCATCGCGGGACGATCCCAAGCGCGACTGGTACATCTGGCGCGATCCTGCGCCGGGCGGTGGACCACCGAACAACTGGATCAGCGATTTTGGCGGATCGGCTTGGGAATGGGATGCGCGAACCGGCCAATATTATCTCCACGCCTTCCTGAAGGAGCAACCCGACCTCAACTGGCGCAACCCGGCGCTGCGCGATGCGATGATGGATGTGCTCCGGTTCTGGATGGATCGCGGCGTCGATGGCTTCCGCATCGACGTGCTCTGGCACATCGTCAAGGCTGAGGGACTGCCCGACAATCCCCCCAACCCCCACTGGACGCCCGCCCAGACTGAGCGCGACAAGCTGATCCAGCGTTATTCCACGGACCAGCCCGAAGCCCACGCCATTGCCGCCGATATGCGCGCGCTTGCCGACGGCTATGGCGAGCGTGTCCTGATCGGCGAGATTTTCCTCCCCAACGACCGCCATGCCCGCTGGTATGGAGCGCCGGATCGTCCGCAGGTGCATCTGCCTTTCAACTTTCAGTTGATCGAGAATGACTGGAACGCCGCGACGCTGAACCGCATCATTGCCGATTATGAGGCGTCGTTGCCGCCCTTCGGCTGGCCCAACTGGGTCATCGGCAGCCACGACGCGCCCCGTATCTCCGCGCGCATCGGCGAGGCGCAGGCGCGCGTTGCGGCCATGCTGCTCCTCACATTGCGCGGCACGCCGACGCTTTATCAGGGCGATGAAATCGGCATCGGTCCCGTCGATATCCCCCCGGACCGCATCCGCGATCCCCAGCATTGGCGACAGCCGACGCTCGATATCGGGCGCGATAGGTCGCGCACGCCGATGCCGTGGGACGCGTCCGCCAACGCAGGCTTCACGACCGGCAAGCCCTGGTTGCCACTCAACGCCGACTGGCCGGTGCGCAATGTGGACGCGCAATTGGCCGATTCAGATTCAATGCTGGCGCTCTACCGCGCCTTGACCGCATTGCGCCGGGTCACGCGAGCGCTGGCAATCGGCGGCTTTGCGATGGCGGTTGGTGATAGCGACGTGCTGGCCTATGAGCGCTGGCATGACGATGACCGCCTGTTGATCGCTCTCAACCTTTGTGCCGAACCCCGACAACTGCTGTTGCCCGTCGGCGTCCGCATCGCGGAGGTGCTGGCTTCCACATTACCCTCCCACCCGATGGACGGGACGCTCCACGGGGATGAAGGACTGGTCCTGCGCCTCGAACGGGATGACTGACATGAAGATCGCAATGCTTGCGCCCATCGCCTGGCGAACACCCCCGCGGCATTATGGGCCCTGGGAACTGGTGACGAGCCTTCTGACCGAGGCACTCGTTGCCCGCGACGTGGATGTCACCTTGTTCGCAACCCAAGACAGCATCACTTCCGCAAAGCTGGATGGCGTGGTCCCCGCGCCCTATTCCGAGGATCCGGCGATCGATGCCAAGGTATGGGAATTTCGCCATCTCGCGCACCTGTTCGAGCAGGCCGGTAAGTTCGACCTCATCCACAATCAGGCCGATTTCCCCGCCCATGCTTTTTCCGGACTTGTCGATACGCCTATCGTCACGACCATTCATGGCTTTTCTTCTGACCGCATTCTGCCGATGTATGCGCCTTTCCAGCATCGCGTTCACTATGTCGCGATAAGCGATGCGGACCGTCACCCGGACTTGCGATACGCCGCCACGATCCACCACGGCATCCCGATCGACGATTTCACCTTCAATCCTGACGGGGGCAGCGGCCTGCTGTTTTTCGGGCGCATTCATCCTGACAAGGGCGCCCGGGAAGCCATAACCGTCGCCCAATCGGCAAAGCGATCACTCGACCTCTATGGCATCGTTCAGGACGATGGCTATTATGAACGGGAGATCGTCCCTGCAATCGATGGCGATGCTATCCGCTATCATGGCGCCGTCGGAGGGGAGGCGCGCAGAATGGCGCTCGGTTCGGCACAGGCGCTGCTCCACCTGATCAATTTCGACGAGCCTTTCGGACTATCCGTCATCGAAGCGATGGCATCAGGCACACCCGTCATCGCCACGAACCGGGGTTCCATGCCCGAATTGATCGAGCATGGTGTCAACGGCTTCCTCGTCGATGACATCCACAGTGCGCTCCGGGCAATCGATCGTCTGGATGAGATCGACCGTGCTCAGGTCCGCAAAACCGTGGCCGACCGCTTTTCGATCGAGCGCATGGCGGACGCCTATATCGACCTTTACCAACGCATAGTGGGTGCCTGACCACAAGCGCGCGGCAGGCTCATCTTTGCAGTTGATGAGAGATTAGGCAGGATATGGGGAGGTGGTGGGCGATGACGGGCTCGAACCGCCGACATTCTCGGTGTAAACGAGACGCTCTACCAACTGAGCTAATCGCCCCCTTTTCAGGGTGGATCGGACATCTAGGTCGTTTTGGTCAAAGGTCAAGCCACATTGACCGCTATCCGGGAACATTCCTGATAACATATGATCGACTGATTTCGTAATCCTCCTTCGAAAACAGCCTCGGCGCGCTCTTTGGGTGTTTAGTCCAACCCCTCGCGCGTCAGGCTGCGTGTAGTGGAATACCAACGATGTATCGCGCTTGCAGATTGGTCTGATAAAGCAATGAACACCCGCCGGCCGTCATGCGGATCCGGGCGACGTTCGACGATGCCGCGATCGGTCAGGTGGCGTATCCATCGCAGCGCGGTCGTTGGCGGAACGGCGGAGGCAATGCACAGGCTGGATACGGACACGCGCTCTCCCGACAGGCGCGCTGCCATCAGGTCCAGCATCATATCCCACGCCGGATCGGCAAACAGCTCCTCCCCGAAAAACTCATCGCGCAAACGCCGCGATCGTAACAGTGCGCGGACGGTTGCAGCGGTCAGGGTATCGTCCTGATCGCGCAGCGGCATGTTCCGCCCTGCCGATTGCAAGGGCCATTCTCGACCGGAGTGCATGGTCGCTACCGGTTTGCCGGAACGATGATGGGGTAGCGCGTCTTGTGCGCTGTCGCGCATGTCGTCGTTTTCAGCGCCTCCGCCATTGTAGCGGAGCTTGTCGAGCCTGCGCGCCAGTTGCTCCACTTCTTCGCTCAGCTTCTGGAGTTGCGCGTGATCGCGTTCCTTCCCGCTATCCTGCAAGCTGGGCGAAACACCCGTGCGATGTACCGCCTGGCCTAGCGCGGACTCCCAATCCGTTTCGACCGGATCGAACATCCACTGCACGGCCGCCTCTATCGGTGTGCAGAATCCGAGGTCTGCAAAGGCGGCATCGAGCGTATGGGCGTTTGTCGCGATCACGAGTGCGGCACGGTTGTCACGAACCAGCGCCACCACCGAAGGAAGCAAACCGGGTAAGGCGCCATCGGGATGCGCGCAATCGATGGCCACTACATCCACATCGACGATGCGCGGCAACCGCATGATCGCTTCCTTTTCGGTCATGCATCCAATGCACCGCGCGCCAGCGGCTTCCGCCATGGCGCGTAGCCGGGGCTGTACTGCATTGCGCCCGATGATCAGAAGGGATGGTCGCTTATCTTGCATCCAATCCGGGGCAAAGCTGGAAACGGTTGCTGCCCGATGATGTATTGCCGATGTTTCGGATGCATTTCGTTGCAATGCCATCATCTGCCGCCCCATAAACCACCTCCATGCTCACCTGCTTTATAACTCTAAGGGAAGAATCCGTTTTAGTTCCGCACGCATTCCTCGGTTTTGGAGGTAATTCAAAAAGTTGCGCACAGAGTGCCTCCCTACGCCGCAAAAGCGGCGAACTGCCATGAGCGACCACAACCGTAATGGATCATTCTCTATGAATGTTCTTTATATGTTCTGGCGCTAAGTGTCTAGTCTGGAGCTGGATGGCCCTGATTTTCTGCCTTGCATCTGAATTCGATATCCCGGCACTATCGCGACGGTCGACAGTGCGGAGGGGCAAGGCGGTGCATATTCTTTCCAAGTCCATATTGGCAGTTTCCCTGTTGTGCGCCGCACCGTCCGCATTGGCGCAACAGGGGGAGGTGCGACCCGAAGCGGCTTCGCAGCGCTTGCAGTCGGTCATCGACGATCACTGGAAATGGTGGCTTTCTGCTCATCCGTTCGATGCGACGGCTTTGGGAGTGCGGGACTATGACGCGCAGGTGCCGGATATCTCTTTGGCCGCGAGAGACCGTGATGCCGCAGCGGAACAGGTGTTGCTCGACAGGTTGAACGCTATTCCAGATGCCGACCTGGCACCGTCAGAGCGTACCAACAAAGGCGTGTTGCGATTCATGCTGGCGGAGGATGTGGAAGACAATCGGCACGGCGCACGCAAGATGCTGTTCACGACCTATTATGGCTGGCATCAAAGCGTTGCCGGGCTGGGCGACAATCTGCCCTTTGCCACGCGCGCGGACTATGAAAGCTATCTGGCTCGTCTGGCGCAATATCCGCAGTTCAACGATCAGGCCCTGACGATCACGCGGCAGGCAGTGCAAAAGGGCTATGTTCAGCCCTGCTCGGTACTGGGCGGCTTTGAAAAGACGATCAGCGGCGCGGTTGCCGGACCGCCGGAGGATACGCGCTTTTACGGGCCGTTCCGCCGTACCCGCCCACGCGACATGAGCGCTGCGGAGTGGACCGCCATGCAGGCCCGCGCAACGGCGCTAATCCGCGATGTACTGACGCCCGAATATGAGAAATTCCGTGCATATTTTGTGTCCGGCTATCTTCCCAAATGCCGCAAGGCCGATGGTGCAGCGGCTCTTCCGGGCGGAGCGGCCTGGTACGCTGCGCGTGTGAAGGCGCATACGACCACCGATCTGACGCCTGAGCAAATTCACCAGATCGGCCTGAAGGAAGTGGCGCGTATCCGTGCGCGCATGAACGAAACGGCAAAGGCTGCAGGCTTCCCGACCCGTGAAGCCTTCATCGCGAGCCTGCGCACCGATCCGAAATATTATGCCAAAACGCCGCAGGAATTGCTCAATGCAGCCGCATGGCAGGCGAAGGTCATCGACGGCCTGATACCGCGCTATTTCGGGCGGCTGCCACGTTTGCCTTATGGGGTCCGCGCTATCCCTGCCGAAATCGCGGAGACCACGACGACCGCGTATTACAACCCTGGTTCGCCGCAGAGCGGGATTGCCGGCACCTATTATGTCAATACGTCGAAACTTGATCAGCGGCCGTTGTGGGAATTGCCCGCGCTGACGGCGCATGAGTCCGTGCCGGGTCACCATAATCAGATCGCGCTTCAGCAGGAACTGGATCTTGCACCGTTCCGCAAAAGCGCGGCGGGGTTCACAGCCTTCGTGGAGGGCTGGGGGCTGTATACCGAATATCTGGGTGAGGAGATGGGGCTGTACGATACGCCCGAAAAGATGATGGGGCGCTTGTCGTACGAAATGTGGCGAGCTTGCCGTCTGGTGGTGGATACTGGCCTGCATGCCAAGGGCTGGGACAAGGCGAAAGCGGTGGCGTTCATGACCGACAACACCGCGCTCAGCGCAGCGAATATCGACGCGGAGGTCAACCGTTACATCAGTTGGCCGGGGCAGGCACTTGGCTATAAGATCGGCGAGATCCGCATCCGCGGATTGCGGGAAAAGGCGGAAAAGGCGCTGGGACCAAAGTTCGTGCTATCGCGCTTTCACGATGCCGTGCTGGCGCAGGGGGCAGTGCCACTGGATGTGCTGAACGCGCAGATTGACGAGTGGATTGCGACTGAAAAGGCCAAATAGCGCCTGCGTGCTTGCGTTGAGAGCGACCCTGACCTGTGTTATGCTGCTCACACAATAAAATGAGGTGGGAGAGCAGCGATGTCGGGATTGCGGCACACTATGATGGGGCTGCTCGTTGCGGTCGCTCCTGCTGCCGCTTTGGCGCAGGTCGCTGGCACCGCCTCACTCGATCCTGCAGAGCCGCCTGCAGTCGTGCAGACGACCAACGACCCCGACAATCGCGTCAGCATCCCCATCCGCATAGACGATAAAGGGCCCTATGCGTTCATAGTCGATACCGGATCGCAGCGCACTGTCGTGTCCCGCGAGCTTGCCGATCGGCTCGCTCTTGTCGCCGACGTGCAGGTCAGGGTGTTGAGCATGACCGGCACGACCAATGTCGACACGGTAACCGTGCCGCGTCTGTCTTTCGGTACGACATATGTAAACGACATTCAGGCGCCGGTCTTTTCCGGCGAACATCTGGGTGCCGAGGGACTATTGGGGCTGGACGGGCTGCAGTCCAAACGCCTGGTCCTCAATTTCCGTACCGGCCGCATGGAAATTGGACCGACGCGGCACCGCAAGGCTAAGGACGAACCCGACGCCATTGTGGTGACTGCGCGCAGCAAGCTGGGGCAGTTGATATTGCTCGATTCCCATGCGGAAGGGCAGCGTGTGAACGTCATTCTGGACACCGGCACGGAATATAGCGTGGGGAATGCTGCCTTGCTCAAGCGCCCGACTCGCAAGCAGAAGGGCCGCTTTTCGGGTACCGCGACGATGATGAGCGTGTCGGGACATACGATCACCGGGCAATGGGGCGTGATGCGTAAATTGAAGATGGGCAATCTGACCATGACCGATGTACCGATCATGTTTGCCGATGCTGCCCCTTTTGCTGAATTGGGATTGTCGGAGAAACCCGCGCTCCTCCTCGGTATCAATGCCCTCCGCGCATTTCAGCGCGTTGCCATCGACTTCGGCGCCAAGCGCGTGGACTTTCTGCTGCCCGATCAGGGCGCGCTTTCAGGGCAGCAACTCGCCGCGCTTGACCCCTGATCGATTGCCGCAATCATGCGCTGCGTCCTGTGGAAAGGCAGCGCCGCAAGATTGGCACAGGCTATGCGTGCCAGGCTGCAACCCGTGCCCCACCGATACGCGGTCGTCGAATACGAAGCATTCGCCATGCCAGAGGCTCTGCTCCTCCGGCACTTCCTCCAGATACCGCAATATCCCGCCATTAAGGTGATATACGTCTCCTAGGCCTTGCACCCGGGCATAGGCCGTCGACTTTTCGCACCGTATGCCGCCGGTGCAGAACATGGCGATTTTCGGGCTACGCCCCTGTGCTGCCAGCTCCGCCGAAAACGCATCGAACCATGCCGGAAACTCTCGGAACGATCGCGTTCCCGGATCGACCGCGCCTTCGAATGTCCCAATCGAAACTTCATAAACATTGCGCGTATCGATCACGACCGTGTCAGGATCGGCGATCAGCGCGTTCCAGTCTTGCGGATCGACGTAGATGCCGGCCTGCCGCGCGGGGTCGAGGTTACCTTGGCGCATGGTCACGATTTCCTGCTTCACGCGCACCTTCATGCGACCGAAGGGCATAACGTCCGTCTGCGCATATTTGACGTCGAGCGCCGCACAGTCGGGCAAGCTGCGAATATGGGTCAGAACCTGTGCAATCCCGTCCTTTGGGCCGGCAATCGTGCCGTTGATGCCTTCCTTCGCCAACAGCAGCGTGCCGCGGATGCCCCCCGCTTCGCACACGGCCAGCAGCGGCTCACGCAAGGCTGTTGGATCGGAAAAGTGCGCGAACCGGTATAAGGCTGCGACGGTAAGCGGTTCAGGGTTTTGCGATGGATCGAGCATATCGGCCCTATAATCCCGCATCCCGCCAGTTGAAAGCCCATGCCGCACAGCGCATAGAGGGGCATGGTTCCCCTTTCGTTCGCCGGTCACACGCTGCACGCTTTGCCTCAGGCTGCCCTGTACTGGCCTGCGCGCAAGGCGCTGCTGGTGGCCGATCTGCACTTTGAAAAGGCGAGCTGGTATGCCCGGTCGGGGCAGATGCTGCCGCCTTATGACAGCATGGCAACGCTTCATGCCGTCGAGCGACTTGTCGCCGATACCGGCGCGGAGGAGATTTGGTGTCTGGGCGACAGCTTCCACGACAGCCATGGACCCGCCCGTCTCCCTGCCGATGTTCGCGCGCGGCTGGTCGCGCTGACATCGATACTTCGATGGATTTGGGTGACGGGCAATCACGATGTTGCCATGACAGAGTCGGCGCACTTTGCGGCGCTGGGCGGGCAAGTCGTTACCGAAGCCATAGTGGACGGTATCGTGTTGCGGCATGAAGCCAGCAGCGAAGACCCGCGCCCGGAAATATCGGGACACTATCATCCCAAGCTGCGGATGTCGTTTCGTGGACGGAACGTGGCCCGTCCCTGTTTCGTCAAAGGCGCTGGCAAGATGATCCTGCCCGCCTTCGGTGCGCTGACCGGCGGGCTTGACGCCGGGCATGCACAGATTCGGAAATTGGTCGGCGATACCGGTGAAGCGCTGGTGCCTCTGAACGGCCAATTACTGCGCTTTCCGCTGCTCTCGCCGCAGCTTTGTCGTCGCACCGCTTAAGGCACGTAAAGGTGACGGTACGGAAAGCTCAGGCTGTTGCAATGCAGCATCGCTGACTGTTGCATAAGCGCCGCATTTTCCTGAAAACACAGGGCTGTATTGCTATGCGGCCCTATAAATCCTACGATTATCCTGACGATCGACGTGGTAACATAGCCACGCAGTTAGAGAGGGTGTCCCATGAACAAAAAGCCTTGGTTGCAAACTGCGAGCGCCGTAGCGCTCATCGCCATCGCTGCGGTCCCTGCTTATGCGCAGGAAGCTGTTGCGCAAAATTCGGATGCTGCGCCCCAGACTGAACCGACGGGTAATGAAAGCGACATCATCGTTACGGCTACGCGCCGCGCCAGCCCATTGTCTGACGTGCCGATCGCTGTGTCGGCCGTTACGGCGCAGTCACTGCAGAACAGCGGCGCCAGCGACATCCGTCAACTCAATCAGCTTGCGCCATCTTTGCTGGTGTCGTCGACCGGCTCCGAAGCCAATGGCTCGGCACGCATTCGTGGCATCGGCACCGTCGGCGATAATCCCGGTCTCGAAAGCTCGGTCGCTGTGTTCATCGACGGCGTGTATCGGTCGCGTACCGGCGCTGGCCTCAATGAACTTGGAGAGATCGAGCGGGTCGAAGTGCTGCGCGGACCGCAAGGCACGCTGTTTGGCCGCAATGCTTCTGCAGGTCTGCTCAACATCGTCAGCAAGAAGCCCGAATTCAAACTGGGCGGCAGTGGCGAGATCACATACGGTAATTACGATTACTGGCGTCTGGCCGGCCGCATCACCGGCCCGATCACCGATACGCTGGCAGTCAGCCTCGACGGTGTCCTGTCGAAGCGTGACGGCTTTTACGATCTGATCGACAGGACGGGCAACAAGGTTGGCGATACCAACGATCGCGACCGCTACTTCTTGCGCGGGCAGATGCTGTTCGAACCCACCGATGCCCTGTCGGTGCGTTTGATCGGCGACTATACCAACCGCGACGAAAGCTGCTGCGGCGCTGCCTATATCGAAACGCGCGAACGCCGTCCCGCTTCTGGTGGGGAGACATATAGCGTTGCGCCGTTCAACAGGATCGTGTCGATCCTGCAGGGGCAAGGCGCCGTATTCCCCGCCGATCCCTATGATCGTGAGCTGAGCATTACTTCCGGCCGCGAATATGTCAGCAAGCTGAAGGATTGGGGCGTTTCAGGCGAAATCAACTATGACTTCGGCGGCGCAACGCTGACCAGCATTACGGCCTATCGCGACTATAAGAGCAAGGATTATGGCGACTACGACTACGGCACTGCCGATCTGCTCTACCGCGATCCTGGTACGTTCCGTCAGTTCAAGACGTTTACGCAGGAATTGCGTCTGCAGGGATCGGCTTTCAGCGACAAGCTCGACTGGCTGGTCGGCGGCTATTTCGCCAATGAAAAGCTGACACTGCGGGATAATATACGCTTCGGTGCCGATTACGGGCGCTTTGCGGCCTGCCGCCTGATGGCGGGCTCAGGCTTGAACAGCAACTTCACGGCGGGACAGCTTGCGGCCTGCTCCAGCGGCGCAGCGACTACGCCGCTGATTGCCGCCACGCAGGGCAATCTGAACACCGGGCTTAACGCTGCATTCCTTAACGCGGGCCTTCCTGCAGGCACTGCGGCTGCACAGGCTGGCGCCATTTCGACGGGTTTGGGCAACGGCCTTAGGGCGTTGGCAGCTATCCCCAACGGTGCTGGCGATGTCGACAACCGCTACTATCAGAACAGCCGCAACTGGGCGCTCTTCACGCACAATATCGTGCATTTGACCGATCGGGTCGATCTGACCATCGGCGTGCGTTACACCCGTGAGCGCAAGAAGTTCTCGGCGGACCTCAATAACAACAATGCGACCTGTGCTGCGTTGCAATCCTCCAGCCTGCCTGCGGTGGCGATCAACCCGGCCCTTGGCAGTGCGCAGGCGCTTGCCGGTGGTATCCTGACGCTGGGGTGCCTGGGTAATAGCAGCACGACACTTAATGCTCTGGACCTCAACGACAGCTTCAGCGACGGTGAATTCTCGGGCACGGGCGTTCTTTCCTGGAAGCCCACCAACAACCTCCTGACCTATGCCAGCTATTCGAAGGGCTACAAGGCTGGCGGTTTTAACCTCGATCGCTTCCAGTTAGGAACGACCGGCGTAAACCCGGTTCCAGCCGTGTTCTCTCCCCGCTCCAATGCCGACGTGACGTCGCTTCGCTTCGACGCGGAGAAGGTCGATGCCTACGAACTGGGTATCAAGTTCAGCCAGCCCAAATGGAGCATCAACGTCGCGGCGTTCCGGCAGGAGTTCAAGAACTTCCAGTTGAACACGTTTAACGGCACCGGGTTCGTCGTGCAGAACATCAACGGCTGCGGCAGCGATCTGACGGCAGGATCGCCAGCAGCGGGCGGTGGCCGTTGCGATAGCGGCGATGTGAAGCCGGGCCTGATCAGCCAGGGTGTCGAACTGGAAATGACCGCTTCGCCAGCACGCAATCTGCGTTTGACGGGTGGCTTTACCTACGCGCGTGCAAAATATGCCAACCGCCTCGTCGGTAGCTCCAATGGTCAGGTGCCGCTCGACCCGGCATTGTTCCTGCTGCCCGGCAGCATCAACTCGAACGCTCCGGAACTCGTGACGACAGCGAGCGTCACCTGGACCCCGGACATCGGCACAAGCGGTCTTTCGGCCTTGTTCTATGTCGATGGCCGCATGACCAGCGACTACAATACCGGGTCCGATCTGTTCCCCGAAAAGGGCCAGGACGGTTTTGCGATCTTCAATGCGCGTGTCGGCTTAAGGGGCAAGAATCAGGCCTGGGCCGTGGAATTCTGGGGACAGAACATCTTCAACAAGGACTATACGCAGGTTGCCTTCAGCAGCCCGCTACAGTCAAGCAGCCCTTCGACATCCAGTGTCGGTCAGTTCGGGCGGGTATCGGGCGCTGTCATGGCGAACCAGTTGATCTCCGCGTATCTCGCCGAACCGCGCACCTACGGGGTTACCCTTCGCGGGAAGTTCTAATCGTCTGATCGGTGCAAATAAAGGCCCGCTCCATCGCATGATGGGGCGGGCCTTTTACTATGCGACAGGCCGTCCGCCGAAGAGCGCCGTGCCGACACGCACATGCGTTGCGCCCAGCATGATTGCGGTCTCATAATCGCTCGACATGCCCATGGAGAGGCCAGCCAGCCCTTCCTCCTGCGCGAGCTTCGCCAGCAATGCGAAATAGGGCGCTGCTTCGACATCCGCAGGCGGCACGCACATCAGGCCGAGCAGCGGTACATCCGCGGCGCGTGCCTGCGCGATCAGTCCAGGGACTTCCCCGATCGGGCATCCACCCTTCTGGGCCTCCGCGCCGATATTGACCTGCACGAAACAGGGCACCTGCTTGCCCGCTTTATCCATCGCCTTGGCAAGTGCGGTCAGCAGGGAAGGCCGATCCAACGAATGGATCGCATCGAACAGGGCAACCGCCTCGTCGGCCTTGTTCGATTGCAACTGGCCAACGAGATGCAGGGTGATATCGGGTGTATCGGTACGCAAGGCAGGCCATTTGCCCTGTGCCTCCTGCACGCGGTTTTCTCCAAACACACGCTGTCCCGCCGCGATCAGCGGCGTGATTTCCGCCGCGTTATGGGTCTTCGACACGGCGATGAGGGTGACATCCTGCGCCGTACGTCCGGTGAGGGCTGCGGCGCGAACGATGTCGTTGCGGACAGTCGCGAGCCGCGTTGCGGCATCGACAGAAGAAGTGGCAGAGGTCATGGCGCTTGCTATAAGCCTGCCCATGCCAGCGCGTCACTGCAAAAAATCCCTGCCGACGCTTTGGTTGATGACCGACGAGCGGATTGGCACTGACGCCCTGATGAAAGCGCTGCACCATCTGCCGCGCGGTGCGGGCGTCGTGTTTCGCCACTACGGGCTGAAACGCAAATCCCGGCGCAGGCTGTTCGACAATGTACGCGCAGTTACGCGCAGGCGTCGGCTTTTATTGCTCCTGGCCGACGACGCCCGGACCGCGCGCGCATGGAAGGCTGACGGATGGCATGGGCGGTCGCAAGGCCCGGACACTCTGATCCATAGCGCCCCTGCCCATAATGTACCGGAAATGCGAAGCGCTGAGCAGTCCGGCGCGGACATCCTGTTTGTCTCGCCCGTCTTTCCAACACGCTCGCATCCCGGATCCCGCACACTGGGTCGTGTGCGTTTTGCCATGTTGGCGCGACAGGCCAATCGACCCGTCATCGCCTTGGGCGGTATGACGGCAAGTCGCTGGCGCGGATTGCACCCATCCTGCGCTAAAGGATGGGCAGCAATTGATGGGTGGCTAGAGCGCGCCGGTTAAAACGCTGCATAGTCCTCATTACCCACGAAACCCATGTGCGTGACACCAGCGCGGCGAATATCGGCCAGCACTTCGTCAACTGTGACATAGCGTGTCCGAGCATCGGGCTGGAATTGCAGTTCAGGCTCCACCGGAAGCATCATCGTCCGATTGAGATAGCGCCGCAACGTCAGCCGGTCGATCGCCGCGCCGTTCCAGCGGATCGTGTCGGTTGCATCGATAGTCAGTCGGTTCTTCAGCGTGTTGACGGGATCAAGCACCGACTCTGTAGGTTTTTGCGGTAGGTCCACGCGGATGCCATGAGTCTGCATCGGAATGGTGATGATGAACATGATCAGCAAAACCAGCATCACATCGATGAGCGGCGTAGTGTTCATGTCACTGACCGGCTCTTCGCCATGTCCAACCGCTTTTACAAACGCAGTCATCCCACCCTCCCACATAATGTTATACCATAACAATATTCCTTACTTTGGCGGTTGGCAAGTGGATTTTAACCGTCTGCCTCTATTCCGTCCGCATTGCCTCGCGCACCAATGCCTCCGCTTCGACCAGCAAGGCATCCTCCGTCGCGCGACTCCCCACCGCCTCGCGACCCATCAGGATCAGGGTGGGTACGGCAAGCGGACTGACGCGGTCCAGCGTGATATGCAGCATCGTATCGGCCGCCCGGTCGATCAGATCGCCTAGCCGACCCACATCGGTCATGCGCGCGCGGGCATCGGCCCATGCGGCATCCATCAGCATATGGTCGGGCTCATATTTGCGGAGCACATCGTAGATAAGATCGGTCGAAAACGTCACCTGCCGCCCCGTCTTGCGTTTGCCCGGATGCTGCCGCTCGATCAGCCCACTGATGACCGCCACATCGCGGAACGCCCGCTTGAGGAGGCTCGATTGCTCCACCCACTCGACGAACTCGTCCGTCAGGATATCGCGCGTGAACAGGCTGCGTGGGTCTGTGACGGGTTTCAGGCTGTTGATCGCCAGCGCATAGTCGTTCGCCACGAAGCCTACCGGCATCAGTCCCTGCGCCTCCATACGGCGGGTCAGCAGCATCCCCAGCGACTGATGCGCATTCCATCCTTCGAAGCTGTAGCAGATAAGATATTCGCGGCCTTCATGCGGAAAGGTCTCGACAAGCAACTGCCCCGGTCGGGGGAGAGCGGAGCGTATCTGCTGCGTTTCCAACCACTCGTGGACGTCGGGCGGAAAGCGATGCCATTGCTCCGGGGAGGCCAGAAATTCACGAACCCTGTCGGCCAGCCGCGTCGACATCGCCATGCGCGTCCCGCCCCAACTGGGGATGCGCGCCGGGCGACTGGTCGCGCGAACGATAAGATCGGTGGTATCCATCTTCACGACTTCCAGCGCCGTTCCCGAAAAGAAGAAACAGTCGCGCGGTGCCAGTTGTGCGGCAAAGCCTTCCTCGACCGTGCCAAGCTTTCTTCCATTGGCAAAGCGCACGTTGAGCACCGGCTGATCGACGATAATGCCTGCGTTCAGCCGATGCTGCGCGATGAATTGCGGATGGGCCACGCGCCATTGCCCGTCGGGATCCTTCACCAGCCGTTTGAACCGGTCATAGGCTTTCAGCGCATATCCGCCGCCTTCGATGAAGGCGAGGACGCGCGCAAATTCCTCTGCGGTCAACGCACTATAGGGGAGGGCGGACCGTATCTCCTCCAGCATCGCTGCTTCCTGAAACGGTCCGGCACAGGCGACACCCATGATGTGCTGCGCAAGGACATCCAGCGCACCGGGGCGAAAATCGTCGGCATCGCGTTCGCCCGCTTCGACGGCGTCGAGCGCCGCACGCGCTTCGAGATATTCGAATCGATTGCCGGGGATTACGATCGCTTCGCTCGGCGTGTCGAGCCGGTGGTTGGCGCGCCCGATCCTTTGCAGCAATCGTGAGCTGCCTTTGGGGGCGCCCATCTGAATCACGCAGTCCACATCGCCCCAGTCGACACCCAGGTCCAGTGATGCTGTCGCCACAAGCGCGCGAAGTTTACCGGCGGCCATCGCATTTTCCACCTTGCGCCGTGCTTCTCGCGACAAACTGCCGTGGTGGATACCGATGGGAAGATTGTCGTCGTTGGCGGACCACAGTTCCTGAAAGATCAGTTCCGCCAATCCGCGCGTATTGCAGAATACCAGCGTCGTGCGGCGTTTCTTGATTTCCGCCATGACTTGGGTGGCGGCGTACTTCCCCGAATGACCGGACCACGGCACGCGGCCCTCGGGGATCAGTATGTCGATGACGGGGTCGGCACCTTGCTCGCCGATCACCGTTTCGACAGTGTTGATGTCGCCATCGGGTGCAAGCCAGGCGCGGTAAGCGTCGACGTCCGCAACGGTCGCGGACAAGGCGACACGCCGCAAAGCGGGATGGATGGTCTGCAACCGCGCCATACATAATGCCAGCAGGTCGCCCCGCTTCTGCGTGGCGAATGCATGGACCTCATCGACGATGACGGTTTTGAGATTGGCGAATAGCAACGCTGCGTCGGGATAGCTGAACAACAATGAAAGTGATTCCGGCGTCGTCAGCAATATGTGAGGCGGTCGCACCCGCTGGCGTGCCTTCCGGTCGCTGGGGGTGTCGCCCGTTCGTGTCTCGACGCGGATCGGCAAATCCATTTCGTCGATTGGCGTCAGCAGATTCCTCTGGACGTCAACAGCCAGCGCCTTGAGCGGGGATACATACAAGGTGTGCAGCCCGACATGCTGCGTTTCGATAAGATCCGCCAGCACGGGCAGAAACCCGGCAAGCGTCTTGCCAGCGCCGGTGGGTGCGACAAGCAGCGCGTGCTGTCCAGCTTCCGCCGCTGCCAGCATGTCGCGCTGATGGCGTCGAGGAGACCATCCACGTGCAGCGAACCAGTCGTCCAAAGCGGCGGGAAGTGCGGAAGCCATTCACGGATATAGGTATCGATGGGCCGACACCACAACAGTACCATCGCCAAACAAAAAAAGGCCGCCCCGAAGGACGGCCTGAAAGTTTTAGGAGAGGATGCCTGAAAGGCCTGATCGTTGTGCATCGCAGCAAGGGTTGCTGCAAATGCGAAAAACAAAACACTGGTTGCAAAAATTGCAACTCTACAAAGAAGCTAGACTTCCGTAACGGAAGGTCGCGTGCCGTCCTGTTGTTTTTAACAGGCCGATATGGCGTCTCAGGCGAAAATCAGTGTCCTGCTTGCGGGCCGCGTTCCAATCCGGACGCCGCAAGTTGCGAATCGATCTGCGCGAGCAGCTTGTCGAGTCCCGCCTGATCCTTGGCTTCTGCGCGGGCAACCAGCACATCCTGGGTGTTGGATGCACGCAACAACCACCAGCCGTCGGGCGTGTTGACGCGTGCGCCGTCAGTGTCATTCACCGTTGCGCCGGATTCCTTCAGACGTGCGAGCACTTCGTCGATGACAGCAAATTTGCGGCTTTCATCGACCTGGAACCGCATTTCGGGTGTGTTGACCATGGCGGGCATTTCGCTGCGCAATTGGGTGACGCTCTTGCCCAGCGATGTTGCCGCGCGGATCAGACGGACGGCAGCGTATAGCGCATCGTCGAAACCATAATATTCATGTTTGAAAAAGATATGACCGCTCATTTCGCCGGCCAGCGGGCTGCCGGTTTCCTTCATCTTCGACTTGATGAGGCTATGACCCGTCTTCCACATCAAAGGCACGCCGCCCAGTTCCGCCACGCGATCGTACAGTGCCTGACTGGCCTTTACGTCCGCGATGATCGTCGCACCGGGCAGTTCCTTCAACACCGGCTCTGCATAGATCGACAGCAACTGATCGCCCCAGATCACCCGACCTTCGCCATCGATGGCGCCAATACGGTCACCATCGCCATCGAATGCCACGCCGAAGTCGAGCTTCTTGTCGGCAACCAGCGCCTTAAGATCGACGAGGTTCTTTTCCTCGGTCGGGTCGGGGTGATGATTGGGAAAATTGCCGTCAACGTCGGTAAACAGGGTGTAATGCTCACCCGGCAGCAGCTTGATGAGCTTCTCGACGATCGGCCCGGCCACGCCATTCCCGGCGTCCCAGCCAATACGATAGGATGCACCGTTGAAGCCTTCGACCAGTCGCGCGACATACCGGTCCATGATCTCGACGCTTTCCGACCCGGCAGTGCCATCGTCCCAATCGCCGTTTGCCGCCATCGTGCCGAGCTGCTGGATATCGGCGCCAAAGAAAGGACGGTGCTGAAACACCATCTTGAAACCATTGTAATTGGCAGGGTTGTGGCTGCCCGTGATTTCGATTCCGCCATCCACGTCCAGCACGGCTTCGGCGTAATAGAGCATCGGGGTCGGACCTTCGCCGATCCGCACGGCATGGATGCCGCTTTCATTGAGACCTTTGACGAGAGCGGCCTCCAATATCGGCGAGCTGACGCGACCGTCATAACCTACGGCGACTTTCTTGCCGCCTGCACGCCCGATCAGCGTGCCGAAACCGCGACCGATGGCATAGGCATCGGCTTCGCCCAGCGTTTCGCCGATAATGCCACGAATGTCATATTCGCGCAGAGATGTAGGGTGAAAACTGTGCGTCATGCGTCTTCCTGTCTTTCTGAAATTGTTCGTGGCGTTACCGATCGCGGCCCGAATCTTGTTCATTGTGCATGTGCAATATCGCATAATGCTGCAATAGCACATCGCGCGCTTCGTTGATTTTTGCTGCTAGCGCCTGCGTGCCGCCTTTGTCGGGATGGACCGTGGCAATCAAACGACGATGTGCCGCCCGAATGTCTTCAGCATCAGCATTGGCCGACAACCCCAGCAGTTCTCGCGCATCCGCGACACGGCTTTCATCCGGTGCTGCGCGAACGGCTATTGCGGGCTTGCGGATACGCATCGCCGCGTAAATGACAGAGACGATCACCGGCAACACGCCGATGAGCGGCTTGCCTTTGGCCGCCATCACCGCGCCTACGATGGCGATGCCAAGCATCAGGCCGTCCTTGGCAGTTATCCGCTGCAGTCGCCCAGTCCAGATAAGCCATCCGGCCACCCCGATAAGCAGAATGGCCAGCAACCCCATCAGGCAGCGTCCAGCGGCTCTTGGTTGTGGGCATCGGCGGAAGCGGCTTCCTGCTCATGCACCACCGACGGCAAGGCCAGGCCGGCCACCATTTCGCGCAGCTCCTGGCGCGCCGCGATATGGCTGACGCCCAGTTCGCCCAGATGCCCTTTGTCCAGCAAGGTCAGGCCTGACGGAAACAGCTCACGATAGATCACACGCTCGGACAGGCCGGGAATAACACGGAAGCCGACACGTCGCGATAATTCGGTGAGCGCATCGCCCACCCGCTTCTTGTTGCGAGCGTCGTGATGCTGGACGCGGTTGCGCAGCACTACCCAGTCGATCGACACCCCGTCGGCTTTCGCACGGCTTTTGCGCGCTTCGAAAATCAGTTCGGAATAAAAGGAAAGGCGCTTGACCTTGAATGTCTCGGCATCGACTTGCCCGATCAGGTCGAAATCGACGAAGCTGTCGTTCATCGGCGTTACCAGCGTATGCGCCTGCGATGCCATGGCACGGGCGAACACATCGTCACGACCGGGTGTGTCGACCATCAGGAAATCCTTGCCCTGCGCTACGGCAGCCACTTCCTCCGCTAGCGCCTCCAGCGTGTCGCCCTTGAAAACGGCGAATTCAGGCGCAGGCAGCACGATGTTGCGCCGCTTCGCCGTTTCGCCCCGGTTTTCCATATAGCGGGTAACGGTTCGTTGCCGGGGATCGAGATCGATCATCCCGACTCGGTGCCCCTGCGTTGCCAGCGCTACGGCGACGTGCACCGCCGTCGTCGATTTGCCCGTGCCGCCTTTTTCATTGGCAAAGACGATGGTGTGCGCCTTGTGGCTGGTCATTGGACCTGCAGTTCCCTGTTCTGATCGTTGGTATTATCGTTTGATTCTTGACCGGCCGGGCATTGACGCCTTAGCGGAAAAGGATCGTTCAGCCCTTATCGGAGCCTCCCGCCACGTGCAAACCCTCCGTGATCTTCCTGCCCTTCGTGGCGCACTTGCAACCCTTCGTGCTGATGGAAAGCCCGTCGCGCTGGTTCCTACTATGGGGGCATTGCATGACGGACATATGGCGTTGGTCGACGAAGCCAAGCGCCAGGCCGCGCATGTCGTCGTGTCGATCTTCGTCAATCCAAAGCAATTTGGCCCTAACGAGGATCTTGCGGCCTATCCGCGCCGCGAAGCGGGCGACAGCAAGATGCTGGCCGATGCAGGCGTGGCGATACTCTGGGCACCATCCGTCGACGTCATGTATCCGTCGGGTTATTCATCGAATGTCTCCGTCTCAGGCGTCAGCGAAGGGCTGGACGGCGCGGCCCGACCGGGCCATTTCGATGGCGTCGCCACCGTGGTCTCAAAACTCTTCAATCAGGTGCGCCCCGATGTCGCTGTGTTCGGCGAGAAGGATTATCAGCAGCTTGCCGTCATCCGCAGGATGGTTCTCGATCTCGATATGGACGTGCAGATCATCGGCATGCCGACGCAACGGGCCGAAGACGGCCTGGCGCTGTCCAGCCGCAATGCTTATCTCACCGAGCAGGAGCGGAGGGACGCGCTCGCCTTGCCTCGCGCTCTTGGTGAAGCCGTCCGACAGATAAAAAAGGGCATGCCCGTCCGGGATGCATTGCATGCAGCGCAGGCATTGTTGCTTGGCCATGGTTTCGGGTCGGTCGATTACGTACAGCTTTGCGATGCCGTGACGCTGGAGCCGATGGAGGTGCTGGATCGTCCCGCCAGATTGCTTGGCGCGGCGCGCATTGGGTCCACCCGACTGATCGACAATATTGCGGTCGATCCGGTCTGAGGCTGATTAACCCTGCCTTGCGATGAAAACGCTACATAATTTCATTTTCGGGCCACCGCATCGTTAACCATTTATTATCACCGACTCGCCAAGTTGCCATTTGCGGAAGTCCATAGTGGGACCGTCCAAGAGGGGTTCGGTGAGATGGGTAACAGTATTTCGAGTGCGCGGTTTCTGATGGAAAGCCGATTGGCCGATGCGGCGCGCGGCAACGGCCATGCGCTGTATGAACTGGGCATAGCGTACAGCAGCGGCAGCGGCGACATCGAAATCGACTATATCGAGGCTCACAAGTGGTTCAATCTTGCCGCGCTGGCGGGTGTCGAAGAAGCGCAGTCGCTCCGTGCCGATGTGGCCGAAGAAATGACGGCGCGCGAAATCGTCGAAGCACAGCGGCAGGCCCGCGCTTGGATCGCTTCCACAACCCGCGCTGCCGCCTGAACCTTACGCCTTTTTGAAAGGCGTACGCTCTTCCAGAAATTCACGGTCAAGCACTACTGCGGCGCGCTCTTGCGTCAGAAACCCGGCGACTGCCCGGCGAAAGCCTGGGTCCGCGATGTAATGGGCCGACCAGGTCGGCTGCGGGGCATAGCCGCGCGCGAGCTTGTGCCCGCCCTGCGCACCGGCCTCCACACGCTTCAGCCTCAGTGCAATGGCAACATCAATCGCCTGATAATAACATAGCTCGAAATGCAGGAAGGGTATATCCTCGATGCATCCCCAATAGCGACCGAACAAAGCGTCGCTCCCGATCAGGTTGAGCGCTCCAGCGATCGGCTTGCCCGCGCGATAGGCCAGGATCAGCAACATCTTGTCGCCCATCCGTTCCCCCAGCATCGAAAACGCAACCCGCGTCAGATACGGCGTGCCCCACTTGCGCGCGCCTGTGTCCTGATAGAAGCGCCAGAATATGTCCCAGTGCTTCTCCGTCAGGTCGCTCCCGGTCAGATGGAATATCTCCAGCCCCTCGACGGCCTTCGCACGCTCCTTGCGAATGTTCTTTCGCTTGCTGCTCGACAATTCCACCAGAAATTCATCGAAGCTTGCATAGCCACGGTTAGTGAAATGGAACTGGCTGTCTTCCCGGATCAGCCAGCCAGCCGCTTCGAACAGTGCAACCTGGCTTTCCTCCACAAAAGTGGCATGCGCCGAGGACAGATCGTTGTTCCCGACCAGCATTTCGATGCCGCCGATCAATGCCGGGGCCATCGTCGGATCGCGCAGCAGCAGGCGGGGGCCGGGGACGGGGGAAAAGGGCGAAGCGATCTGGATCTTGGGATAGTAGCTTCCGCCTGCCCGCTGCCAGGCATCCGCCCATTGATGATCGAACACATATTCGCCCTGGCTATGCGTCTTGCCATAGCATGGTGCGGCTGCTGCCAGCATCCCATTAGGACCGTCGATCAGCATGGGTAGCGATTGCCAGCCCGTTCCAGGGCCAACGCTGCCGGACTCCTCCATGATGCTGAGAAAAGCATGCGAGACAAAGGGGTTGTCGCGGCCGGCGCAAGCGTCCCATTGTTCGGGTATAACCGCGCAAACGCCGCCCGGCTCTACGCGAACGGTCACGGCGTCCTGAGTGGAATCATTCATAACGTGTCGGCTTCCGGTTTCGGAAAACCGTAGTCTTGGTTTGCACCCGTCGGCTTAACCTTGCCGGATGGCGATGATTGCATCGATCTCCACCGCAGCCCCGCGCGGCAGAACAGGAACCCCGACTGCACTACGGGCATGGCGTCCCGCTTCACCGAAGATCGCGACCATCAGGTCCGATGCACCATTGGCGACAGCGGGCTGATCGGTGAAATCGTCCGTGCTGGCGATAAACGCACCCAGCTTCACGACGCGCTCGACGCGGTCCAGCGATCCCAACGCGGCCTTCATCTGCGCAACCAGCATAAGGCCGCACTTCTCGGCGGCTTTCTGCCCGAAGGCGATATCGCGATCATCACCCAGACGTCCCGTCAAGATAACATCGCCATCGAATGGCAACTGGCCGGAGATATGGAGCATGCCATTGACCTCAACGGCTGCGACATAGGATGCGATAGGTGCCGCAGGCTGGGGCAGGACGTGGCCGAGTTCGGCGATATGCGATTCAATGCTCATTGCGCTCTTCTGATCGTGGTGAGGGAAAGGGTCAAGCAGAGAACGGCGGAGCGTGCTCGCCTTGCGCAAAGCGATCCATGATCCATGCTTCGGCGTCCGGCCAATGATCGATACGGGCATGAGCCGCAGGTTCAGATGGCACCTGCCCGGCGATTTCGGGTTCGCCAATCATATGGAGGCGCCATGCCTGCGGTGCATGTTTGGCAACCGATTGATGATGAACGCCCAGATCGTCGATGAATACCGTTACACTTGGCTGTTTGCGCTCGATTATCTTTGCGAGCGGAGCGCCTTTGCCGCCCTGGTTCCAGTGGACACGATGCTCGATCCCTAACATGCGCAGTTGCTCCACACGCCCGGCGTGCGCGCGTTCGCCAATATTCGTCAACACCTCTATGTCGGCAACATCTGACAGCCGGACCAGTGCATCGACGGCACCGGCGATCGGCTGCTGCCGGTGCATTTCGGTATCGAAAAAGGCACTCAGCAATGTCCAGACCAACTCGCGTTCCAGCACATCGCCGCTGTCCTTGTGTCGCAATGCGTCCGTAAACTCCTGGCCTCGCATATCGAAATGCACGCCGTGCGCTTCGTCAAGCCAGTGTCGGAAGGGTACGACCATGTGCAGCAGCACCTCATCGCAGTCGGTAACGATCAAGGGACGGTTCATGCGGTCAGTGCCTTATGCGCGTGGATCAGGGCAGTTGGTTTGCAGTCTATCGCGTCGGCACAGGCGATCAGATCAGGCTCGTAATTCGCCAGATGGTCGAGAACCGCGCTGAGTATCAACGGATCGCCAATCCCCGCACGAAGCGCGTCAGCATCCAGCCCCGTAATTGCCAGCAGCCGATCGGCGCGCCGCGTGTCGGACAGCATCCACACCAGTGCCTGCAAAGCTAGCGTTTGCGGATCGGGCGCGCTGTTCTTGCTTTCCATGTCGCTGGGGGGCATTTAGGTACTGCCTCGTGAGGGGTACGGGATGTCCCGTGGGTCAATGAGTTTCCGGAGCTTCTGTTGGCAAAGCGCGTGCTCGTTGTCGAGGACAACGAACTCAATCTGAAACTTTTCTGCGATCTGCTGCGCGCGCATGGTCATGACGCGCTGGCGGTGCGTGACGGGCGTGACGCGCTTGTACAGGCCCGTGCTTTTTTGCCTGAGCTTGTCATCATGGACATTCACCTGCCCCACATCAGCGGTATCGACATTATTATCGCGCTGAAGGCCGACCCGGCGCTAAGGCATGTGCCAGTAATGGCGGTGACAGCCTATGCGGGGAAGGGCGACGAAGAAAAGATCCGGGCTGCAGGGGCCCAAGCCTATGTCTCAAAGCCCATTTCGGTCATGAAGTTCATGGACGTGGTCAACGGGCTGTTTCAGCCTGCGCCATGAACATTCGCCCAACGACAAAGGCCCGCGCCGAAATCCGGAGCGGGCCTTTGTAGGCAGGCAACGCATTGGATCGGACCGGACGGTCCGATCTCAGCGGCTTACTTGATCTTGGCTTCCTTGAACTCGACATGCTTGCGCACGACGGGATCATATTTGCGGAAGCTGAACTTTTCCGTCTTGGTGCGCGGATTCTTCTTCGTCACGTAGAAGAAGCCGGTGTCAGCCGTGCTGACGAGTCTGATCTTGACGGTGGCTGGCTTCGCCATATCCGTATCCTTGCAAAAAAGACGGAGGATCTACCCCCGCGAATCTGTTGAAAAATAAAGGCGGCATCGCAGCCGCCCGGTTTCAGCGCCGCCCATTGCGGCAGATTCGCCTTCCTGTCAAGCGCCGGGCTGTTTTCTTGCGGCTTCCGCCAGCACTTTACGGGCCATTAACTATCGAGCGCGCATGATCGTGACAGGGACAGGCAAACAGGGAGCCGCACCCATGAAGCATGATGCAATGTCGATGATTCGGACTGACGTAATCAATCGCATCGACGCGATAGCGGCACAACGGGGGCACATCCGCCTCACCAATATGTGCGAGGAAGTCGACCACATCCGGCATGTCGCCCGCAGCTATGGCATGGAACCGCTCGAACGCCTGGCGTCCATGCTCGAATCGGCGCTGGCGCTGGATGGACATGGCCCCATCGTTCTATCCTACCTTGATATGATGCGTGATGCCGCGGCCTGCGAAGAGGTCGGCCCGCACGTCAGCACGGCCTATATGGCGGCGATGTCCCTGCGCATGGGCGCCTGACGTCCAGCGGATATGGATGCATTGCTGTCAGCACTTCTGGCATGCGCGCTATGCGAGATGGGCGGCGGCAACCAGATGTTGTCGCTGGCCCTGGCACAGCGCTTCCAGCGCGATAGCGCGGTCCTTGTCGGCATAGCCGTTGGCGCGATGGCCAATGCCGCACTTTCTGCGGCAGGCGGCTGGCTCATCTCCACTATGATCGCGTCCGATGCGCGGACCTTATTCCTGGCGCTCGCTTTGGTGCTGGGCGGGGTAGGATTGTTCATCGCAGCCAAACACCCCGACACACTCGATAGCTGGCGCACGGGGCCAGCATTGACCGCATTTGCCGGCATCTTCATTCTGGGATTTGGCGACGGCGCACAGTTCATAATTCTCGGTTTGGCAACACGCACAGGCGATCCCGTCATGGCGGCCATTGGCGGAGCGATCGGGATATTCGTCGCCTGCGCTCCGGCGGTGTTCCTGCGCAAACCCATACTCGCGTCTGGTGGACTCCTCTGGATACGCCGCATGGGCGGCAGCATTCTGATGTCGATTGGCGCGGTTATGGCACTGTCCGCTACGTCCCTGCTTTGATCGGCTGGAACGATCACATTAGATGATTCTTTTTCCGAAAGTTTGTTGGTATCCCGTGGCACTAATTCGCTAGTCGATCATTATGTGTCCGTAACCTTTTTTGCTCGATCGGGAGAATATTCATGACAGCAGCCGAACTCAAAACCCCCACGGATCTCAAAAGCAACGCGACGAAGTCCGTAGCCGACGCACTGAATGGTGTGCTCGCCGACAGCTACGCGCTGTATCTGAAGACGAAGAATTTCCACTGGCATGTCTCGGGCCCGCATTTTCGCGATTATCACCTGATGTTCGACGATCAGGCTGCACAGATTTTGGCCACGACCGATGCAATTGCAGAACGTGTTCGCAAGACGGGGAACACCACGCTGCGGTCTATCGGCGACATTTCCCGTCATCAGACGATCAAGGACAATGACGCGACTTTCGTAAGCGCCGAGGACATGCTGGCTGAACTGCGCCAGGACAATCTGGATTTTGTCGAAACGCTGCGCGCTGCCAAGGAAGCGGCAACCGAAGCCAAGGATAATGCAACCGAGGGCATTATCGATGACTGGACCGATCAGGCCGAAGAACGCGCATGGTTCCTTTTCGAAGCCAGCCGCAAGGGCTGATTTCAAATCTATATCGTCGCCCGGTCGTGAAAACCGGGTGGCGGCATATTGATTAGTCTAAAACAAAAGGGCCGATGCACCATCAAGTGCATCGGCCCTTTTGTGTATATTCGTTCCGTTGGGAACGACGATATTTCTATCAGTCGGACTTTGGCTGAAGGTTCACAGCCGCGTACTTGCCGCGACGATCGACTTCCAGTTCGAAATCCAGACGATCGCCTTCATTGAGCGATGCCATGCCAGCACGTTCAACGGCGCTGATATGAACAAACGCATCGGGCTGACCGTCATCGCGCTGAATGAAGCCGAAGCCTTTCATAGCGTTGAAGAACTTGACCGTGCCGCTCGAACGTTCGCCGGTAAGCTGACGCTGAGGTCCGCGATCACCTGCAGGGGCGCCACCGCCGAAACCGCCGGCGCGTGGTTCACGTGCTTCACGCGGCGGGCCGCGATCGGTCACAGGAAGGGGTTCGCCATCGATCTTCAGATCGGTCGCCGAAACCTTGCCGCCGCGATCGACCAGGGTGAAGCCCAAAGGCTGACCTTCGGCCAGACCTGTCAGGCCGGCCTGCTCGACTGCGCTGATGTGAACGAACACATCTTCGCCACCATCGTCACGCACGACAAAGCCGAAGCCCTTTTGTCCATTGAAGAACTTTACAACGCCGGTGCCTTCGCCAACGACTTGGGCAGGCATGCCGCGACCGCCGCCGCCAGCACCCGCGCCACCGCCGCGGAAACCGCCGCCGCCGCCAGCACCGCCGCCGAAGCCGCCGCCACCGCCGAAGCGATCACCGCCGCCGCCGCCGCCACCGCCGAAACGGTCGCCGCCACCAAAGCCGCCGCCGCCACCGCCGAAGCGATCACCGCCGCCGCCAAAACGGCCGCCACCCTGTTCTGCGTATCCGCCGAAATTCTCGTCGCCGAAACCGTCCCGCTTGTCCTTGCCGCGCCCGCGGCGACCTCTATCAAAACTCATGCCCTGTTAGTCACTTTCGCTTCGCCCATCGAACTTCGGATGAACATGCCGGACGAAGGGACATGCAGAATCCGCCGCAAAACCACGGTTTGGAATCAGTATAGACAGATTTTTTAGGTTACGCGAATGATTTTCCTGACGTTCCGTTGTCTTTACGTCTCGAAGCACTCGAAGTGCGCAAGTCGATATTCCGTTTACCAACAATTCAGATAGTCCACGTCGCAGGATCGGCGATGGCTTCCTGCTTTTGCGCCTTCAATAACGCAACAACGCTGCGCACGATTACCCAGATGCCGATAGCCAGCATAATCAGGAATCCGATGCCGATGATCAGCAATGTGAAGCCTATGACGGAGCCTGCAAATGCTATCCAGAACGTCCGGATATGAAAACGGTAATGGCTTGATTCCCAAGGCGCGCGGGCCTCACCTTTCCAGATATAGGCCAAGACAAGCCCGATGATGCCCGTCACCCCCAGCACAAAACTCGCGAGGTAAAGCAACGCAATAATGGTAGGGCCGTTAAGCGAAAAGCTGCTGGTTTGTGTGCTTCCATTGCCGTCATTCATGATCGAACATCCCCCAACTGATCAACATGCAAGGGCATCTTGTACGCAGCGCTACATTTAGGCAAGGAGTCGCCATGACCGAGGTTTTCTCAATTTTCGCCGATCCCGCTGTGTGGGCCGCATTGTTTGCGCTGGTGATCATGGAGGTGGTACTCGGCATCGACAATTTAATCTTCATATCGATTCTTTCCAACAAGCTGCCGCCGGAACAGCAGGGCAAGGCGCGCAAGTTGGGGATCGGCCTTGCGCTCGGCCTCAGGCTCTTGCTCCTTTCGGGCATCGCTTGGCTTGTCGGGCTGACACAACCGGTTATCGACCTAGGCATTACGGGCACACCCGGAAGCCATGGCGAGCCGACGTTCGAAACGGCATTTTCCTGGCGTGACATCATATTGATTACCGGCGGCCTGTTTCTGGTGTGGAAGGCGACCAAGGAAATCCACCATAATCTGGACACCGAAGAATCGGGAGCCTTGCTCGATAAAAAGGGCTCGAAGGTCGTGAGCTTCGGTGCGGTGATCGTTCAGATACTGCTGCTCGACATGGTGTTTTCCATCGATTCGATCCTGACGGCCGTGGGCATGACCGATTATTTGCCGGTCATGGTGATTGCCGTGATCATTGCGGTAACGGTGATGTTGCTGGCCGCCGATCCCCTGGCCACGTTCATCGGAAAGAACCCGACGGTCGTCATGCTGGCTTTGGGTTTCCTGCTCATGATCGGTTCCGTACTCATTGCCGACGGCTTTGGCGTGCACGTGCCGAAAGGGTATATTTATGCCGCGATGGCGTTTTCGGCCTTCGTCGAAATGCTGAACATCGCCAGCCGACGCCGTCGCATGAACAAGGCCGGGGATGACACGACCAAAACGGTTCATTGAATGGCGAGGATTCCCTCTCTAAAGGGATCGGATGACAGTCCATTTTCATGAAGAAGACTTGCCGGCAGATGTCCTTGCCGAAGGGTCCGTAGCCATCGATACCGAAACCATGGGGCTCATTACCCCGCGCGATCGCCTTTGCGTCGTGCAGATCAGCGATGGAAAGGGCGACGAACATCTTGTCCGTTTCAATCCGGGCAGCCGTTACGATGCGCCTAATCTTAAGGCCATCGTCGCCGATCCGGCACGGCTCAAGCTGTTCCATTTCGGCCGCTTCGACATTGCCGCCATGCAGCATTACCTCGGTGTGCTTGCCGCGCCAGTATATTGCACCAAGATCGCGTCGCGCCTTGTGCGGACCTACACCGATCGCCACGGCCTGAAAGAACTGGTGCGGGAATTGCTCTCGCAGGATCTGAGCAAGGTACAGCAAAGCTCCGACTGGGGTGGCCCGGTCTTGTCGGACGCGCAAAAGGATTATGCAGCGTCGGACGTCCGTTATTTGCATATGCTGAAAGAGGAACTGGACCGTCGCCTGATTCGCGAAGGGCGCATGGAACTGGCGCAGGCCTGTTTCGATTTCCTGCCGCATCGTGCGCAGCTCGATCTGGCCGGCTGGCCCGAAGCCGACATTTTCGCGCATATCTAAACCGAGATGTCGCTTCAGGCCGAACAGCAACGTTCCCATCGCCAGCACTGGGCCGTGCCGGGCGGCGCACATGATCGGCTGATCGGCACGCTGAAGAACATTTTGCCGGTGATGGTCGGCGTCCTGTCGGCTTTCCTCGCGATGGCGCCGTTTACCGGGTCGGGCGATGTCAGCTTCGTTCTCGACAAGAACAAGGTCGCTGTCGCCAAGGAGCGTATGCGGGTGACCGAAGCCCTGTATCGGGGGGAAGACAGCAAGGGGCAGCGCTTTTCCCTGCGGGCCGGGTCAGCCGTTCAGAAAAGCTCGCGTGAGCCGATCGTCGATTTGCAGGACTTGTCGGCACGTATCCTGTTGTCGGATGGCCCCGCTGTGCTGGTCGCGCAGCGCGGTCGCTACGACATGGATGCCGAGCGCGTTAAGATAGACGGCGCAGTGCAGTTTCAGGCGGCCGGTGGTTACCGCATGACGACTCGCGACGTCGGCATCGACCTCAAAACACGGCGAATGAAGAGCGACGGGCGCGTCGATGGACGCATGCCTATCGGTACGTTCAGCGCTGACCATCTGGAAGCGGACCTCAGCGAGCGGACAGTGACCTTGAATGGTCGCGCCCGCTTGCGTATCGACCAAAATGGCCTCAAAGGGCGGTGACTATGAACCGGCTATTGTCTTCTTCCACTCTTGCTGCGGCCATACTGGGCGCGCTGGCGTGTGCCGGGTCCGCGCATGCGCAGATCATGGCGAATCACAATACCAACGCGCCCGTCAACTTTGCCGCCGACAGAATCGAAGTGCAGGATCGGGCGGACCGGGTTGTGGTGTCGGGCAATGTCGTCGTCGATCAGGCCGGACTGCATTTGACTGCGGCCCGTATGACCGTGGCCTATCGGCAAGTGGGCAGCGTCGAAATCGACCGGATCGACGCATCGGGCAGTGTCGTAGTGACTCGCGGCAATGAAACGGCCCGTGGGAATGTCGCGATATACGATCTCAATCGACGGCTCATCACTATGCTGGGCAATGTCCAATTGAACCAGGGTGCCAATCGACTGACGGGTGGCCGGTTGCTGATCGACCTCGTCAGTGGTCGCTCGACTGTCGATGGCCGTTCGGCAGGCGGTCCGCCGGGATCGACCACCGGCTCTTCGGGTCGCGTTTCGGGCACGTTCACCGTACCGCAGCGGACCACCAAACCCTGATAATCCGGGCATGGTTTCGCGTGGCGGTGCAAAGCCCCTTGCCGACATCCCTCCTTCCATGCACAAAGCCTGCCAGATTGAGGGCGGGGCTGCACGAGGCTCATAAGGACAGGCCATGAACGAAGTTGCCAGCATCGACCCCGGTGTCGACCATAGCGCGTCCTCCATCGCACCGCATGACGTGAACGACGGGCTTTCGGTCGTATCCATCGCGAAAAGCTATGATCGCCGCGCCGTACTGAGCGATGTTTCGTTGACGGTCGCCAATGGCGAAGTCGTTGGTCTGCTCGGTCCCAATGGTGCGGGCAAGACGACGTGCTTCTATTCGATCATGGGGCTGGTACGCCCGGATAGCGGCCGCATCATGCTCGACGGCCATGATATCACCAGCCTTCCCATGTATCGCCGCGCCATTCTGGGCCTTGGCTATCTGCCGCAGGAAACCTCGATTTTCCGGGGGATGACGGTCGAGCAGAACATCAGCGCGGTTCTGGAACTGGCAGAGCCGGACAAAGCTGCGCGGGCCGACCGGCTGGAAACGCTGTTGTCCGAATTTGGATTGGCCCGGTTGCGCGGCGCATCGGCAATGGCGCTGTCGGGCGGCGAACGGCGGCGCTGCGAAATTGCCCGTGCGCTGGCGGCAAATCCGTCGATCGTGTTGCTGGACGAACCCTTTGCCGGTATCGATCCCTTGTCGATTGCCGACATCCGTGATCTGGTGAAGCAACTCAAGACTCGCGGCATCGGCGTTCTCATCACCGACCATAATGTTCGTGAGACGCTGGAAATCGTCGATCGTGCTTGCATCATCTACGACGGGAAAGTGCTGTTCGCGGGAAGCCCGACCGAACTGGTCGCCAATGCCGATGTGCGCCGTCTGTATCTGGGCGAGAGCTTCTCGCTGTGACATGACGATCCTGCCGCACATTTCTTTTTGCGGTAGGCACGGCTGATGGCGCTCGGTCCACGCCTCGATCTGCGGCAGAGCCAGTCGCTTGTCATGACGCCGCAGTTGCAGCAGGCAATTCGCTTGCTTGCGCTGTCCAATCTTGAAATTGAAAATTTCATCGCAGGCGAGCTGGAGAAGAATCCGCTGCTCGAATCGTCGCCGGGTGGCCCCGAAGACATGTCGCTGGGCGATTTGCCCGAGGCCAGCTTCGACGCGCCGATACTGTCGTCCGAAACAGCGACCGCCGATTCGCTCATCGCGCAGGGCATGGGTGCATCCGACAGTCCGCTCGATGTCGATTACGGGGCAGAAACTTTTATCGACGATGGTCCCGGGGATCGTGTGGCGGAACGTGTCGCCATGTCCGATCGGAGCATCAGCAGCACATCGCAGGAAAGCAGCGTCGGCTTCGGCGAGGACGGCCCCGACTTCGACAGCTTCGCCTGCGCTGACATGGGCTTGCACGAACATCTCATGGCGCAGGCGGGGGCGCGCTTGTCGGGTCCGGAACTGGTCATCGCCGGCCAGTTGATCGGCCAGATCGATGACGCAGGCTATCTGGAAGCCGATCTGTTGCAGACTGCCTATAACCTGAATGTCCCGCTCTATACCGTCGAAGCGGTGCTGAGCGTCATTCAGTCCTTCGATCCCACGGGGGTCGGCGCGCGGACGCTGTCGGAATGTCTCGCGCTACAGGCCAAGGAAGCGGACCGTTACGATCCGTGCATGCAATTGCTGCTCAACAATCTCGACATTCTCGCCGCGGGCGCGCTGCCGCATCTGCGCCGTATCTGCGGCGTAGATGAAGAAGATATGGCGGATATGATCCGCGAACTGCGCAATTATGATCCCAAGCCGGGCCTGCGATTCGGTGGCGATGCGACGCAGGCCGTGGTGCCGGACGTGTTCATCGCGCCGCGCGGGGATGGCTGGGCCATCGAGGTGAATACCGCCACCTTGCCGCGCCTGCTGGTCAACCGCAGCTATTATGTTGAGCTGTCGGGCGGCGCGCATGACAAGAATTCAAAGGCATGGCTCGCCGATTGTCTCGCCAGCGCCAACTGGCTGGTAAAGGCGCTCGATCAGCGGCAGAAGACGATCATCAAGGTCGCCAGCGAGATCGTGAAGCAACAGGAAGCGTTCTTCCGCAAGGGGGTCGCGCATCTGCGGCCGCTGACGTTGCGGATGGTGGCCGATGCCATCGAGATGCACGAGTCGACTGTCAGCCGAGTGACATCGAACAAATATCTGTCGTGCCCGCGTGGGCTGTTCGAGATGAAATATTTCTTCACCAGCGCGATCCAGTCGTCCGATGGCGGCGATGCTGTGTCCGCCGAAGCGGTGAAAAGCCATATCAAGGCGCTCATCGCTGGCGAGAACTCGCGCAAGATATTGTCGGATGACACGCTGGTCGATCTGCTGCGGGAAAAGGGCTTTGATATCGCCCGGCGCACGGTCGCCAAATATCGCGAAGCCATCGGGATCGGATCGTCGGTGCAGCGGCGGCGGCAAAAGGCTTTGGGCGGCAGCAAAGCGGCCTAACGCTGGAGCTTGATCTCGAACAAGTGCGGCCAGAATTTGCCGGTGACGAACAGCCGGTCTTTGGCAGCATCATAGGCGATGCCGTTCAATACGGCGTCGCGATCGTTCACCTGCACCTTGGCGGCAAGCGGGGACAAGTCGATCCAGTCTATCACCGCGCCGGTCGCAGGGTTGATGCGTGCGATGCGGTTTTCGTACCAGATGTTGGCCAGCACTTCGCCTTTGACATATTCCAGCTCGTTAAGCCGCTCCACCGGTTGCCCGTTCCAGGTGACCGTGACGCGCCGCTTCTCGGCCAGCGTGTCGGGGTCGAGCAAGCGTAGCTGCGCTGTGCCGTCGCTCATGATGATCTGCTTGCCATCCTGCGTCAGCGCCCAGCCTTCGCCTTCGTAACGGAAGGTGCCGGTTTGCTTGAAGTCCTTCCGGTTCCAAACGAATCCCAGTCGATGTCGCCAGGTCAGGCTGACGATCTTGTCGCCCCAGTTGACGATGCCTTCGCCGAAATACTGCCGATCCAGAGTCGTGCGGCGCAGGACTTTGCCGTCCTTCAACCGCACCTGCCGAATGTCGGATACCCCGTTCAGGCCTGTGCTCTCATACAGCCCGCCATCGGCCCACAGTAGGCCTTCGGTAAAGGCCTTGGGATCGTGCGGATAGGTTTTGACGAGCGTCCAGCGTGTATCTGCCTGAGCGACGGCGGGGATCAAGCAAAGTAGTGCGGCAATGACGAGACGGCGCATTCGGTTCAGCTTTCGACGGGCGCAGCAATGGCCTGAGCGAGCCATTCGGGGAGCTGGAGCGAACCCATATCTTCGACGCGCCGATGTTCGATCGAAAGGCCCAATTCGGGCAAGGCCAGACGCTGTCTCTTGGCATCAGCCTGCGCCAGCGGGACCGCCACGAGGCGCCGGTTGACCTTCGAACGGTAATGCATCCGCGCCGTGTTCTCCTGCCCGATATAGCAGCCCTTGGTAAAGTCGACGCCGTTCAGTTCCTCGGCATTGGCTTCAAGCCACAGCGTCTGATCTTGCCCAAGTTCTTCGACTCCTTCGAAAATCTGCAAAATAAGTCGATACGCGAAAAACGATTCACTGGCGTCGCCGTCCGTCGCCGGGGCAAGCCAGCGATGTCCAAGCGCAGGGTGGCGCGGGTCCAGCGGCTTGCCTTCCGCCACCTTTGCCCAATGCACCGCGAGGTCCGGTTCGCGAGCAATCGTTACCGGGCGGCGCAAGCGATAGAGGGACAGGCGGCGGATGAGCGCGTCGGCCTGTTCCGCTTCGCAATCGATGAGGACATCGGTGCCGTCGGCCCACAGCATGAAGTCGAACAAAGCCTTGCCCTGCGGGGTCAACAGGCCGGACCAGCGCGGCTGATCGGGCAATAAGCCGATGACCTCCTGCGTTATCAAACCTTGCAGGAAGGGGCGGGCGTCCTCGCCGCCGACACGAATGACGGCGCGGTTGGAAAGGGTGGTGTTCGCTATGGTATCGGGCATGGCCTTTAGGTAGGACGGATGTAGACGTTATCCAACAGCAACTTGGCCGGTATCATGACCCAGACATATGACCTGATCCTCAAGAACGGCACTGTCCATACGCCCGGCGGACCGGCGCAGGCCGATGTCGCTGTGTCGGGGGGCAAGATCGCGGCGATAGGAGTCGGCTTTTCTGGCGGCGAGACGATAGACTGCACGGGCCTCGATATCCTGCCCGGCGTCATCGACAGTCAGGTGCATTTCCGCGAGCCGGGGCTGGAGCATAAGGAAGATCTGGAAAGCGGCAGTCGCGCGGCAGTGCTGGGCGGGGTGACGGCGGTGTTCGAGATGCCGAACACCAATCCCAATACCGATACCGCCGCCCGCGTGCATGACAAGCTGGCGCGCGCGCATCACCGGATGTGGTGCGACCACGCATTTTATGTTGGAGCGACTGCCGACAATGCCGAGCAACTGGCAGAGTTGGAAAAAATCCCCGGCACGGCGGGAGTCAAAATCTTCATGGGCGCATCGACGGGCAGCTTGCTGGTCGATGACGACTCGGCTTTGTCGCGGGTGCTGGCATCGGGTAAGCGCCGCGTGGCTATTCACGCCGAGGACGAAACCCGGATGAATGCGCGCAAGCCTCTGGCGCTGGAAGGCGATCCGTCGACCCATCCGATCTGGCGCGACGATGAAAGCGCAATGATCGCGACGAAACGGATCATCAAACTCGCGCGCGCAGCGGGGCGGCGCATCCACATCCTGCACATCACGACCCCTGCGGAACTGGAATATATTGCGCAGAACAAGGATATCGCGACTTGCGAAGTCACGCCGCAGCATCTGACGCTGGCGGGCGAGGACGCCTATCCGCGCCTTGGCACCTATGCGCAGATGAACCCGCCGATCCGATCTGGCGCGCATCGCGACGGGTTGTGGAAGTGGCTCAATCAGGGTGTTCCCGATGTGTTGGGGTCGGATCATGCGCCGCACACGCTTGAGGAAAAGGCGAAGACCTATCCTGCATCGCCCAGCGGTATGCCCGGCGTGCAGACTCTCGTGCCGCTGCTGCTCGACCATGTCGCCCATGGGCGAACGACGCTCGCGCGGTTCATTGAGCTGACGAGTGCAGGGCCGCAGCGCATCTTCGGGCTGGTGGGCAAGGGGCGGATCGCGCTTGGCTATGACGCCGATTTCACCATCGTCGATTTGAAAAAGCGTTGGACGGTGGGCACCGACTGGCTCGCCTCACGTTGCGAATGGTCGCCGTTCACCGACATGGAACTGACCGGCAAGGCAATCGGCACGATCATTCGCGGGCATCGGGTCATGTGGGACGATACACTGGCGAACGCGGCAATCGGCGAGCCTGTTCGGTTTGAAGCGACGCAGTTTCCGTAAAGGGTGGCTGAGCGCTGATCGCCTGCTTTGATTTTATGCCAAAGCAAGCCGGGCTGCACGGGTGGACCGCAACAGGTCTACCGTGAAGAGTATCAGACCAGCCCAGATCAGCACAAAGCTGATCATCTGACCGCGGCTGAGCGTTTCGTCGAACAGCAGGACGCCAATCAGAAACTGAATTGTCGGTGCGAGATATTGCAGCAATCCCAGCATCGATAAAGGCATGCGCCGCGCAGCGGTCGCGAACAACAGCAACGGCACCGATGTGACGATTCCGCTAAGCGCCAGCAGGATCGAGGTTGCTACATCCTTGCCGAACGCCGCTTGCCCCTGACTGACGAGCCAGATGGCATAAGCCGCGGCTATAGGCGTGAGGATTAAAGTTTCAGCGGCAAGCCCCTGGCGAGGGCCAACCGCTGCCGTTTTGCGGATCAGGCCGTACAATGCGAAGCTGACCGCCAAGGTTATGCTGATCCATAGCGTATTTATTGCCGACACTGCCATGACCGCCACGCCTATGGCGGCGACGAGGATTGCCGCGATTTGAACCGGGCGCAGCTTTTCTTTCAGCACCAAGACGCCCAGAAGGACGTTGACCAGAGGGTTAAGAAAATAGCCCAGGCTGGCCGCAACGATATGATCGTTGGCAACGGCCCAGATATACACCAGCCAATTGATGGCAATCAGCAGGGCGCTGCCAGTCATGGCAATCATCGTGCGCCGGTCGCGCAGAGTACGGCCAAAATCGCCCAAAGCACCTGTCGCCGCCAGTATCGCAATCATCAATATCAGCGAGAACAGGATACGGCTGGCCACAATTTCGACCGGACCGACCGTCGGTAGCAGCTTGAAATAAAGGGGTAACAGACCCCACAGGAAATAGGCCCCTATGCCGAAGAGGAGACCGTTGGGCGGTGTGTGCGCTTCGGGATCGGGCGCTATCGATTTGACCACGGTCGCTGCAGCAGATCAGATAAGACCGCCGCCAAGCACCAGACGAAACACGCCCAACGCCGCGACGATCAGGCAGAAATTACGCCCGCCATTCCGGGAGGATACAACGCCCACCAACGCCCCGAACAGGGCGATCGGTACGATAAGCCAGTTCGCCCAGCCCAAAAACGGAATGATCGTCGGCAACATGAAGAGCAAGGCGACGAGGCCGATCAGGCCGGAAAGAATGTTCAGCATGTGTAGAACATGGCCTTCCCCGCCTATTGCTTCAAGGACCAATGCAGCGAAAATGGCATGGCAATCCGGCGCGCACCTGTCTGTTTACCATTTCGTGATATTCGAAGGCCTTGGGAAAGGAGCCCGCCTATGATCCGCACTGTTTCGACGAAGCTGGCTTTATGCCTTGCCTCTTCTCTGCTGCTCGCAGGATGCAGCAGCGGGGGCAAGGACGACGCGCTCAACGCGCTCGATGCGGACCTGACGAACACTGTCAGCGATCCGGCTATCAGGGATGCGCTGGAAGGGCCGATTGTCGTCGATCCCAATCTGACGGCGCAATCCAACATCAATGCCGTGCGGACCGGCGAGAAGCCCGTCAGTGGCGGTGTACCAACCCTGAAAGGTGCAGAGGCGTCGGCGCAGGCGCTCAAGCTGGTCGGCGGCAAGCTGCTCCATGCGCCCGAGGCGACCCAGGCACAGCCTTGCCCCGATTGCGGGCCGGATGGTCCGGCAACCCTGGGTGCGCTGGCCCGCGAGCAGGGGAAACGTCACGCGACCGCAGGTGGCTGCAATGCGAAACTCGATTACGGGATGCAGTGGGCATCGCGCTTGCCCGAACCTTTTGGGCTCTATCCGGGCGCTGCGCTCGTTGAAGCGGCGGGAGCGGACGGCGCGTCCTGTGCGATCCGGGCAGTCAGCTTTGTGGCAGGCGCGCCGATGCAGGATGTGATCGACTTTTACTACACGCAGGCAAAGCGCGCAGGGTATAATGCCGAGCATCAGTTGATGAATGGCGAGCATGTGCTGGGCGGGGTGCGAGGCAGCGACGATCGTGCCTATTTCATGACATTCGCGAAGGCACCCAGTGGCGGCACTGCTGTCGATATGGTTGCCAATAAAGGTCGCTAGGGGCCTTTGCCGACGCAGGGGTGACGCCGGAGGCAAAACCCTCTAGGGCGTATTCCCATGAACCAAACCTTCCTCGTCATGGCGGGCGGCGCCGTCGGGGCGGCGCTGCGCTATCAGCTCGGGCGCATATCCACGCACATGCTCGGCGCATCCTATCCCTGGGGCACGCTTGCCGCCAATCTGCTTGGCGGCCTCGCCATGGGCTTGCTCGTGGGGACATTGACCCGCACCACGCCCGCCAATGGCGAGCAGATTCGATTGCTCCTGGGTGTCGGCGTGTTGGGGGGCTTCACAACTTTTTCCGCGTTCAGCCTTGAAACGGTGCTGATGATCGAGCGTGGGCAGGGCCTTATGGCTGTCGGTTATGTTCTTGCGTCCGTGCTGGGTGCGCTGGCCGCGCTCAGCTTTGGCCTGTTTATCGTTCGGAGTGTAGCATGAAGAGTGGACCGACCGGACGTGGTCCCGGCAGACCGACCAATGGGCCGACAAAGGGGCCAACGAGTGGGGCCACGGGTCGACCGACTGGCAAATCCGCAGCGCCCAAGGGTGCGCCCAAGCCGCCTTCGCGCGGCCGCAGTGCCGGGAAATCATTCCCCGTTGCGAAGGATGGCGCGAAGCCGGGCAAGGGCTTTGGCGCGAAGTTCGGCGCGAAGAAGCCGACCGGCAAGAGCGGCCCGCCGCGCGATACGAAGGATGTTGCCAGAAAAGCACCTGCGCGCACTGCCAAGCCGAAGGTCGAAAAGGTCGCCGTCGCGCCCAAGCCGGTGAAGGACGCGGGCGTTACGCTGGACGTACGCCAGTTCCGCGTGGCGCAGGACGATGACGGTATTCGCCTGGATCGCTGGTTTCAGCGGCATCTGCCCGATGTAGGGTTCAACGTCGTGTCACGCTGGGCGCGGACCGGGCAGTTGCGCCTCGATGGCGCGCGCGCCGCGCCGGGGGATCGCGTCGCCGATGGCCAGACGATCCGGGTGCCTCCCGCTGAAGCGAAAGCGCCGCGCCCGGAAAAGCCCGCGCGGGCAAAGAAGCAGATTTTGCTGTCCGACGATGAAATCGCGTTCGCGCAGGACATGGTCATCCATCGCGACGATCAGGCAATCGTGCTCAACAAGCCGCCGGGTCTGGCGACGCAGGGCGGCACGAAGACCGATTCGCATGTTGACGGTCTGCTCGATGCGCTGATGTTTGACAGCGAACAGCGGCCCAAGCTGGTGCATCGGCTGGACAAGGATACGTCCGGCGCGTTGCTGATTGCGCGCTCGGCGCGCTCGGCAGGCTATTTCGCCAAGGCATTTTCCAGCCGTACAGCGCGCAAGATTTACTGGGCGCTCGTCGTAGGCGTTCCCGATGTGCGCGACGGCATGATCGACTTGCCGCTCGCGAAACAACCGGGCACCGGCGGCGAGAAGATGCATGTCGATGAGAAGGAAGGGCTGCCTGCGCGCACCCGCTATCGCATCATCGAACGCGCGGGCAATCGTGCGGCGTGGGTGGAACTACAGCCATTTTCCGGTCGCACGCATCAATTGCGCGTGCATATGGCGGCGATTGGGCACCCTATCGTGGGCGACGGCAAATATGGCGGCAAGGAATCGTTTCTGTCCGGCACGATCAGCCGGAAGATGCACCTGCATGCGCGGCGTATCCGCATCGACCATCCCGATGGCGGGCATGTCGACGTGATGGCGGAGCTGCCCACCCATTTCGCCGAAAGCATGGCCGACATGGCGTTCGACATGGAACTGGGTGACATGCCGCTGGACGATGAGATCGACACCACGCCCACGCGCGACGATGAAAAGAAGTTCGCGCGCCAGCATGCCAAGGCCGTGCGCAAGGAACGGCGCGGCGAACGGCGGGGCAGAGGCACGCGCTGATGCGTCCGCTGGCGCTTTTCGACTGCGATGGGACGCTGGTCGACAGCCAGCATAGCATCTGCGCCGCCATGGCACGCGCATTCGATGCGGTTAAGTTGCCCGCGCCGGATCGACCGGCGATCCTCTCGGTCGTCGGGCTTTCGCTGCCCCATGCCATGGCGAAGCTTTTGCCAGAGGCGGACGATGCGTTTCACAACCATGTGTCGGACCAGTATCGCGAAGCCTTTCGTGCCATGCGAAGCGAGGGCGACGTCAGCGAACCGCTCTATGAAGGCATCGCCGAACTGCTCGATATATTGCTGGCGCGCGGCTGGTTGCTGGGCGTGGCGACGGGCAAATCGGATCGCGGCCTCAATCTGTGTCTGACGCAGCATGGGATACTCGATCGTTTCGTGACGTTACAGACGGCGGATCGTCACCCGTCGAAGCCGCATCCGGGGATGTTGATGGAAGCGATGGCGGAGGCGGGCGCTGTGCCAGAAACGACCGTGATGATCGGCGATACGACATATGACATCGAAATGGGGGTCAGCGCAGGGGTGCGGGCCATCGGCGTCAACTGGGGCTATCATTTGCCCGAAGAACTGATCGAAGTCGGTGCGGTGGCCGTCGCGGTGGACAGTGTCGACCTTGGTCGCCATATCGGCACGCCATGAGCGATAGCGAACCTTCCCTTCCTCCGGTCGACCCGAACAAGGCAGCGCGCGAGCGATTGCTGTTCATCAACCTGTTCCGCCTGTCGGGTGTCTTCATCCTGATGTTCGGTTTTCTCATCATGATGCAGCGCTTTTCCTGGGTGCAGGGCAAGGAAGCCAAGATCATGGGCGCGATCATCGCGACGGTCGGCATGGCGCAGACGATCGTCATCCCCCGCATGCTGCTGCGCGCATGGCGCACGCCGCCATCGGCCTGACCACAGAGATATGAAGCGTTTCTACAAACAGGTGGAGGCTCGTCCCGTCGAGGATGGCTGGCAGATTGCGCTGGATGGTCGCATGGTGCGGACCCCGGCGCGCGCGCCTTTGCTGCTGCCGACGCAGGCGATTGCGAATGTAATCGCGGCGGAATGGGATGCACAGGGGGACGATCTGGACCCGCTGACCATGACGGCAACGGGCTTTGCGAACGCGGCAATCGATCAAGTCGGCCCTAATCATGAGAGTTTCGCCGCAGGAATCGCTCGGTACGCCGAAACCGACCTGCTCTGTTATCGTGCGGAAAACCCGCAGCCGCTGATTGTGCGACAGGCCGCAGAATGGGATCCCTGGCTGGAATGGGCGCGGCGGCGATACGATGTCGCGTTTCGGATCACCAACGGTATCGTTCATGTGGCCCAGCCTGACGAAACGGTAAGTCGATTGGCCGAAATAGTGGCGGCGCACGGTGCTTTTACGCTCGCGCCGCTATCGACATTGGTGACCCTGACGGGCTCCCTCGTCCTCGGTCTGGCGGTCGTAAATGGCGATGCGGAACCGGATGTTATCTGGAACGCATCGGAACTGGATTCCCTCTGGCAGGCGGAGCTTTGGGGGCAGGATGCGCAGGCCCAAGCGCAGGCCGATGCCCACCGCCGTGAATTTGACGCTGCCGTTGCTTTCTGTAGGATGGTTTCTGTCTGATGATCGTCCGATTGTCAGCCCGTTTCAATTCATTACGGATGCGTGCCTGACCCCAAGCCGGTGCGCACCGCCAGTCAGGAGACTATCGCGTTGACCCGTACCGCTCTTATTGCCCTCATGTTGACTGCATCCGCCCCTGCTTTTGCGCAGGAGGCCGCTCCCGCTCAGCCAGCAGCGGCTCCCGCCCCCGCCGGACAAATGACCCCCGATCAGGTCACTGCCTTCAACAAGGCCGTTACCGATTTCACCGCCGGGCAGGCCGCGCAGCAGGCTGGCGACAATGCCGGTGCTTTGGCTAAATACGAGGCTGCTCTCCCCGCCATCCGCGTCGCCGTTCAGACGCAGCCCGACAATATGGACAACGTCAACTTTCTGGCGAATGCGCTCTATGCTGCTGCGGCCGCCGCAGGGGCGCAGCAGCAGATCGACAAGACCTTGACGCTGTACGAGGAAAGCGTTCCCCATTGGCGCAAGCTCGTCGCTGCCAAGCCCACAGATGCGACCAGCCGCAATATTCTGGGCGGGATTTTGGTCCAACTGGGTAACGCCAAGCTGATCAAGCAGGACAAGGCAGGGGCCGATCCGTTGTATGCCGAAGGCATTACGCTGGCCCGCAAGTCGGTGGCGGAAAACGCTGCCGATCCGATTGCGAAGAACCTGCTGCTGAGCGGCTTGATCGGCGCCAGCCAAACCAGCGCCGATCCCAAGGCGAAGGAAGAAGCCACGACGATGGCGAAGGCTATGATGGCTGACGGTTCGGTCGATGCATCCAACAAGCCTGCTGCCCAGGCATTGACCGGCACTGCGGCCCCTGCGGCCCCAGCACCGGCGCAATAATTCTGAGAAAAGCGACCCCTGCCATTATGGCAGGGGATCGTTATCCGTACGAAGCGGCGAACCGAAGCTGTTGCTGTCGGTCGTGTCGGTATATTTCGGCGCAGGTGTAACCGGGGCGGCAGCGACGGTAGCCGGTGTGTCCGTCATCAGCTTGGCCGCGATCAGGCCTGCCAACACTATCCCGACAAAATCGCTGAAGGCGAAATACAGGAAATAGCCCCAGGGCGCGTGGTTGAAGATCGGCTGTCCGACATGCATCCACAGTACCGCAGCCATGGCGAACGCCACGGTCGCACGAACGCGGGTGGCAGTGTCGCCAGCGATCAGCCGTAGCGCCAGGGCGATCAAAACGCCAACCACCAACGCCAGGATCAAGCCGCCAATCAACGCCGAACTGTCGAGCGAGGGATAACCGCTGGTGTTGAAAAACACCTGCGCAATCGGTCCCTTCCCGTACAGGATCGTGCCTTCGCTCGTCGTGGTAGAGGGGATCAGATAGACGCCCGTTCCGGTCTGCGTCAGCGTTTGCGCCAATGCCGCCTGAAGGTTCGTGCTCGCGGCAGGCTCAGCCGTAGTATAGCCGATGTTCGCCAGCGGCGTTCCCCAGAACACAAATCCCGTCAGGAACAGCGCGAGCCCGCCGAGCAGGCCGCCGAATAAAGTGCGTATCATGGACGAAGTCCCTCCTGTTGTGCCGTAAGGCTGACGCAGGAACGCCTATGTGTCCAATTTTATCCGTATCGACGCGTTAATCGGCGTCGCCGGTGGCCTTCTGCAGTTTGCGGATGAAGCCGATCAAGCCGGTCTGGCGGCTGCGCTTCATGCGTTCCGAATAGAGAATGCCGCGTACCTTTTCGAAACAGGCGTCGGCATCGTCATTGCACAGGACATAGTCGTACCCGTCCCAATGTGCGATTTCGCCTGCCGCGCGGCTCATGCGGCCTTCGATGACTTCCTCGCTATCGGTGGCGCGACCGCGCAGGCGGCGTTCGAGTTCTTCCATCGATGGCGGCAGGATGAACACGCGGACGACGTCGCCGCCCGCAATCTGGTGAAGCTGCTGCGCGCCCTGCCAGTCGATGTCGAACAGGACATCGCGCCCGGACTTCAGCATCGCTTCCACCGGCGCGCGCGGCGTGCCGTAACGATGGCCGAAGACATGGGCCCATTCGAGAAATTCGTGATCGGCCACCATCTGCCGAAACTGGGCAAGATCGACGAAGTGATAGTCTTTCCCGTCCACTTCGCCCGGCCGCATGGGGCGGGTGGTGGCGGAAACCGACATGACGAGCGACGGATCGGCGGCCAGCAGCTTGCGCGCGATGGTCGACTTGCCTGCGCCCGATGGGGAGGACAGCACGAAGAGAACGCCGCGGCGCTTGAAACCGTGGGGGTCGTTGATCGGATCGATTCTGGAGGTGTCGGCCATGCCTGCTACTGCCGTGGGCGGGCCGTTGCGTCAATGTCCGCTATGCGGTTTTGCTCGCGGGCTTGCGCTTCCTGACGGCTTTTGTCGGCGCGGGTAATGCCTTTGGCGCTGTCGTCTCGTCGGTCAAAGGGGGCGTGCCGGGTTCGACAAGGCCGTCATGGACGGCGGCGCCATGCGGACCAAGGGCGTCGATTTCCCGCTTTTTCTGCAGCATCTTGTGCGCGATATAGCCGCCGCCCAGCACCAGCGCACCCAAGGGAGAGCGCGCGATGACGCGGGTGGCAAGCAGACCGGCAGCGACGCCGAGTACGCCCGATGACTTGCCGGTATCCGCAGCAATACGGGTGCCGATAACACTGGCCATGACCTTACGGAGCATACTCATCCTTCTTATCCCGCGTTCGTTCCGCATTCAGAATGTATAGCGCGCTATCGCGGTTCCTGAAAGGCGCAGATTTCCGGGCAATTGTTCAGACCATGTCCTGCGGCCTGACGAGGCGGTCGAAGGTTGCGTCATCGACCAGACCCAGCGCAAGGCCTGCCTCCCGCAGTGTCAGGTCGTGCTGATGGGCGTGCTTGGCGATCTTGGCGGCATTGTCATAGCCGATTTCGGGGGCGAGCGCAGTCACCAGCATCAGCGAGCGGTCCACCAGTTCGGCGATACGCGCTTCATTGGCTTCCAGCCCTTCGACGCAGCGTTCCGCAAAGCTTTCCATACCGACGGCAAGCAAATGGATGGAGCGCAGGATGTTGGCACCGATCAGCGGCTTGAACACGTTAAGTTCCAGATGACCCTGCATCCCGCCGACGGTCACGGCCTGATGATTGCCGATGACTTGCGCCGCGACCATCGTCAGCATCTCGCACTGGGTCGGGTTGACCTTGCCCGGCATGATCGAGCTGCCCGGTTCGTTGGCGGGCAGGTCCAGCTCACCCAGCCCGGAGCGCGGGCCGGAGCCGAGCAGGCGGATGTCGTTCGCGATCTTGGTCAACGCGACGGCGAGGGTGCTGAGCGTGCCGGAGAGGTGGACGAGCGGATCGTTCGATGCGAGCGCTTCGAACTTGTTGTCGGCGGTGCGGAAGGGGAGGTTGGTGAGGTCCGCGATCTCCGCCGCGATGGCGACGTCGAAGCCTTCCGGCGCATTGAGGCCGGTGCCGACGGCAGTGCCGCCCTGCGCCAGCGCCATCATGCCGTGCATCACCGCCGGTTCGATGCGGGCGCGGCATCGGTAGAGCTGATGGACGTAGCCGGAGAACTCCTGACCCAGCGTCAAGGGGGTCGCGTCCTGCAGATGGGTGCGCCCTATCTTCACTAACATCGCCCATAGGGACGCCTTGGCATCCAGCGCCTGTTGGAGACGGTCGAGGGCCGGAAAAAGCCGATCCGTAGCGGCGCGGGCGACCGCGATGTGCAGCGCTGTTGGAAAACTGTCGTTGGACGACTGGCCCATATTGACGTGATCATTGGGGTGGACCGGCGTCTTGCCGCCGCGCGTTCCGGTCAGCACTTCGTTGGCGCGACCGGCGATCACTTCGTTGACGTTCATGTTGGATTGGGTGCCGCTGCCCGTTTGCCAGATGACCAGCGGAAACTGATCGTCATGGTTGCCAGCGATCACTTCGGCGGCGGCGGAGTCGATGGCGTCGGCGATGGCGCCGTCCAGCCCGTGCGCCCGGTTCACGCGGGCAGCGGCCTGCTTCACGATGGCGAGCGCATGGACGATGCCGATGGGCATCCGTTCGGTGTCCCCAAAGGGGAAATTTTCGATGCTCCGCTGCGTCTGTGCGCCCCAATAGGCGGCGGCAGGAACGTCGATGGCGCCGATGCTGTCGGTTTCGCTGCGGGTGGGGAGTGTCATGGAGGCGGATATCCAATGGCCGTCCGCCGTGAGCGTGTCGAAGGAACAGGCTTCGACAGGCTCAGCCCGAACGGGGTGAGAGGGTATCCTAATGTGGGAAGCGAGGCGCGATTGCGCCAGCCTTATTTCTTCTTGCCGAAATCCACGGTGACCACGTTGGAGCCGTCTTCCGCCGTGATGGTCGGGCCGTCATTTTCCGCTTCTTCATGCACCGCTGGCGTGTCGCCATTGTCCTGCACCTGAAATTGCAGGGCGAAATTGACGGCGGGATCGACGAAGGCGCTGATCGCCGAAAAGGGAATGACGAGGTGCGAAGCGATCTGGTTGAAGGTCAGGCTGACTTCGAACAGGTCCGGGCTGACTTTGAGATCCCAGAACTTGTTCTGCAGCACGATGGTCATTTCATCGGGGAAACGCTCGACCAAGACGCGGGGAATATCCACGCCCGCTGCCTGCGTCTTGAACGTGATGTAGAAATGATGCCCGCCGGGCAGCCCGCCGGAGCGTTCGACTTCGCCCAGCACGCGGCCGACGACAGCGCGCAGAGCCTCCTGCACGATTTCATCGTAGGGAATCAGACTATCTGGCAGCGTGTCGCTCATCGGCCATCTTCCTAACGTCCCACGAAGTTCGGTCAAGAGGCAGGGGGCAAGGGCGTGCGTTAAGGATAGTCGCAGTGCGGAATCGTTGCACGGCGCGCGCCAAACGCTATAGGAGCGCCATGCGCACCGCCGAAATCCATCGCAAGACCGGGGAAACCTCGATCGACGTCGTCGTCAACCTCGACGGCACAGGTGTTTACACCGTGTCGACGGGCATCGGCTTTCTCGATCATATGCTCGAACAATTGTCGCGGCATTCGCTGATCGACCTCGATGTGAAGGCCGTTGGCGACCTGCATGTCGATCAGCATCACACGACCGAAGATACCGGCATCGCGATTGGCGAAGCGGTGGCCAAGGCGCTGGGCGACAAGAAGGGCATCACCCGTTTCGGTTCGGTCTATTCGCCGATGGACGAGACGCTGACGCGCGTGTCGCTCGACATTTCGGGGCGGCCCTATTTCGTGTGGAAGGCGGCCTTTACACAGGCCAACCTTGGCGAATGGGATACCGAGCTGATCGAGCACTGGTTCCACAGCTTCGCGCAATCGGCGGGGCTGACGCTGCACATCGAAAATCTCTATGGCAGCAACAACCATCATATCGTGGAAAGTTGCTACAAGGGGCTGGCCCGCGCGTTGCGGCAGGCGGTCGAGATCGACCCGCGCAAGGCAGACAGTATCCCTTCGACCAAGGGCATATTGGGCGCGGCCTGATCCGCACCGTTCCAAAGGAAAGAGGCCGAAGCCATGTTCATCGTGTCGCTGCGCTATATCGTCGATCTGCCCACCGTGGACGCGCATATGGAAGCGCATGTGGCATGGTTGAAGGACGCGCTGGCCGATGGCTGGATGCTGGTTGCGGGACGCAAGGTGCCGCGCGAAGGCGGGATACTGATCGTTCGCGGTGAGAAAGCCGACATCGAAGCGAAGGTCGCCACCGATCCTTTCGTGACGAACGGGGTGGCGGAAGTGACGATTACCGAGTTCAACCCCAGCTTCGTGGCACCGGGACTGGAATTTCTAAAAACATGATCGCGCTTATCGATTATGGCGCGGGCAATCTTCATTCGGTCCACAATGCGCTGCGGCAGGCCGGTGCGCAGGATGTAAGCATCACTGCCGATCCCGATGTCGTGCGCGGGGCGGACCGAATCGTCCTGCCGGGGGTAGGCGCGTTTCGGGCGTGCCGCGATGCGCTGGTTGGCGTAGACGGTTTGGTGGACGCGATGGCTGAGGCCGTGCTGAAGCGCGGCGTGCCCTTTTTGGGCGTGTGCGTGGGGATGCAGTTGCTGGCCGATGCCGGTGAGGAATTCGGGCGGCATGACGGGCTGGGCTGGATTTCCGGTACGGTGCGGCACATCGAACCTGCCGACGCGAGCGCCAAGGTGCCGCATATGGGGTGGAACGATGTCGTTCCCGGCGTCGCGCATCCGTTGATCGAGCCGGGCGAAGCCTATTTCCTGCACAGCTATCATTTTGCCGCGAGCGATCCGGCGCATGTCGCCGCGACGAGCGATCATGCCGGTCCGCTGGTCGCCGCCGTGGCGCGCGACACTATCATCGGCACGCAGTTTCACCCGGAAAAGAGCCAGCGTTACGGCCTTTCCTTCCTCGCCCGTTTTCTGGACTGGAAACCATGAGTCTGATCGTTTTCCCCGCCATCGATTTGAAAGCCGGACAAGTGGTGCGTCTGGCCGAAGGCGATATGGACCGCGCGACAGTGTATGGCGACGATCCAGCGGCGCAGGCGATGCTGTTTGCGGAGGCCGGTGCGCAGCATCTGCATGTCGTCGATCTGGATGGCGCTTTTGCAGGGCAGGCCGTCAATGCGGCGGCCGTCGAAAGCATCGTCGCGGCGTTTCCGGGGCATGTGCAACTGGGCGGTGGTATTCGCGACCGGGCGGCAGTCGAGCGTTGGTTCGATCTGGGCGTCTCGCGCGTGGTAATCGGCACGGCGGCGTTGAAAGACCCTGAGTTCGTGAAAGCGGTAGCCAAGGATTTCCCCGGCGGCATCGTCGTCGCGGTCGATGCGCGGGACGGCTTCGTCGCAACCGAAGGCTGGGCGGAAAAGTCCGACATGCCGATTGTCGACATGGCCTATCGGTTCGAGGATGCGGGCGTGGCCGCGTTGCTCTTCACCGATGTCGGGCGCGATGGGATGCTGAAAGGCTGCAATATCGAAGCGACGGTCGATCTGGCGCGGGCGACGGAGATACCGGTGATCGCCAGCGGCGGCGTGGCCGGGATTGCGGACATCCGTATCCTGAGCCTCCATACCGAGGATGGGATCGAAGGCGTGATTACCGGACGCGCGCTGTATGACGGGCGGCTCGATCTGGCTACGGCGTTGGCATTGGCGGCGGCGGGATGAACGTGCCCGCGCTCTCCTTCGTCATCCCTGCGAAAGGGATCCCGCTTTTCTGTCGGTGGGAAGAAGAGAAGCGTCATTCCTGCTTTCGCAGGAATGACGGGTGGGCAAGCGCATGACTGTCCGCACCCGCGTTATCCCCTGTCTCGATGTAGCCAATGGCCGCGTGGTCAAGGGCGTGAACTTCGTCGATCTGGCCGATGCGGGCGATCCGGTGGAGCAGGCGCGGCTGTATGATGCGGCGGGGGCCGACGAGCTTTGCTTTCTGGACATTACCGCCAGCCATGAGGCGCGGGGCACGATTCTGGACGTGGTGCGGCGCGTGGCCGAGGTGTGCTTCATGCCCGTGACCGTCGGCGGCGGGGTGCGGACGCCGGAGGATGCGCGCGCGCTGCTGCTGGCGGGGGCGGACAAGGTGGCGGTGAACAGCGCAGCGGTGGAGCGGCCCGAAGTGGTCGCCGACATTGCCGACCGTTTCGGCAGCCAGTGTGTCGTCGCCTCGGTCGATGCGCGGCGGGTCGCTGACGGGCGATGGGAAATCTTCACGCATGGCGGTCGGCGCGCGACGGGGATCGACGCGCTGGAACATGCGCTGCGGCTGGCGTCGCTGGGGGCGGGCGAGTTGCTGGTGACCTCAATGGATGGCGACGGCACGCGCGCGGGATATGATCTGGCTTTGACGCGGGCGATTGCCGATGCGGTGGCGGTGCCGGTGGTGGCGAGCGGGGGAGTCGGCACGCTCGACCATCTGGTCGATGGCGTGATCGAGGGACATGCGAGCGCGGTGCTGGCAGCGTCGATATTCCATTTCGGTCAGCATACGATTGGCGAAGCGCACGCAGCGTTGGCGGCGGCGGGCATCCCGGTGCGGCATCCGGTTTTTCCGTTGACGGCAGCGGCGGGGCAGGCACTATGAGCGGCATGACCGACACTCTCGCCCGTCTGGAAGCCACAATCCGCGCGCGGCGCACTGCCGATCCCGACAGCAGCTATGTCGCGAAGCTGAGCGCGAAGGGCCGCGCTAAGATCGCGCAGAAGCTGGGCGAGGAAGCGGTGGAAACGGTGATCGCGGCGATGGCAAACGACCGGGACGGCGTAACGTCCGAGGCCGCCGACCTGTTGTTTCATCTCAGCGTGCTGCTGGCGGACATGGACCTGTCGATGCAGGATGTGTGCGCCGAACTGGACCGGCGCGAAGGCGTGTCGGGCATCGCCGAGAAAGCCGCCCGCCCGCAGGAATGATCCCGCCCAAAGGAGTGATATCGTGCCGATCGATCCGACGCTGCCTTATGATGACGACAATATCTTCGCGCGTATCCTGCGCGGGGAAATTCCGTGCAAGAAAGTCTATGAGGACGAGGGCGCGCTCGCCTTTCACGACATCAATCCGCAGGCGCCGACGCATATCCTGGTGATTCCCAAGGGCCGCTATGTGAGCTGGGACGATTTTTCGACCAAGGCGAGCGATGCGGAAATCGGCGCGTTCGTGCGCGCAGTCGGGCATGTCGCGCGGGAAGCTGGGATGGTGGAGAAGGGCTATCGCCTGCTCGCGAATATCGGGCAGGACGGGCATCAGGAAGTGCCGCATCTGCACGTGCATATCTTTGCCGGGCGTCCGCTCGGACCGATGCTGGCGGCTTAGTCAGTCCTGCGCCCAGGGTGCGCGGCGTGAAGAAGATTACCCATTTGCGCAACATGCTTGCACGACACACTTGCACAGGCGGATTTAGGCGATAGTCTCGTTACCCATATTAGGGGAGGCGCGCCGGTCGGCGTGCCGCGATACACAGGAAGACACAATTTCATGATCTTCGGGCGCATAAAGTCACTCGATGCGATCTTGGCCACCGCCGAGAAGAAGTCGCTGACCCGGTCCTTGGGGGCGTTCCAGCTCACCATGCTGGGCATCGGGGCCGTGATCGGCACCGGAATTTTCGTTCTCACTGCCGAAGCCGCGCAAAAGGCGGGGCCGGGCATGATGCTCTCCTTCGTCATCGCCGGGTTCGTCTGCGCAGTAGCGGCGCTGTGTTACGCAGAGATGGCAGCGATGGTCCCGGTTTCGGGGTCGGCATACACCTACAGCTATGCCGTGATGGGCGAGTTGATCGCGTGGATGGTCGGCTGGGCGCTCATCCTCGAATATGCTGTCGCGGCGGGCGCGGTGTCGGTCGGCTGGTCGGGCTATGTGGTCGGATTGCTGGAAAATGCGCTGCATATCGACATTCCCGACATGCTGGTGCGTGGTCCCTATGATGGCGGTCTGGTTAATCTGCCCGCTATGGGCATCGCCGGCCTTGTGACGTGGCTGCTGGTGATTGGCACGAAGGAAAGTGCGTCGGTGAACGCCGTGCTGGTTATGATCAAGGTTGCGGCGCTGACGTTGTTCATCGTGCTGGCCGTGCCGGTCATCAACATGGAGAATTTCACGCCCTTCTCACCGCTCGGTTTCGCAGGCGTTTCGGCGGCGGCGGCATCGATCTTCTTCGCCTATGTGGGCTTCGACGCAGTGTCCACCGCAGCGGAGGAAACCAAGAATCCGCAGCGCAATATGCCCATCGGCCTGATCGGTTCGCTGGCGATCTGCACCATCTTCTACATTCTCGTTGCCGCTGGCGTCATCGGCAGCGTCGGCGCTCAGCCGGTCAATGGCCCCAGCGGTCAGGTGCTGGCCCCCGGCAGTATCGAATTGTCGCAGCAGTGCGCGGCACTTGCCGCCACCGGCAAGGAAGCGGTCGTCTGTTCGAAGGAAGCACTGGCGTGGACCCTGCGTGAAATCGGCTGGCCACAGGTCGGCAACCTTATCGGCCTTGCTGCCGGTCTGGCGCTGCCTTCGGTCATCCTGATGATGATGTTCGGTCAAACGCGCATCTTCTTCGTCATGAGCCGCGATGGCCTGCTCCCCGCAGTCTTCTCGAAGGTGCATCCCAGGTTCCACACCCCGCACGTCATCACGATCCTGACGGGCATTTTCGTGGCGCTGTTCGCGGCGTTCTTCCCCGTGGGCAAGCTGGCGGATATCTCGAACTCCGGCACATTGTTCGCTTTTGCTGCCGTGTCGATTGCGGTGTTGATGCTGCGCCGGACCGATCCGTCGCGTCATCGTCCTTTCCGCACCCCGGCGATCATGGTGACGGCACCGATCGCAGTGGCAGGCTGCCTCTATCTGTTCTGGAGCCTCGGCTTCGAAACGAAAATGATGTTCGTCGGCTGGGCAGCAATCGGTCTGGTCGTGTATTTCGCGTATAGCTACAAGCGCAGCCATGTTGGCCTGGGCCTCAATGAAGTGCATGAAACCGATCCGGATGTGCCGCCTTCGTCGGTACCGCCGATCAACTAGGCTCTACTGCTAACCTACGAAAAGCCCCGCCGGAGCGATCCGGCGGGGCTTTTCGTTCAACGAGGCGGTTGCGCCGCACCACTGCGAAGGGATGACAGGCCGGGTCGGGTGAACAGTTTCCACCGTTCGGCATAGGCAACGATGAGCAATGCGAGCGTGCCATAGCCCAGGAACCCGAGCGCCAAAGGCAAGGTCGTGCCGTTGAATTGCGACCCGATATAAGCGCCGAGCAAGGCGGACACGATGGTCGTCAAGCCCGCCTGAAAGGACGACGCCATGCCCGCGCCACGTGCAAAAGGCTCCATCGAGATCGCACCGAAATTGGAGCCGGTGAACGCAAAGCTGAGCATCGTGGCGGCCTGGAATCCGATGAAGCTGTACACCGTTTCCAGTCCGGCCCAGGCGTAGAGCGCATGGCCGCCCGAAATCAGTATAAGCGCGATCAGCGCCCCCTGGCTTAACCGGCGGGCACCAAAGCGCTCGACCAGATGGCTGTTCAGGAAGCTGCCTATGCCCATGAATCCCGCAATGCCCGCAAAGCTGATTGCGAAAATCTCCTCCCGATGAAAGATATCGAAGAAGATTTGCTGAACAGAGGTAATGAAGCCGAGAAGTGCCCCCATTATGACACCGCTGGCCAGCATATAGCCAAAGGCACCACGGTGCGTGAGAACTGCCTTCAGGGTATTGCGCAGATCGTCCACCCGTATTTCCACGCGATTGGCGGGGTCGAGCGTTTCCGGCATCCGGATCAGCATCCAGACGACGATGAAGGAACCGACGATAAGCAACGCGCCGAATATCCAGCGCCACGGAGCAATCAGTAGCACTGCCTGTCCAAAGCTGGGCGCCAGGATGGGAACGATCATGAACACGATGAAGATCAACGACATGATCCGCGCCATCTCATCGCCCCGAAAACGGTCGCGCACAATGCTGACGGCGATCACCCGACTGGATGCCGCGAAGAAACCGCACGCGAAACGGCTGGCCAGCATCATCTCAAACGTCTGGGACAGCGCGCAAAAGGCAGTCGAGACCAGAAACAGGCTGAGCGCGATGGCCATTACCTTCTTCCGTCCAAAGCGGTCGGACAGCGGGCCATAGATCAGAGAACCCAGACCCAGCCCGATGAAATAGCTGGTGATGATCCATTGCCGATCATTCGGATGGGGAATGCCCAGCGTTTCGCCAATGGCGGGAAGCGCGGGCAGCATCGGGTCTATCGACAAGGCATTGACCGACATGAGAGCGGCGATCAACGCCACGAACTCTTTAAACCCCAAACCAAATTTCGGTTCGGGGGGACGGGTCTTATCATGTTGCATCGCAGCGATATGTGGTCTCAAACCCTTTTTGGCTAGTGCAAATGGCGCACCCCGTTCATGGTCGGTCGCAATTGCTGTGAAAAAATGGGGGTATGATGCGCGCCAATCCTTATGGGGGCCCGTCGCTACGCGACATTCGGCCGGTTCACTGGTTCATCGTGCTGGGCATATTGGCGGCGACGGCGCTGTTCGAATTATCGATGGGGCGCAACGCGATCTGTACCTGCGGCTATGTCGATATGTGGCATCCGGCCCTGGATTCGGGGAACAGTCAGCATATCGCGGACTGGTATACGCTCAGCCATATCATTCATGGCTTCCTGTTTTACGGTCTTGGCTGGCTGGTAATACGTTCCCGCCCGCCGGGCGACCGGCTGGTGCTGGCGGTTGCGATCGAGGCCGCGTGGGAAATGCTGGAAAACTCGCCGATCATCATCAATCGCTATCGCGAAGCGACGATTGCGCTGGGCTATACAGGCGACAGCGTCATCAATTCCGTCGCCGATGTCGCGTGGATGGCGCTGGGCTTTGCGTTTGCGCGACGTGTGCCGGTGTGGGTAACGGTGACGGTCGGAATGGCGTTCGAACTGATCGCGCTTTGGGCGATCCGCGATAACTTGACGCTGAATGTCGTGATGCTGGCCTGGCCCATCGAAGCCATCAAAACGTGGCAGAGCGCGTTATAGGCGCCCCGCCACGTTCACAGATCACACGTCGAGATTGGCGACGTTCAGGGCGTTATCCTGAATGAACTCGCGGCGGGGTTCGACGACATCGCCCATCAGACGGGTAAAGATTTCGTCGGCAATGTCGGCCTGATCCACTTCGACGCGCAGCAGCGAGCGGGCGTTGGGATCGAGCGTGGTTTCCCAAAGCTGTTCAGCGTTCATTTCGCCAAGACCTTTATACCGCTGGATCGATAGACCCTTGCGTCCTGCGGCGAGGATGGCGTGCAACAAGTCGCTGGGGCGCGAAACGGTCACGCCTTTCGCGGCGGCTGCGGCGGTCGGTGCCTCTTCGCCATCGGGGGCTTCGTCGTGCACGGCGGCGGCTTTTGCCGAGACCAGTCGGCCCGACGTCAGATAAGCCGACGCCTGCTCGGTCGCGAGCGTATGCAGCTTGCGCGCTTCGGCAGAGCCGAGGAACGCTGCTTCGATGATGTGATGGTCGGTCACGCCACGCCAGAAACGCTGAAAGTGGTATCCGCCTTCCTCGCTGACGATGCCGGTCCATTTGCCGTCCGTGTCCGCGAGATCGAGCCAGCGCACGGCTTCAGTCAGCGCTGCTTGCCGACGCGGGGTATCGATATCGGGATCGAGCGCCCCGGCCAGCGCCAGCGCCTCGATGATCCGTGGATCGTAACGCCGCGGCATATAGCGCATCAGCGTCCGCATCCGGCGCGAATGGTCGATCAGCGTGCGCAGATCCTCGCCGAAGATTTTGCCTTCGCTGGTTTCCAGCGCCATCGTCTCCACGCCATTGTCGACCAGATACTGATCGAGCGCCGCTTCGTCCTTCAGATAGACTTCGCTGCGACCGCGCGATGCCTTGTACAGCGGCGGCTGGGCAATGAAGAGATGCCCGTTCTCGATGATCTGCGGCATCTGGCGATAGAAGAAGGTCAGGAGCAGCGTGCGGATATGCGCGCCATCGACGTCAGCGTCGGTCATGATGACGATCTTGTGATAGCGCAGCTTCTCGATGTTGAACTCTTCGCGGATGCCGGTGCCCATCGCCTGAATGAGCGTGCCGACTTCCTTCGATGACAGCATCCGGTCGAGGCGGGCGCGTTCCACGTTCAGGATCTTGCCCTTCAGCGGCAGGATCGCCTGATAATGCCGATCGCGGCCCTGCTTGGCCGAGCCGCCTGCGGAGTCGCCTTCTACCAGGAACAGTTCGGACTTGGCCGGATCGCGCTCCTGACAGTCGGCGAGCTTGCCGGGGAGCGAGGCGATGTCCATCACGCCCTTGCGCCGTGTCAGTTCGCGGGCCTTCTTGGCGGCTTCGCGGGCGGCAGCGGCATCGATCACCTTCTGAATGATCATTTTGGCATTGCCCGGATTTTCTTCGAGCCACTCGGCCATCTTGTCGGCCATCAGGCTTTCGAGCGGTTGGCGCACTTCGGAGGAGACCAGCTTGTCCTTGGTCTGCGACGAGAATTTGGGATCGGGCAGCTTGACCGAGACGATGGCGGTCAGCCCTTCGCGCATGTCATCGCCGGTGAGGCTCACCTTTTCCTTCTTCAACATGCCCGATTTGTCGGCATAATTGTTGAGAGTGCGAGTCAGCGCCGCGCGGAACGCGGCCAGATGGGTGCCGCCGTCGCGCTGCGGGATGTTGTTCGTGAAGCACAGTACGTTTTCGTAATAGCTGTCGTTCCATTCCAGCGCGACGTCGATGGTCACGTCGTCGCGCGTGCCGGAAATGGCGATCGGCTCGGGCATCAGCGCGGCCTTGTTACGGTCGAGATATTTGACGAACGCTGCGATGCCGCCTTCGTAATACAATTCGACCGTTTTGCTTTCCTCATGCCGTGCGTCCGTCAGGAACAGGCGCACACCGGAGTTGAGGAACGCGAGTTCGCGATAGCGATGCTCCAGCTTGTCGAAATCATATTCGGTGACGTTCTTGAACGTCTCGGTCGAGAACATGAAGGTGACTTTCGTACCCTTCTTTCCCGCTGGCGCATCGCCCAGCACCTTCAGAGGTGCCTCGGCATCGCCGTTGCGGAAGCGCATCCAGTGTTCTTGTCCGTCGCGCCAGATGTTGAGTTCCAGCCAGTCGGACAGCGCGTTCACCACGGACACGCCCACGCCATGCAGACCGCCCGACACCTTGTAGGCGTTGGTGTCCGACGTGTTCTCGAACTTACCGCCTGCGTGAAGCTGCGTCATGATGACTTCGGCGGCGGATACGCCTTCTTCGGTGTGGATGCCGGTCGGGATGCCGCGGCCATTGTCCATGACGCTGACCGATCCGTCAGGGTTCAACGTGATGTCGATCCGGTCGCAATGCCCGGCGAGCGCTTCGTCGATGGCGTTGTCGGAGACTTCGAACACCATGTGGTGCAGGCCGGACCCATCATCGGTATCGCCGATGTACATTCCGGGCCGCTTACGGACGGCGTCCAGGCCTTTTAAAACTTTGATGCTGTCGGCGCCATAAGCGTTGGCGTTCGGGGTGGCTTGGCTGTCTTCGTTCATGGTCCATCATATAGGTTGAGATGCAGCGAAACTAAAGGAAAAACAGGTGTAGGGGCAGGGTGGATAGTCTAGGGTCGGTTCCATGAAATGTGTTCTGCTATCGATCTGCGTTCCCCTTCTCCTGACGGGCTGTTCCGACAGCCGGGAAGTGGCCGACGAATTGCCCAACAGCTCCATCGCCGGCGCCCCGCGCGAAGCGATGACCGAGACGCGGATGGAGTCCACGCTGGCGCGCGCAGTGACTATCGGCGAGGATGGGCCGCGTTTGGATGCGTGCGGCGCGCTGGGCGTGGTGCGCGGTGTGGCGAATGGAGGGACGCTGGCGATGCGCGCTGCGCCGTTCCAGGATGCGAAGGCGACGGCGCAACTGACGAACGGCGCGCGGGTGCACATCTGTTCGCGCAGTATCGATCAGCGGTGGCTGGGTGTGGTCGTCGTGCCGGTCACGCCGCCGCCGGTGCCGGGGGCGGACGGCAATGCGGTTGAACCGGTCGCGCTCGATTGTGGGGTGTCGTCACCGGTGGATCGCAAACAGCCCTATGACGGTCCGTGCGAGAGCGGATGGGTGTCGAGCGGGTTCGTGCAGTTGATCGCGGGGTAGGGCTACACCAGCCCCAGCCGCGCCAGTTCGCTCAGCATCGCAGGCGGCATGGTGTCCACGCCCACCGCGTCGCCGCCCAGATCGGCGGGCGCGTCCTTGCCCTCCAGATAGCGCCAGCCCTGATGCGCGCGCTTGGGTCGTGCCTCGACCGGGATCAGGCGCGGTTCGAGGCGTATCCAGTGGCGCCCCTCCGGCGTCGGGGCAAAGCCGATGATCGGACTGCGCCCGACGATGATGTGGCTGTGTATCCAGTAGAGCGATCCGCCGGTCATCTCCGCCACCCGCTTGGGCAGGTAGCGGGTGGTCAGCCGCGCCTCGCCCTGTCCGTCATGCGATTCCAGCCATGCCCGCAACGTATCGGGGCTTTCGCTCATAAAAGCGATCTTGGTCATGTGCAGGGGCATCATGCCTATGTCGGCAATCAGTGCAGGTTGAACAAGGTCGCAAGGCCCAGAAATGCAAAGAAGCCCATGCAATCGGTCGCCATCGTCACGAACACGGCCGACGACACAGCGGGATCGACGTCGTGCCGTTCCAGCGTGATCGGGATCAGCACCCCGGCGAGGCCCGCGACCATATTATTGGTCAGGATCGCCAGCCCGAACACCAGTGAAAGGTCCGCACGGCCATAGAGGAGATAGGAGCCTATCCCGATGAGCACACCCAGCGTCGCGCCATTGGTCGCCGCGATCCGGAACTCGCGCCCGATCATGCGGACTGTGTTGGAACTGGTAAGCTGATTCGTCGCGAGCGCGCGGACGACGACCGCCAGAGTCTGCGTTCCCGCGTTGCCGCCCATGCCCGACACGATGCCCATCAGCGCCGCCAGCAGCGCGAATTTGGCGATGGTGTCTTCGAACAAGCCGACGACCGATGCCGCAATCATCGCCGTGCCGAGGTTCACCACCAGCCATGTCAGGCGGGTGCGGACCGTCATCAGGATCGGCTGGTTGATGTCACCTTCGCCGGCACCCGACAGGCGGAGGATATCCTCGCCCGCTTCTTCCTGAACGATGTGCAGAATGTCATCGACGGTGATCATCCCGACCAGCCGACCGTCATGATCGACCACGGCGGCGGAGATGAGCGCATATTTCTGGAAGCGGAGCGCAACTTCTTCCTGATCCATGTCGACGGGGATCAGCGTCTGTTCGCGCTTCATCAGGTCCGCCATCGGGATGCTGCGCGGGCAGGTGAGGATCCAGCTCAACTGGCAAGTGCCGATCGGCTTATGCGCGGGATCGACTACGAAAATTTCCCAGAAGTCGCTGGTCAAGTCGCCAAAGTCGCGCAGATAGTCGATGACCTGGCCCACCGTCATATGCTCCGGTACCGCGACCAGATCGCGTTGCATCAGGCGTCCGGCGGATTCCTCGGGGTAAGACAGCGCGCTTTCGATGGCGGCGCGGTCTTCCGGGTCCATCGCTTCGAGGACGGCCTGCTGGTCGGCCTCTTCCATGTCCTCGATGATGGCGACGGCATCGTCGGTATCGAGTTCGCGTGCAAATTCGGCGACCTGCTCAGGGCGCAATACGTCGATCAGGTCGTCGCGGACCCAGTCGTTGAGTTCGGAAAGCACTTCGGCACCGACGAGATCGCCCAGTGCGGCCGCCACATCCGCGCGGCGGTCGCCGGGCGTCAGTTCGAGAAGGTCGGCAATGTCAGCAGGATGGAGCGGCGATACGAGGTCGCGCGCGGCGTCCGCATCGCCGTCTTCGACAGCATCCAGAACGGCACGGACGAAGCTGGGTTTCAGCCGGTCGTCCTCGTCATGCCGCGACTCAACGGCTTCGACGATCTCCGGATCGACGGTATGATCGATTGCGCCATTGTCGCTCATCGCCGCCTCCTTCGCTGTCGTCATCCTGGGTCATGGGCAGTCTTTCGCTGATGCACAATATAATTGCAAGGACTGCAAACGTGCGAACGCCGCACCTTTCATCATTCGTGCGAGCGCCTATATGGGCCTCAATTCAAACGGCATGAAAAGGATGCATGATGGCGGACGAAACCCTTACCCTTACCCTCGATACCGGCGATGTCGTCATCAAGCTGCGCCCCGATCTGGCCCCCGGCCATGTCGAGCGCATCACGACGCTGGCCAAAGAAGGCTTCTACGATGGCGTTGTGTTCCATCGCGTGATCCCCGGCTTCATGGCGCAGGGCGGCGATCCGACCGGCACCGGCATGGGCGGATCGAAGCTGCCTGACATCAAGGCGGAATTCAGCCGTGAAAAGCATGTGCGCGGCGTGTGCTCGATGGCGCGCTCGTCCAACCCGAACAGTGCGAACAGCCAGTTCTTCATCTGCTTCGACGATGCGACCTTCCTTGACGGCCAGTACACCGTCTGGGGCGAAGTGACCGAAGGCATGGACAATGTCGATGCGCTGCCCAAGGGCGAACCGCCCCGCACCCCCGGCAAGATCGTGAAGGCCAGCGTCGCCTGACCTTCACGTTCCGATCTACTACTGCGTTTTAACGGGGGCCTGTTCCATATTGGACCAGGCCCCTATGTTTTCGATATGCCAGCGACGCTGCTCGGCGGTCGATCCCGGCACATCGTTGACGCGCTTCAGCGTGACGAGCCGCAGGGCATAATAGGGTTTGCCAGTGGCACGGACCCGCGCATAGATTTGCACCGGCACGGCAACATAGAGTGATCCTGCCGCCCCCTCGGGGTCGCCCGGTGCACCGATATTGGCGTGAATTTCACTGAATTGATCGAACCGGCTTGCAAAGACCTTGGGGTCTTCGTCGCCATGCGGGGTGCCGTCGCGCCACAGATCCTGCGCATCGGCGAAGCGTTTTTCTTCCAGCAGCGCATAATAGCCTTGCACGAGCTGCCCCGCACCCTGCGCGCTCGCCGGATCGATGGCGCCTTCGACGATGGGTTCGGGATCGACGGGAAGGCCGCCGGGCGTGCCGGGCGCAGGCGGCGTGAGCGGTTCCATGACCGTCAGCGCCTGCTGCTCGACTTGCTCGCCCACTTCGGTCACGTTTGCACCGTTGGCGACATCGTCCAGCGTCTTGCGTTCCTGCGGCGCGCAGGCCCCCAGTCCCACCAGCGTCAGCAGGACAACGATGCTTCCGCGCGACACAGGCATCATTCCGGCTGCGTCCGGGGGGCGGCTTCGCGGCCCTGCGCGCGCGGGCCCTGCGGTGCAGGACGCGCGCGTTCAGTACGGACGCCCTGGCCGCTGCCGGCGCCCGGCGCGCCGCGCATATCCGGTCCGCGCTGGCGATAGCCGGACCGATCCGGCCCGCCATCGGGGCGTCCATAGCGGCGACCGTCGACCGGGCGACCGGGCTGCCCATCGGGCCGTCGGTCAGGCCGCGCATAGCCGCGCGGATCGGGGCGACCGTCGCCGTTTCTATCCCGCACATAATCCCGCCCGCGGTGATAGCCCGGTCCGCGCCCTGCATCGGGACGACCGTCGCCGTCGCGGTCCCGCACATAGCCGCGACCGCGATATTGCGCCCGCCGTCCTTCCCAATAGGACCGCTGGCCATCGTTCCAGCGATGGCGGCGTCCGCCACGGTCGAACACATAATAGCCTGTGCCGGGATAATAGAAATCATTGTACCAGCCGCCATAGCCGGCGTTGCCATAGCCGCCCGGACCATAGCTGGCGGGGCCATAATAATCCCCGGCATAGCCTGTGCCGACGGACATGCCGCCATAGCCATAGCCATCGTCATAGGCGCAGCCGCCCAGCGCGAGGAGTGACGCCAGGCCAATAAATATCGAACGGGGCATCGAACGGGGCAAATGGAAAGCCATGGGCCTTCTCCTTTTTCGGGTATGTTATCTACCTTCGTAACGCCCTGCGGTTGAATTGGTCGTGAACAATATTTAATGTGCTTAACGCCCCACCGGGCGATGGACTGCGCCGAATATTTGGACGTTCGATAGTGTAGAACCGTTGCCTTACGATAACAATCGGCCTCTCCGGCCAATTTCCGCGACGAGCCGAGCAACGCATCGGTGACCTGATGCATTAATCGCTTTGCCAGTGCGAAGGGCATTGCTCGATAATTATCCGGCGCCGCTTCATTGCGACAGTTCATTTATTGGACCTGTCGAGAATACTGACACAGTTCCGGACGTCTTCTTTTGGATGCGTTCGGTAATCGGTCGTCGCGACATATCTGTCGATACGAACCGGGGTCCAGAGCGGTATGACTGCAACCGCTCTGGGCTTCCCCGGCAGTAGTGTCGCTCAACCGCTGTTGCGCAGCGCCGTGGCGATGGCATTGATCGACAATTCGATCCCTTCCTTGATCCGCGCATCGTCTTCCCCGGCACGATGCCGCTTGAGAAGCTCAATCTGCAACAGATTGAGTGGTTCGATATAAGGGAGGCGCAGGCGGATCGACGTTTCGAGTGCCGGGTTATGCTCCAGCAGCCGCGACTGGCCGGTCAGGGTGAGCAAGCCGTCGTGCGTCTTGGCCCAGCCATCGGCGATCCGACCGAAGATGCTGTCCGCAGCAGCCTGATCCTGCACCAGCGGGAGATAGCGACGGGCTATCCCCAAATCCGACTTGGCGAGCACCATTTCCAGATTGGCCATCGCCGATTGGAAGAACGGCCACGCTGCGGCCATGTCCGCCAGCAGCGCCTTGTCCTCGAACTCTGCGAGTGCATGACCCACGCCGTACCAGCCCGGCAGCATGACGCGCGCCTGCGCCCAACTGAATACCCAGGGGATCGCGCGCAGATCCTCGATCCGTGTGCTCTTGGTGCGGCTGGCGGGGCGCGACCCGATCTTGAGGCCGGAGATTTCCTGAATGGGCGTGAGCTCGCGGAAAAATTCCTTGAACCCGTCGGTGCCGTAGACCAGCGCGCGATAGGCGGTGAACGCGCCATGCGAGAGGCGGTCCATCGCCGTGGTGAACCGGGCCGCATCGCGTTCCGACAGCGCTTCAGGTTCCAGGCTGGCGAGCAGCGTGGCGCTGGTCATCGCTTCCAGATTGATGGCGGCGACATCGCGGGTGCCGAATTTGGCAGCGATGATCTCGCCCTGCTCGGTCACGCGGATGCGGCCCTGCACCGTGCCTGGGGGTTGCGCGCGGATCGCGGCAAAGGCCGATCCGCCGCCGCGCCCCACTGCGCCGCCGCGTCCGTGGAATAACTGCATCGCTGTGCCTGCCTGCGCGAACACCGGCTCCAGCGCCTTGGACGCCTGATGCAGGCTCCAGGTGGAGGTCAGATACCCGCCGTCCTTGTTGCTGTCGGAATAGCCGATCATCACTTCCTGATGGCCGCGCGCTTTCACGACGCCGCCGATCTCCGGCAACCCGAAATAAGCCGTCATGATGCTGGGCGCCGCTTCAAGATCGGCGATGGTTTCGAACAATGGCACGGACATGATCGTTGCTTGCGGCGGTGCGCCGTCGATCCCGGCCTGCCACAGCCCTGCTTCCTTCAGGATGATGTTGACTTCCAGCAGGTCGGATACGCTTTCGGCCTTGCTGATGATGTAGTGCGTGATGCACTGCGGCCCATAGGTCTTGAGCGCCTGTGCAGCGGCATCGACGATGGCGAGCTCGGACGCGGTTTCCTCGCTATACGTCGCGAAACGCGATCCGAGCGGGCGGTTGTTCGACAGTTCGCGGCGGAGCAGGGCGATCCGAGCAAATTCGTCGAGCGCGGCGTAATCCGCTTCGACGCCTGCCTGCTTAAGCAGTTCGGCAACGACGCGCTCATGCACGTCACTGTTCTGGCGCATGTCGAGTGTGGCGAGGTGGAAGCCGAACGTCTCCACTGCACGGATCAGCCGCCCGAGCGCGCCGCCCGTGGCCAGCGCGCCGTCGCCTTCGGCCGCCAGCCCCTGTGCGACGGTCACGAGATCGCGACGGAGCGCGGATGGCATATCATAGGGTTCTGCGGAGAGGGTCGATGCCCGCGCGGGCGCGTGGCCCGTCAGTGCCACATGCGTTGCGCACAGCCGCGCGTAAATCCCGGCTATCGCGCGCCGATAGGGTTCGTCCTTGCGGCTGGGCGCGGTATCGCCACTGGCATCGGCCAAGTCGAGAACCGCCTGCGGCACCTGCGCGAGTTCGGTGGATACCGACAGCTCGGCGCCCAGCGCGTGGATCGCTTCGAGATAGAAGCCGATGGCAGCCTCACAGGCGCGCGACAGAGCGAAGCGAAGCTGGTCGGCCTGCACATAGGGATTGCCGTCGCGGTCGCCGCCGATCCAGTTGCCGACGCGCAGGAAACTTTGCGGACGCGCACCCAGTACCCGTTCCCATCGCGCGTACAAGGCGGGCAGGACCGGCAAAAAGATATCGCGGAAGTAGGACAGGACGTTCTCGATCTCGTCCTGCACATACAGGCGCTCCCGGCGGAGCGGGCGCGTCTGCCACAGCAAGGCGATCTGCCGCGCGATGGCTTCCTCGATCTGCTCGCCATTGTCGGTTTCGGTCCGCCCGCCGTCCATCAGCAGCATCAGGTCAGCGATGCGGTTCTTATGGTCGATCATGCTCTTGCGCCGCACTTCGGTCGGGTGGGCGGTCAGCACGGGAACGATCAGCGATCTTTCGAGCAGCGCGAGCACGGCATCCTTCGATATACCATGCCCCTCCAGTGCAGCTACGGCAGAGGCAACGTCGGCGCCCGGCTCGATGGCGACGCCCTGGCGGTCCTCGGCCAGATTGGCGAGCATCGAAAACAGCATGAACCCGCGCACGAAGGCGAGCGTGTCGTCCAGACCCAGCGCATCCAGCCCGGTATCGACGAGATCCGCCCCCGCCACGCCACGGGCGCGATCCACCGAAGCCGACCGGATATATTCGGTCTGTCGATACAGCTTCTCCCCGCCATAAGCGCGGATCACGTCACCCAGCAGGCGACCGAGAAAGCGGATGTCAGGGTTCTGGGTTATCGGTGGAAAGCTGGCCATGCCTCATGCTGCATTGCAACAGAGGCGCGGTCAACAATTTTGCAGCCAAGGCGTCGGGGTTGCCCCGATAACGGGGTTCAGGCGGCCTTCAATGCATTGATGAGACGTGCGAATTCCTGCTGCAGATTTTCCGCGCGCTCCCGCACCACCGATCCATTGTGCCGTGTGCGCTGCGCTGCGGTGGCAACTTCGTCCAACGACTGCGTTATGGCTTCTACGGCCTGATCCGCGACATGCGCGTGCATTGCCACGCCATGCGAGGTCCGCTGTATGTCCGTTGCCGCGGACAGTTGCTGTTGCATGGCCGATGAGGCGCCCGCGATCGATTGGATCAGCTTGCTTAGCGTCGCATCCACCGAACCGACCAGCTCCACCGTTACCGCCGCCGCACTTTCGACGCCCGCCACGCGATCGTGAATATCGCGCGTCGTTTGCGCGGTCTGGCTCGCCAAAGCCTTCACTTCATTGGCAACGACCACGAAACCGCGACCCGCATCGCCGGCACGCGCGGCTTCTATTGTCGCATTAAGGGCCAGCAAGTTGGTTTGACCGGTGATTTCGGCGATCAGATTCGCGGCGTCATTGATGGACCCGACATGGCGCAGCAAATTATCATTCGCGTCGCGCGCGGCGGCGGACTGGCGATTGGCACTGTCCGCCGCACTGCAAATCTGTTCGGTAGCACGGCTGATGTCGGTGATCGAATGCGTCAGTTCGTCGATGGTTGTCGCGATGGCGCGCGCGGCCTGCGTCGACTCGCGCGATCGGTCGATCACGATGTCGGCCTGCTTCTGCTGAGCGCTGATGCAGTCCATTGTCTGATCGGCATCCCGCTCCAGGTCGGTGGCGGTTTCAAGCAATTGCGTCACCAGTATCGCCATTGTTTGTTCGAGAGCGCAGGCAATATCGCGACCATGGCCGCGCAACTCTTCTTGATGCCGTTGCTGTTCCGCTGCTTGCTGTCTGGCACCATCGGCCATTTGTGTGCGGGCAGTCTCCGCCTGCAGCAACGCTGTTTCCGCGTCCGCCACGGCTGCTCTGGCTATCTCCGCCGAGGCAAGCGCTGTCGCGCTTTCCGCGCGCAGGGCGACGTTCCCCCGATAAAGCTGGCGCAACAGCCAGGCCGAAAGCAGCAGGCTGAGGAGACCGGCAGATATTGCCACCGCTGCAATATCGGACAATGCCGACCATCCAGCCTTGCGATGCGGCCACTCGATGCGCCCCAGAACCGCGCCATGCGGCCCTTTGACGTCGATATGCTGCCAGTCCGGTTGTCCCGCGCCATTGGCCCAGCGAACGGATACCAGGCCGTGAATGGCGCCCAGCTTTTCCACTACGGGCTGCTTGAGCTCTTCGATCACGATGAGATAGTGCGGCTCCTTGGGAAGCGGCATGTCGGTGCGTTTCCAGGGGATGATAGCCATGCCGGCGACCACCGCTGGACGCCCTTCGAATTTCGCCATGATGGCTTTGCCCTGCAGCATTTTCTGAGCTTCCCGCGTGCTTCGGGGCAATACCGCCAGCAGATGAGCCAGTGCGTCGGGAGCTTCCATACGCAACGGGCGTAGCGGCTGCGCGTCATTCTGCTGCTCGGATCGGCGTGACCACAATGTGTTGCCTTCCGCATCGACCACGAAGCTATGCAGGTCGTGATATACGAAATTCGTGTCGGCCCAACGGGTATCGAAGCCTTTGGGATTGTAGACTGCCCGTGCCGCGTCATCCCAGCGACCGGCTGCCGATACGGAGTCGAGTGTGGAACACTGTTCCCGCTGGACCGCACCCATAACCATGCGTTCCATATATCTGGCGTTGTTGCGGTCCATCTGCCCGGTCAGCAAACCGATAACCAGAATCGCACTGGAAACCAGCACAGCGACCAGAGATATCAACGGGACAAGTGTGCTTGCCAACGGATGCCGGAGCCAGCGGGCGATCCCCGGTCGTCGCAGGATAGTGTCGGTCCAGGAATGCCAGGATGAAATTGTGCGCGTCATAGTCCAGCAAGGCATAGCGTTCAGTCGTTTAGAATTGATGAGCGGGCCCGTAACGATCTATTGCGCTCTTGCCTGTCTGGCATGGCTTGGGCCATGGCAGCGCGGTGACAGCAGGAATCGAAATCGGGACGGACAGCGCCGGGCAGAGCGTGCGCATGGATGTGGAGGAATTGCTTGCCACGCGCCTGTTGGTGCAGGGCAATTCGGGATCGGGTAAATCGCATCTCCTCCGCCGTTTGCTGGAGGAAAGCGCGCGGCTGGTGCAGCAGGTCGTGATCGATCCGGAAGGGGATTTCGTCACGCTGGCGGATAGTTTCGATCATGTGGCGATTGATGCCGGTGCCTATAACGAGCGGGAGATTGCGGCGCTGGGTGCGCGCATCCGGCAGCATCGTGCATCGGTCGTGCTGAACCTCGAATCCCTCGAAATCGACGCGCAGATGAAATGCGCGGCGATATTCCTCAATGCCCTGTTCGATGCCCCGCGCGATTTTTGGTATCCGGTGCTGGTGGTCGTCGACGAAGCGCAGATGTTCGCTCCGGCGGCGGCAGGCGATGTGTCGGAGGATGCGCGGCGGGTATCGCTGGCGGCGATGACCAACCTCATGTGTCGTGGGCGCAAGCGTGGGCTGGCGGGCGTGATCGCGACGCAGCGGCTGGCGAAACTGGCGAAGAATGTGGCGGCAGAAGCCAGCAACTTCCTGATGGGTCGCACTTTCCTGGACATCGACATGGCGCGCGCCGCCGACCTGCTGGGGATGGAGCGGCGGCAGGCCGAGCAGATCCGCGATCTGGAGCGCGGGCGCTTTCTGGCGCTTGGCCCGGCAATTTGTCGCCGCCCGGTATCGGTAAAAATCGGGCCGGTGCAGACCAGCACGCGCATGGGCACGCACAGCCTGTTGCCGTTGCCCGACGCTTCCACGGGCGGCGCGGTGCAGGCTATGCTGTTTGCCGAAATGGAAACCGATGCGCCGCCACCGCGCGCCGAGCCCAAACCGCAAGCCATCGCGGCGGAGGAGCTGATCCGCAGCCTCTCCGGGCCGGACCTGTCGGCCCCGGCGGCAGAGCGTCCTTCCGAACCGCAGCCCGATCAGGCCGTGGCGGACGCAGCGATCATTGCCGTGCTGGAGGAAATGGTGGCCGATCCCGGCAGCGCGTTTCAATCCATGGCTGTGCTGTATCAGGATTTCACGGTGCGATGCCGGATGCACCGCCTTACCAAAGTGCCGCTCGACCTGCCGGTCTTCCGCCGTCGCTTCGCCATGGCACGTGCGGGGATATTCGATCCCGCCGACGTGCGGTTCGAACAGGCGCTGATCGTAGCGGAACGTCTGCCGGAGGATATGCTCGCCCCGTTCCTGCTGATCGCCCACGCGGCGCTGATCGGGCAACCTTGCCCCGATGACGATGCGCTGGCGCGGGCTTATGGCACCAGTTCGCCGGGGCGGGTGCGGCGGTTGATCGAATATATGGAAAAGCAGGGTGTCATCGTCGCGCGCACCGATTTTGGCGGAAGGCGGTCGATTGGGGTTCCGGAGCTGGGCCTGAGTACGGCGGCGGCTGAATAAGGCGAGGCGTGCGGCTTATTTCCCGCAGGGATAGCGTTTCTTCATCAGGGCGTAGAAGGCAGTTTTGACGCTTGTGCGGGCCTTTTCAGCCGTCGGGAGGGATTGCAGTTCCGCCATCACATCGTCGCTGCTGATCGATGCCTTGCCCTTGGGTGGCGGACAACTATGGGGCGGTTTACCCGCCTTCTGCGCAGCGTCGATATCTGCACGATAGGCGGTCGAAACGCTTTTCATTTCGTTCCTGAGCAGCGTCAAGTCCGAGGACATCATGGCCATTACGCCCTTGGCCTTCACAGCATCGGATTTGGCCAGAAACTCGGCAACGGTCATGGCTTGCGCAGCCGGAACATAGGCTGAGATCAGCAATGCTGTGGTCAATAATCTACGCATTGCAGCCTCCCGATACGAAAAGGGCGGCGCCCGCTGGCACCGCCCTCTTTCCAGTTTCTAGAAAATCAGATCCCCTGCGGTGCAGGATCGCCGAACGGCCCTTTGCGGCGGCGCGTCTTGGGGATCGCGGTGCCGGCGGTGGGGATGCTCGACGGACGGATCGTGGTGCCGTCGTCACGGATGATCTCACCCTTGTCGAGCAGCGTCTTGATCTCGTCGCCCGAAAGCGTTTCATATTCCAGCATCGCATTGGCCAGCAGGTGAAGCTGATCCTCATGCTTGGTCAGCAATTCCCTCGCCCGGTTATAGCCTTGCTCGACCAGCGTGCGGATTTCCTTGTCGATCAGCTTGGCGGTCTCGTCCGACATGTTGACGCGCGCGCTCTGCGAATAGCCAAGGAAGGTTTCGCCCTGCTGCTCTTCATACTGCAGCGGGCCGAGCTTTTCGGACATGCCCCATTGCGTGACCATGTCGCGGGCCAGCTTGGTCGCATATTGAATATCGCTCGATGCGCCCGACGATACCTTGTCGTGGCCGAAAATTACTTCTTCGGCGACGCGGCCACCCATGGCGACGGCCATGTTCGCGTGCATCTTGTCACGGTGATAGCTGTAGCTGTCGCGTTCCGGCAGCCGCATAACCATGCCCAGCGCACGACCGCGCGGAATGATCGTCGCCTTGTGGATCGGGTCCGAAGCGGCTTCGTGGACGGACACGATGGCATGACCCGCTTCGTGATAGGCGGTCATCTTCTTCTCGTCGTCAGTCATGACCATGGAGCGGCGTTCCGCGCCCATCATGACCTTGTCCTTGGCCATTTCGAACTCGTCCATCGCGACCAGACGCTTGCCGCGACGCGCCGCCATCAGGGCCGCTTCGTTGACGAGGTTGGCGAGGTCCGCGCCGGAGAAGCCGGGCGTACCGCGCGCAATCGTGCGGGCATTCACGTCGGGGGCCAACGGCACCTTCTTCATGTGCACGGCAAGAATCTTTTCGCGGCCTTCGATGTCGGGGCGCGGCACCACGACCTGACGGTCGAAGCGGCCCGGACGCAGCAGTGCAGGATCGAGCACGTCAGGGCGGTTGGTCGCCGCGACGATGATGATGCCTTCATTGGCTTCGAAGCCGTCCATTTCGACCAGAAGCTGGTTCAGCGTCTGTTCGCGCTCATCATTGCCGTTGCCCAGACCCGCGCCACGATGGCGACCGACGGCATCGATTTCGTCGATGAAAACGATGCACGGTGCGTTCTTCTTAGCCTGCTCGAACATGTCGCGCACACGGCTTGCGCCAACGCCAACGAACATCTCGACGAAGTCCGAACCCGAAATGGTGAAGAACGGCACACCGGCTTCGCCCGCAATGGCGCGCGCCAGCAGCGTCTTGCCTGTACCCGGCGAACCGACCAGCAATGCGCCCTTCGGGATCTTGCCGCCCAGACGCGCGAACTTGGTGGGGTCTTTCAGAAACTCGACGATTTCTTCCAGCTCTTCGCGGGCTTCATCGATGCCTGCGACGTCCTGAAACGTCACCTTGCCGTGCTTTTCGGTGAGCAGCTTGGCCTTCGACTTGCCGAAACCCATCGCGCCGCCTGCGCCGCCACCCTTCTGCATCTGGCGCAGAACGAAGAAGGCGATGCCGAGGATCAGCAGGAATGGCAGCGATTGATAGATGAGGATCATCCAGAAGCTGGGCTGTTCTTCGGCCTGACCGCTATATTTGACGCCATAATCGTCAAGCAGGCCGGGCAGGCTGGGATCGGCCACAGGAACGGTGGAGAAACGCTGGTCGTTGGTCAGCGTGCCGGTGATCTTGTCCGGCGCGACGGCCACTTCCTTGACCTGACCGTCCTGCACCTTCTGCCGGAATTCGGAATAGGCAATGCCGGTGCCCGATGTCGCGGCCGTGCGGCTGTCGAACAGGGACACGAAGAGCAACAGGGCGACAATGACGCCCGCCCAAATCATCGCGCTCTTGATCCAGGGATTGCCCTGCGGTTCCTTATCGTCGTTCATGACATCTCGCTTTCATCGACCAAGATAGGGTGTGGGGAACAAATGGCAATATGACTCCGCCCCGTCGCCCGTTCCGGCTGCAAAAGAGTTAGACCAGCAGGTGTTTCACTATGGTGAACGGCGCGCGGATTGCTGTGCTGCGGGTCACTGCCCCGAATGTCTGCGGGGCGGGGCGGGGCGGAGCGTCCACGACTCGCCGCCGGACAGTATCCAGTCGCCCAGCATCGCCTTGCCGCCGACGATAAGCTGGGCCAGCGCCCCGTCGAGCGCATCGCCACGCGGCGCAGGCGCGTCGGGCGCAGCCAGCGCCAGCATGTGCAGCACGAGACGCCGCTGCACCTCGCGCGGGAAATCGGTGGCCGTAAGGCGCCAGCCTTCGCCATCGGGCACAACATGCCGTGCGGCAAGATCGGCGGTCAGCCATTGCAGCGCGTCCGCCGCTTCCGCCAGCGCCGCAGCGCTGCGGGTCGCGGCCGCAGGATCGAGCCAATCGGTTTGTGCAAGACGCTGGCGCAACGCTGCCCGGTCGAAACGGTCGTCGGCGTTGCTTGGATCGTTCACGAACGGCGCGCCCTGTTCCCTGGCCAGCGCCAGCAGTTCCGCCTTGCGCCAGCCGAGCAGGGGCCGCAGCACCGCGCCATTGCGCGCCCGAACGCCCGCCAGACCCGATACGCCCGAACCCCGATTAAGTCGCATCAGCAGGGTTTCGAGCTGATCGTCGGCATGATGTGCAGTCAGTAGCCAGTCGATGTCGCGCTCGCGCCGCCAATCGTCGAGTAAGGCATAACGAGCCTTGCGCGCCGCCGATTGCAAGCTGCCGGTAATGGGGCTGGCGGGGCGCAGGATGCGATGAGGGATGCCCTGTGCGGTGCAATAGTCCGCCACCATCGTCGCTTCGTCGGCGGATGCAGCGCGCAGCCCATGGTCGACGGTCGCAGCCTCCACTTGTCCGGGCAAAGCCTCATGCGCCAGCCACAGCAACGCCATGCTGTCCGGACCACCGGACACGGCAATGCCGATGCGAGCGGGCAGGGGAACCAGTCGGGCAAGGTCTTTCAGGAAACGGTCCGCTAGCACCATGATCTTCACGCCAATTTATGCCGAGCCGTTGTCCTGCGAAAGCAGGAGTCCAGGAGGCTTGGCGCGGTGCCTGACGCCCTGGGTTCCTGCTTTCGCAGGAATACGATCAGCAGGTCGTTAAGCCGCGCACTTTGCCCGTTCGCGGCCCTTGGTCATCATGCCGCGCAATGTGGCACTCATCGTTGCGCCGTACATCTGCTCAAGCTCGCTATACACTTTGCACGCATCGGCAGGCTTTTTAAGCTGGATCAGCGCTTCGCCGAGATAGGTCAGGCTGTCGGCAGCGCGGTCGCCCTTGGGCCGCTTCTGATAATTTTCGTAGAACGCCACCGACGCCAGCGCCGGCTTCCCATCGTCCAGATAGGCGCGACCGAGCAAGTTGGCGGTGCGGCTGGCCAGCGGGGAGGTGCCGAATTTGTCGAGCGTTGCCTTCAACTGCGTCTGCGCCTCGGGATAGAATTTCGCATCCCACAGCCGATAGCCATAAGTGTAGGCATCCATCGGAGCATCGCCGGTGTCGGGCAATTCGATGGCCGCCACCGCTGCCTTTCGCGCGGCACTGGCAGCGGGGGTTGCGGCCGGGGTGGATTTTACGGGCGATGCTGCGCTGCTTCCGCCCTGCGTCGCGCCCATCGCGGGCGGTGCCGCATCGGCGGGTGTCAGCTTCGCGTCGGTCTCCGCCTTGTATTTCGCAAAGGCGTCCTCAAGCTGCTTGATCTTGAAGCTGTTCTGTTCGGCCTGACCGGTCAAAGTCGCAAGCTGTCCCTCCAGCGCGTCGACGCGCGCGATCAGGTCCGACACGGGCGTTGCGGCGGGGGAACCGGGCGCGATCACGGGCGTGGGTGCGCGGGTGATATCCGGCTCGATCGGGGTGCCGCCGGGAAACACCTTGCGCTGGACTGCCTTCATTTCCTTTTCCAGTCGGTCGACGCGCGTCTGCACTGATGGCGCGACGGATTGCGCAGCGGCCGGCGCAGCAAAGGTGATGGCCGCCGTCAGGACGGACGCTGTAACGAGCAGGTGACGCATGAAGGATCCCCAGGCAATGAATATGCCGTCAATCATAAGAGCTTTGCAGCGGCGGTAAAGCGCCCTTCACTCCTGAACGGTTGGAACGGGCGCAGGGGAGGCCGGTGCGGGTGCGGCGGGCGTTGCCGTCGCTCCGGTCGGCGAGGTGGCGGTGGGAGCCGTGGCGGGAACAGTCGAGGCAGGCCGCGCCAGCAATGCCGCCGCACTGATCGGGACATCCGAAATCGTCCGTTCCGGGGCGCCCAAGGGCGGCACGGGCCGTCCGCCGACCGTCACGGCAATGGCATTGGGGCGACCGGTCAGGATCATCGGGTTATTGGCATCGGCGGGCACCGTGAAGGTCTCGCCCTTCTTCATCTGCTTTTCCAAAAGCCGCTCGCCGGTGCCGTCGTAAATGCGCAACCACACTTCATCCACAGCGGTCAGCACGACCGGCCCCTGCGTCGGCGGCAAGGTGGGTCGGGCAGCAGGTGCGCCGTTGCCGGTGGCGGGGCGGGTGGATTGGGGATCGACTTGCGCGGCGATCTGTTCTTCGCTGGGCGGGGTGAACATCTGCGTGCGCCACACGCCATAGCCGACCGCAAACAGCAGCGCGATTGCCGCCGCCGTCCAAGCCAGATAGCGGGGCGGTACGCGTGCGGGATCGGCCGGTTCGAACATTTCGTAACGGGGCGCATTCATCACATCGGCATCGACCAGCTCGCGGCGGACACTTGCGGCAATCACCGTTTCGTCGGCGCCCACGGCACGCGCATAGGCGCGCGAAAAGCCGATGGCATAAGGAATGCCGGGCAATGCCGCATATTCGTGGTTTTCGACCAGCGCGAGTTGCCGCATCGGGATACGCGTACGGGTTGCGACGTCCTGCAACGACAGTCCCTGCGCCTCGCGCGCCCGGCGTAACACGTCGCCGGGTCGATCCATGTCCAGAGACCCTTGTTCCATCTCTTCCATCTGTTCCGTATTGCCCCTCTCGCGGGGGCCGCAAATGCGACCTTGCGATGCTCTTGTCTCATTCCCGCGCGCCTGCTGTCAACGCCGCACCCTAAGGAAATGCGATCAGTTTCAGCTTGATGTCAGTTGAGGTCGATCCGTCGCTCCTGCGCCCAGGCCAGCAACGCCGCGCGCGCATTGGGTGTACCGTCCGTCAATAGCTTTGCCATTTCCTCTTTCAGAGGCGCAAGATCGAGCGACCGGATCATTGCCTTCACCGGACCGATGGAAGCAGGCGTGATGGAAAGGCGGCGGATGCCCAGCCCAAGCAGCGCCATCGCTTCCAAAGTCCGCCCGCCCATTTCGCCGCATACACCCACCGGCACCTTATGGGCCTCGCATGCTTTCACGATCCGCGAGAGGAAGCGCAGGATGGCGATACTGAGCCAGTCGTAGCGTTCGGCGAGCTTGGGATGCGCGCGGTCGGCGGCGAACAGAAACTGCGTCAGATCGTTGGTGCCGATCGACAGGAAATCGAGGCGCGGCAATAGCAGGTCCAGCACTTCGGCCAAGGCAGGCACTTCCAGCATCGCGCCATAGCGTACGGCGTTGGGCACAGCCTTACGCTGATTGACCAGCCACGCTCGCTGCTTTTCGATCAGCGCCTTGGCTTCGTCGAATTCCCAAGGCTCGGAAATCAGCGGGAACATGACATATAACGTCTTGCCCGCTGCCGCTTCCAGCAACGCGCGCGCCTGCGCCTTCATCAGCCCGTCGCGTTCCAGCGCAAGGCGCAGCGCCCGCCAGCCCATTGCCGGGTTTTCCTCGGTATCCTCGCCTTGCCGCATATAGGGCAAGGCCTTGTCACCGCCGATATCGACGGTGCGGAAGATAACCGGACGATCCCCCGCCACGTCCAGCACATCCTTGTAGAGCCGCTGCTGGCGTTCCCGCTGCGGCATGGTGGCGGACACGAGGAACTGGAACTCGGTGCGAAAAAGCCCGATGCCATCAGCGCCGGTCACGTCCAGCGCAGCGGCATCGTCACGCAGCCCGGCATTGACCATCAATTCGATGCGCTCGTTGTCCTTCGTCACCGGCGGCAGGTCGCGCGCGGCGGCAAAGGCGGCGCGGCGTTTTTGGGTGAGGTTCAGCTTGTTTTCGAACGCTTCTTCCATGTCCGGGCTGGGGCGCACGAACACGCGGTTTTCGATGACGTCCATCAGGATCAGGTCGCCTTCGTTCACCTGATGCCGGATGTCGCGCAGGCGGCCCAGCACCGGCACGCCCATGGCGCGCGCGACGATGATGACATGCGCGGTCAGCGATCCTTCTTCCAGGATCACGCCTTTCAGCCGCCGCCGGTCATATTCCAGCAGCTCGGCCGGACCCAGATTGCGCGCGATCAGGATCGCGTCCTGCCGCAAGCCCAGTTGTGCCGCCGTACCCAATTGGCCCGACACGATGCGCAGCAGCCGGTTCGCCAGATCCTCCAGATCGTGCATCCGATCCTGCAGCAAGGGGTCCTGGATCTGCCGCATCCGCATACGGGTGCGTTGCTGCACGCGCTCGATGGCCGCTTCGGCGGTCAGACCGCTGTCGATCGCTTCGTTGATCCGCCGCGCCCATCCTTCGTCATAGGCGAACATCTTATAGGTTTCGAGAACCTCCTGATGCTCGCCATCGACCCCGAATTCGGATGCGCCGGCCATCCGGTCGATCTGTTCGCGCATCTTGGTGAAGGCGGAATAGACACGCTGCCGCTCTGCTTCGGTATCTTCTGCAACGGTATGTTCGATGTGGATGCGGGGCTGGTGGAAGACCGCATGACCCCGCGCCATGCCCATCACCAGTTGCAGGCCGGTGAGCATGTTCGATCCGGTGCCGGTTACACGGTCGTCGGTCCGGGTGTCGTCGACCAGTTCGGCATTGGCGATCAGTTCGGAAAGGACCATGGCCACCGTTTGCAATGCTTCGATCTCGACCTCTTCATAGCGGCGGGGATCGACATGTTGCACGCACAATACGCCGACTGATTTCTCCCGTCGGACGATCGGAACGCCCGCGAAGCTGTGGAACAGTTCTTCACCGGTTTCAGGTAGATAGGCGAAGTCGGGATGAGCGGCGGCTTCGTCGAGGTTCAGCGTTTCGACATTGCCCGCGATGGTGCCGACCAGACCTTGCCCCAACGCCAGCTTGGCGACGTGCACCGCTTCCTGCTTCAGTCCGCGCGTGGCGTAGAGTTCCAGCAGACCCTCACGCAGCAGGTAGATGGAGCACACTTCGCTGTGCAGTTCCTCGCCGATGATCTCCACGACCTTGTTCAGCTTTTGCTGCGCAGCAGAGCGCGAAGCCATCAGCTCATGCAGGCGGCTGAGAATTTTGCGGGCGGCGGTGGTGGCTGGCGTAGTGACCATGTGGAACCGCTATCAGAAACAGGCTGCTGCTTCCAACAAGGAACTGCGCGTTTCTCATATTGCTGCAAAATGTCGGGGCGGATGGCGGGTCTGGCACGCCCATTCGTTGCGTCATTGCAGTAGAGATGTATTGTTCGGAGGGCGGCAGGATATGAGCACTGTGGGTATCGACGCGACGGCGCGAAACGACCTTCTGGATCGCGGCTATTCCCGCCGCCAGATCGGGCAGGTCGCAGCTCTTCTGGGCGCTGCGGCAAGCATCACCGCCTTCAAGCCAGCCTTCGCGCAGAGCCAGGCGGCGCGCGCGGTGGCGGGCGCGGTACAGATCGGCGCGAACGAATGCTGGACCGGGCCGTTCCCGGTGGCGGCCGAAGCTGCTGCCAAGGTCGTGGCGCAAGGCAACCGCTACGATCCGGGCGATCTGCGCGGGCAGTTTATCAAGACAGTGGCGCAGGTCGAAGGCGTTGCCGAAGATCGCATCCTGCCCTGGCCGGGTTCGGGCGACCCGTTGGTCCGCTCGGTCATTGCCTTCTGTTCGCCGGAAAAGGGTCTGGTCACACCCGATCCGACCTTCGAATCGGCGTGGCGCGCGGCGGCGTGGCTCAAGGCGCCGGTTGCCAAGGTGCCAATGACACCGGGCAAAGGCGCCGACGTGAAAGCGATGCTGGCCGCCAATCCCGCTGCGGGCCTGTATTACATCGTGTCGCCCAACAACCCCACCGGCACGGTCACGCCGCTTGCCGATCTGGCATGGCTGGCCGCGAACAAGCCAGCCGATTCGGTGCTGCTGATCGACGAGGCTTATCTTCATTTCTCCGAAGCGCCGAGCGCGATGGCGCTGGCCAAGGATCGCAAGGACGTGATCGTCATGCGGACCTTTTCCAAAATGTTCGGCATGGCCGGGATGCGCCTTGGGCTGACGTTCGCGGACCCAGCCTTGCATAAGGCGATGATGCGCTACGATGGCTATCAGGTGACTGGCACCCTGCCGGTGACGGCGCTGGCCTGCGGGACGGCGGCTTATACCGCAGCGGACGCGATCAAGGCGCGCCGTGCGCAGATGATCGGCGTTCGGGAAGAAACGTTCGCGCATCTCGCAAAGCGCGGGATCGCGTATCACCCCGGCAGCGAAGCCAATATGTTCATGCTCGACTGGAAGACCAGGCCGGCCAAGGAAATGCAGGCGAAGCTGCTGGCGGAGAAGGTTCAGATTGGCCGGTCGTGGGAAATCTGGCCCACCGTGTCCCGCGTGACAGTGGGATCGTCCGAGGAAATGGACAAGTTCAAGATCGCGCTGGACAAGGTGTTGATGGCGTAGGCGTGACTGTTACCCGGCCCTTCGACAAGCTCAGGATAGACTTCAGCTTAAGCTGAAGACCGGGGTCCAGGAGTCGTACGCGCCGTGCTTCGTGGCCCTGAACCCCGGCCTGCGCCGGGTAACAGTGTAGGGGAGAGCGCCTTAAGCGGCCCGCGCCGTCAGCGCCGCTTCCGCTTCGTCCATCAGCGTGGCAAGGATTTCGCGGACCGGTTCTTCCTTCATCACCATGCCGACCGACTGGCCCGCCATCAGGCTGCCGCCTTCGACATCGCCGTCGATCACCGCGCGGCGAAGTGCGCCTGCCCAGTAATGTTCGATCTGGAGCTGCGCTTCCATCATGTCCACCGCGCCGGTGTCGAGCAGATTGGCGACTTCGCGCTGCTTGGCGGTGAAGTTTTCGGTGCCGGGATTCTTGAGCGCGCGAACGGGGATCACCGGCAGGCGCGGGTCGATCTGTACACTGGCAACGGCATCGCGGGCCGACGCGCGCAAGAAAGCCTTCTTGAAGTTAGGGTGCGCGATGCTCTCTGTCGCGCATACGAATCGCGTGCCAAGCTGCACGCCCGCCGCACCCATTTCCAGATAAGCGGCAATGGCTTCGCCCCGACCGATGCCGCCCGCGACGAACACGGGAAGCTGCGGCGCCATTTCAGGCAGGATTTCCTGCGCGAGCACGCTGGTCGATACCGGGCCGATATGACCGCCCGCTTCCATCCCCTCGACCACCAGCGCGTCAACGCCCGACCGCGCCAGCTTCTTCGCCAGCGACAGCGCCGGGGCGAAGCAAATCAGCTTCGCACCCTTTGCCTTGATCGCTTCGATGCTGCCCTTGGGTGGCAGACCGCCAGCCAGCACGACATGCGTGACATCATGTTTCGCGCATATGTCGATCAGGTCGAAGAGCTGCGGGTGCATGGTGATGAGGTTCACGCCGAAGGGCTTGGCTGTCAGCGCCTTCGTCGCGGTGATTTCTTTATCGAGCAGTTCAGGCGTCATCGCCCCACAGGCAATCACACCAAAGCCGCCAGCGTTGGAAATGGCAGACACCAGATTGCGCTCGCTCACCCAGCTCATCGCGCCGCACATGATCGCCGTCTCGCAGCCGAAAAATTCGGTGCCGCGTTGCATGAGGGTGGCGAGTTTGGGGTGAGTCATGTTTTTTCTCCGTCATTCCCGTGAAAGCGGGAATCCATCTCCTGCCCTCTCCCTTGGCGAAACGTCGGGAGATGGATCCCCGCCTTCGCGGGGATGACTGCGTTAGTAAAGTCCTGCCTGCGAAATTTCACGCAGCAGGCGCGTCGGCGTCCAGGCCATAAGCCGTGTGCAGCACGCGCACCGCCAGTTCGGTTTCGTCCTCGTCGATCAGCACGCTGACCTTGATTTCGCTGGTCGAGATCGCTTCGATGTTGATCCCGCGATCCGCCAGCGTCTTGAACATCGTCGCCGCGACACCTGCGTGGCTGCGCATCCCGACACCCACAACACTGATCTTCGCGACTTCGACATCGGTGATGATGCGATAGAAACCGATCTGATCCTTCAACGATTCGAGCAGGTCGACGCTGCGAGCAAGATCGGCGCGCGGCACGGTGAAGGTTACGTCGGTTTCTTCCTTATCCTTGCTGTCATTCTGGATAATCATGTCGACGTTGATGCTGGCTTCGGCAAGCGGGCTGAAGATGCTGGCGACCGCGCCGGGCCGGTCGGGCACGCGCGTCAATATGATCTTGGCTTCGTTCTTGTCATGGGCGATGCCGGTGATGAGCTGACGTTCCATCTTGCTTTCCTCCAATTCTTCTTCGCTGACGATCAGCGTACCGGGCAGGTCGTCCTGTGTGGGGTCGTCGAAGGAGGACAGCACCTGAACGCGCACCCCTTCCTTCATCGCGAGGCCGACCGAGCGGGTCTGCAACACCTTCGCGCCGACCGACGCGAGTTCGAGCATTTCCTCATAGGTCACCATGTCGAGCTTGCGCGCGCGGGCAACGATGCGGGGGTCGGTGGTGTAGACGCCATCGACATCGGTGTAGATGTCGCAACGGTCTGCGCCGATCGCAGCAGCCACGGCAACGGCGGACGTGTCCGATCCACCGCGGCCCAGCGTCGACACGCGGCCATCCTCCATCATTCCCTGAAAACCGGGGATGACCGCAACCTGGCCCGATGCCATTGCGGTAAGCAGCGCGTCCGTCTCGATGCTTTCCACCCGCGCCTTGGCATGGGATTCGATAGTGTGGATCGGCAACTGCCACCCGAGCCAGCTCCGCGCGTCCACGCCCATGGCTTTCAGCGTCATGGCCAGCAGGCCGCTGGTGATCTGCTCGCCCGCCGCAACGACGACATCATATTCCGCCGAATCGTAGAGCGCGCTGGCTTCGCGGCAGAAACCGACGAGCCGGTCGGTCTCCCCCGCCATTGCCGAAACCACGACCGCGACTTCGTTACCCTGGCTCACGACATGCTTCACACGCGCGGCAACATTGCGAATTCGCTCCATCCCCGCCATGGAGGTGCCGCCGAATTTCATCACGATGCGCGCCATATTTGCTGTCAGCCTTGCCTGTGGGTAAGATTATGTCGGAAAACGGGTCCGCGAGGGGTGCAAAAGCGGGCCTCCCTTAGTAAGTTGGAACAGATATGGCAAGCAATGTGGCCCCTGAAAGCATCACGACCATCGATCCGGCAGAGGCCGCGCATTTCGGTACGATGGCCGCCGGCTGGTGGAACCCCAAGGGCAGCAGCGCGATGCTGCACAAGCTGAACCCGGTGCGCCTGTCCTATATCCGCCACGCGGTGGACGCGCATTGGCGTGGCGACATCAAGACGCTGCGTCCCCTGGCCGGAAAACGTGCTCTCGATGTCGGGTGCGGCGCGGGCCTGCTGTGTGAACCGCTGGCGCGGATGGGCGCGCAGGTGACGGGGATCGATGCAGCGCATGAGAATATCGCTGCGGCACAGACCCACGCGGCAGGGCAAGGCCTCACCATCGATTATCGCGCGGTCGGCGTGGAGGCGCTGGGCGAAACCGGCTTCGATCTGGTGACGAGCATGGAAGTGATCGAGCATGTCACCGACCCCGCGTTGTTCCTGCGCGGGCTGGCGGATGCGCTGGCGCCCGATGGGCTGCTGATACTCTCGACACCCAACCGCACGCCCTTGTCGCGGCTGGCGATGATTACGCTGGGCGAAGGCCTGGGCCAGATTCCGCGCGGCACGCACGACTGGAGCAAATTCCTGACGCCCGAGGAAATCGAACCGATGCTGGTGGCAGCGGGGCTGGAAGTGACGGGGTGGAGCGGGATCGCGCTGGACCCGGCGAAGGGATTCGTGCTGTCGGAGAAGAAGGGGTTGAATTATCTGCTGACGGCGAAGCGGGCGGGCGAGTTAAAGGATGGATGAATCACTAAATATCTACTTAAGTAAATCGTACTTATCTATTATTAGGCTTAATCTGTTTTTGTCATAATTTCAGTATTATCATTTGACGGGGTAAATGTATTCGAATTTATTGCAATAGTGATGTTGATAGCTTCTTTGATTAATAAATTACACGGCATTATTGGTTTCTTTTATCGAGAATCAATAATGACTATTAGCCGGGACGGCATTCATCTCCCCTGCGCCGAAAATGCATTCTTGCCTTATGACATTGTCGATAATTATTGGATTACTAAACACCAAATATATAATGATATTTGGAATACATTCTCTATTCAATGCTCCCCACGCCAGTCTTTAAATACTAAATTATGGTACAAGATAAATGGAATAAAAGTAGATACTCTGTTAGAAGGCGATATTGTTTTCATCGATAAACACCTTGAATGCAAATTCCAAGATATTGCTGAAACAATAGATTTATACCGTGAAATGCCAGTCTGACTATTTCTAATACCCCCGCGCCGAATCCCCATCCAGCCAGTGCGAACATCCCAGGGCCGCGCCGTCATCCACGTCGGACAATGCCGCAACCGTCCGCCAGCCTTCACCGCGTAACGTCTTCGCCACCACCGCATCATGTCCCAGCGGCAGGAACAGCCGCTTGACCGGCATCGCGCCGAAGCCTGCGTCGATCAGCGGGTCGGGGTAGAGGGAGAAGCCGATGGCGGGTTCTTCGCTGCCGTCGCTGCGCAGGATAGCATAGCTGCCGCCGCGCCCGATTTCGCCGACGAACCCTTCGGCGAAAACGGAAAATCCGAACCAGCTTTGATATTCGAAGCCATGGCGTTCGGTCGGGTCGAGCGTCAGGGTAATGTCCCAGCCAATGGGCTTGGCGATGGCCCGCAACGCAGCGATGCGGCTGGCAATCGCGCCTTGCCCGGTGGCGGCGTCGATGGCTTCCAGCTTGTCCATCGCGGCATGGAACGGCCCCGCCGCTTCGATCAGCGGCAGATAGGACGCCGCGCCTGCACCCAGCGCCACGAGCGCGCCTGCATCCTTCGCGTCCAGTTCGGTCCGCACCGCTTCCCGCTCTGAATCGCTGAGCGGCATCGGTCCGGCCGCGAGGGTATCGATCAGGTCGGGCAGGGTGAAATCGATGGTGATCCCGGTGACGCCCGCTGCCTGCAACGCTTCGATGGCGACGTTGACGATCTCGACCGCTGCGGCGACGCTGTCCGTTCCGATCAGTTCCGCGCCCACCTGCAACTGTTCGCGCTCCGGCCGCAACTGATTGGCGCGCAGTTTCAGCACCGGGCCGCCATAGGACAGCCGCAATGGCCGCGCGGTGGTGGCGAGACGGGTGGCAGCGATGCGACCGACCTGCGCCGTCATGTCGGGGCGGATCGCCAGTGTCCGCTGCGACACGGGATCGACGGCGCGGAGCAAATCCTGCGCGCGGGCCGATTTAAGCCGCTGCGTCAGCGTCTCCTCGAACTCCGCAATCGGCGGCATCACGCGGGCATAGCCATGCGCTGCTACGGTATCCAGCACGCTGCGCGCCAGATGCGCCGACGCCTCCGCCGCAGGGGGGAGACGGTCGGACAATCCTTCGGGCAGAAGGCCGGTGATGGCGTTGGGCTGGGTCATTCTGACTCCCTCCCCCCTGGGGGGGAGGGCTGGGGAGAGGGGGGAACGCGCAAAGCTTGCAAAATCGCGCCCAACACACTTTCCAGGTTACCCAGCACATCATGATTGGCGAAACGGATCACGCGGTATCCCAACGATTCAAGAAATTCGGTTCGCCTCGCGTCATAGCGATCTTCGGCAGAATGTGTATCCCCATCAACTTCGACGATGAGGCGGTCTGCCTTTGACGCAAAATCGACAATGTACGGGGCAATTATACTCTGGCGCGTAAACTGCTGATCCTCAAAGCGGTTTGCGCGAAGGGCGAGCCAGAGTTTCTGTTCGGCGGGGGTAGGGTTGGCGCGCATCGTTCTGGCGCGTTCCTTCAGCGTTGGATCAACACGCATCCTTGCCCCCCCTCTCCCAAACCCTCCCCCCGAAGGGGGAGGGCTTCTCGTCATACATCAAGCAAAGCGCAGCAGCTTCACGGTCTTCACGCCGTCGAGCTTGCAGATGTCCCACAGCAGCGGCTCGGTGACCACGCCGTCGACCGACAGCAGCAGCACCGCTTCGCCACCCTGATTGCGGCGACCCAGATGGAAGGTGCCGATGTTCACGTCCGCATGACCCAGCGTCGACCCGATACGACCGATGAAGCCGGGCGCGTCCTGGTTGACGATGTAGAGCATGTTGCCCGCCAGATCGGCTTCCACCTTGATGCCGAACAGTTCGACCAGACGCGGTTGCTCCGGTCCGAACAGCGTGCCGGCGATGGAGCGTTCGCCGGTCGGCGTTTGCACCGTGACGCGCACCAGCGTCTGATATGCGCCTTCGCGATCGTGGCGCACTTCGCGCACGTCGAGGCCGCGTTCCTTGGCGAGATACGGCGCATTGACCATGTTCACCGTGTCGGAATAGGCGCGCATCAAGCCCGCCAGCACCGCTGCCGTGATCGGCTTCTGGTTCAGTTCCGCGGCATGGCCTTCGACTTCGATCGAAATGCCCTGCACCTTGTCGCCTTCAAGCTGCCCCAGCAGGCTGCCCATCTTTTCGGCGAGCGCCATGTAGGGCTTGAGCTTGGGCGCTTCCTCTGCAGACAGGCTGGGCATGTTGAGCGCGTTGGTCACGCCGCCGTCCAGCAGATAGTCGGACAGTTGCTCGGCCACCTGCAGCGCGACGTTGACCTGTGCTTCGTCCGTGGACGCGCCCAGATGCGGAGTCGAGATGAAGTTGGGGGTGCCGAACAGCGGGCTTTCCTTGGCCGGTTCGGTCACGAACACGTCGAGCGCTGCGCCGCCGATATGGCCGCTGTCGAGACCCGCCTTCAACGCCGCTTCGTCGATCAGACCGCCGCGCGCGCAGTTGACGATGCGCACGCCCTTCTTGGTCTTGGCGAGTGCTTCTGCCGACAGGATGTTGCGCGTCTGGTCCGTGAGCGGCGTGTGCAGCGTGATGAAGTCGGCGCGGGCGAGCAGTTCGTCCAGCGTTACCTTTTCCACGCCCATGTCGATGGCGCGCTCAGGCGTCAGGAACGGATCGAATGCGACGACCTTCATCTTCAGGCCGCGTGCACGGTCAGCGACGATGGAGCCGATATTGCCTGCACCGATCAGGCCAAGCACCTTGCCGGTGACTTCGACGCCCATGAAGCGGTTCTTCTCCCACTTGCCCGCCTGCGTCGACGCATCGGCTTCGGGCAATTGGCGGGCGAGGGCGAACATCAGCGCAATGGCATGTTCGGCGGTGGTGATCGAGTTGCCGAACGGGGTGTTCATGACCACGACGCCCTTGGCCGAGGCAGCGGGGATATCGACATTGTCGACGCCGATGCCTGCGCGACCGATAACCTTCAGGTTGGTCGCCGCGTCGAGGATCGCTTTCGTCACCTTGGTCGAGGAGCGAATGGCGAGGCCGTCATACTGACCGATGATCGCGATCAGCTCTTCGGGTGTCTTGCCGGTGATTTCGTCGACTTCGACGCCCCGGTCGCGGAAGATCTGGGCGGCGCGGGGGTCCATTTTATCGGAAATGAGAACTTTGGGCATGATATATACTCCTGTCATCCCAGCGAACGCTGGGATCTCCCTTGTTTTTCAAGGGAAGTGAGACCCCAGCTTTCGCTGGGGTGACGAATTACGCAGGTGTTAAGCGGCAGCCTTCGTCTGGGCATAAGCCCAGTCGAGCCAAGGGCCGAGCGCTTCGATATCGGCGGTGTCGACAGTCGCGCCGCACCAGATGCGCAGGCCGGCGGGGGCATCGCGATAACCTGCGATGTCGTATGCCGCGCCTTCCTTCTCCAGCAGTCCGGCGAAGCTCTTGATGAACGCTTCGTCGGCGCCTTCGACGGTCAGGCATACGCTGGTCTTGGAGCGCGACGCCGGGTCCGCCGCGAGATGGCCGAGCCAGTCACGATCCGCGACGATCTTGTCGAGCGCGGCGGCATTGGCGTCGCTTCGTGCGATCAGGCCCGCGGCACCGCCGATGGACTTGCCCCATTCCAGCGCGAAGATCGCGTCTTCGACTGCCAGCATGGAGGGGGTGTTGATCGTCTCGCCCTTGAACACGCCTTCGGTCAGCTTGCCCTTCGATACCAGACGGAACACCTTGGGCAGCGGCCATGCTGGGGTGTAGGTTTCGAGCCGTTCGACCGCGCGGGGGCCGAGGATCAGCACGCCATGCGCGCCTTCGCCGCCTAGCACCTTCTGCCAGGAGAATGTCGCGACGTCGATCTTCGTCCAGTCAATATCGTACGCGAACACCGCGCTGGTCGCATCGGCGAAAGTCAGGCCTTCGCGGTCATCGGGAATCCAGTCGGCATTGGGGACGCGCACGCCAGAGGTGGTGCCGTTCCAGGTGAACAGCACGTCGGTCGAGAAATCGACGGCGGAGAGATCGGGCAACTGGCCGTAATCGGCGCGCACGATTGTCGGGTCGATTTTAAGCTGCTTGGCGGCATCCGTCACCCAGCCTTCGCCAAAGCTTTCCCACGCCATCGTGGTCACCGGGCGCGCACCCAGCATCGTCCACATCGCCATTTCAAAGGCGCCCGTGTCCGACCCCGGCACGATGCCGATGCGGTGCGTTTCGGGCAGGTTCAGCAATTCGCGCATCAGGTCGATGCAATATTGCAGACGTGTCTTGCCGATCTTCGACCGGTGCGAACGACCCAGCGATTGGGTGGCGAGTTTTTCGGGGGTCCAGCCGGGCGGTTTCGCGCAAGGGCCGGAAGAAAAGAAAGGACGCGCAGGCTTAGAGCCCGGACGGGTAACTTCAGTCATGTAGTCTCTCCTCACAGAGAGCACGCGCGGCGTTGGGACCGCGTGGCCCGTCGGCGGCCCTACAGGCGGCAGCGGATTAGTCAAGTGCGATGAAGGTCGCTGGCCAGTCGGTGCGCAGGGCGCGACCGACTGAAACGCAAAGCCGTTGCCACAGGTTCAGCATTGACGGATATACTGGCCCCGATGAGCGGGCGAGACACAAAAGGCGGGTTTTCAGGGCGTTGGGTTGCGAGCCTTGCCCTGTTGGCGCTCGCGAGCGCTTGCGCCGGGCCATCGGAAAAGCGGCGCAGCGTACGCCCGCGACAACCCGCCAGAGCCGCCCCGCCACAGGTCGATATCAAGCAATGTGTGGCCGATTTGCGACGGTTGGGCGTTCAGTTCTCTACCTTGCCTGACCGCAGTTTCGGCGGCGGTTGTTCGGCCGTCGGGTCGGTCAAGCTGCTCGACACCGGCGTGCCGACGACCAATCTGGGCGCCATGACATGCCCGTTGGCGGAGAAATTTTCCGCATGGACACGCTACGCCGTACAGCCTGCTGCGCGACTGTTCCTGGGGAGCGAGCTGGTGCGGATCGAGACGTTTGGCACCTATTCCTGCCGTCCCATCGCCGGATCGGGGCGATTGTCCGAACATGCGCGCAGCAATGCCGTGGATGTGTCGGCATTCGTGCTGGCGGACGGGCGCCGCATTTCGATCAAGGGCAACTGGAACGGCGACAGTCGTGAGCAGCAATTCCTGCGCACCATCCGCGGCAGTGCCTGCAAGCGTTTCCGCACCGTGCTCAGCCCCGATTACAATGCCGCGCATCAGGATCATCTGCACTTCGATCTGGGGGGCAAGGGGCTGTATTGCCGCTAAGTCTCGGGCGGTTGCGTCTTGGCAATGTCATGCCCCTTGGCTAATGGCCGTCGATGACCAAGAAAGAGATTGAAGAGCGCAAGTTCCGCCCTGCCAAGCAGGAAGCCAAGGACGCCGCCAAAAACCTGCACACCCCGCAAACCATGAGCGCCGCGTACAAGCTGGCGTTTCAGGATACCGATTTCCTGCTGCGCGAGGATTTGCGCCCCATCCGTTTTCAGCTTGAATTGCTCAAGCCCGAATTGCTGATGAACGAAGCGAAGATCGAATCGACCTTCGTATTCTATGGCTCGGCCCGCATTCCCGAACCGGATCGTGCGCAGGAGCGGATCGACGCGGCGACCACCGACAAGGAGCGGGAGATCGCGCAGCGCCTCGCCGCCAAGTCGAAATATTATACCGAAGCACGCAAGCTGGCCGGGATCGCAGCGCGTTATCCTGTGGACGAACATGGGCATCAGAATTTCGTCGTCTGCTCGGGCGGCGGCCCCTCGATCATGGAAGCGGCCAATCGCGGCGCAGCCGATGCGGAAGCGCCCTCCATCGGCATGAACATCGTCCTGCCGCATGAGCAGGCGCCCAATGTCTATGTGACACCTGAATTGTCGTTCCAGTTTCACTATTTCGCACTGCGCAAGATGCACTTCCTGCTGCGGGCGCGGGCGCTGGCGGTGTTCCCCGGCGGCTTCGGCACGTTCGATGAAATGTTCGAATTACTGACCCTCGTCCAGACGGGCAAGATGAAGCCGATCCCGATCCTGCTGTTCGGCAAGGAATTCTGGACGAAGGTCGTCGATTTCGAAGCCCTTGCCGACGAAGGCGTCATTGCGCATCGCGATCTCGACCTGTTCACATGGGTCGAAACGGCGGAGGACGCATGGTCGGCCGTCTGCCATTTCTACAAGGACGACAATCTGATGGGGTGCGAATAACCCGGACGATCAGACCGTCGCCAGCCGCGCCCCGTCCAGCCGCGCCCTGACCAGCCGCAGATCGTCCAGAAAGCGTGCGCGTTCCTCCTGGGCTTTTTGGGCGTCGGGAATGCGCCGCAAATAGCTGGGATGGACGGTCACCCATAATTCCTGACCCGTGGGCAGCGGGATCGCAGCGCCCCGCACCTTGCCAATGGTTACGGCCTTGCCCAGCACCGCACGCGCCGCCGTCGCTCCCAGCGCAAGGATCACCGGCGGGCGGATAGCGTCGATTTCGCGGCCCAGCCACCATCGGCAGGCTTCGATTTCGGGGGTTTGCGGCGTCTGGTGAATACGTCGCTTGCCGCGCAGCTCATGTTTGAAATGCTTCACCGCGTTGGTCAGATAAGTGCGAGACCGATCTATGTCGGCTTTGGCCAACGCGCTATTCAGCACTTGCCCCGCCGGACCGACAAAAGGCCGCCCCGCCAGGTCCTCCTGATCGCCCGGCTGTTCTCCGACGATCATCAGGCGCGAATCGGTCGGACCTTCGCCGAACACGGTTTGCGTGGCGGTGCAGTGCAAGGCGCAGCGGGTGCAGGTCATCGCCTCGGCGCGTAGTTCAGTCCAATTTTCCCTCGCGCTTGGGATCGCTTCGATATTCTTACTGGGCACCGGGCTAGCGGCGATCATGGCGGACTCGCGCGCCTGTGCGCCTGCAATCAGATCCGGGATCAGCGAAGCCTCCGGCAAGTTGCGCCAGTATTTCTTCGGCATCTCCGACATCATCGCACCGACCTTCAGCCGCGCCGGATTGAAGATCGCGCTGTAATAGCCTTTCCAGATATCCTCGACCGGATCTTCGGCAGGCGCGTCGCCCCGTTCGGCACCCGGACCTTCGCGCAAAATGTTCCCGTCCCAATGGATGCTGCATTCCGGCGTCAGGATCGACCAGCACATATTGGCGAAGCGGCGGATGAAAAATCCGGCATTGGCGCGGACAATGTGATGATCCGGCTCGAACCACGCGACGAACCGGGCGGGCGCGCCATCAACCGCTTCGATTTCGCGGAAGCGGACGAAGGCATGCATCTTGTGAATGTCGCGGCGCACTGCCTTCGCCAGCATATCGACCCGGCGCAGGAGGGGGTCGGCTCGATCCTGCACGACACCGGGACGGGCCCGGACGTGCAGCAACAGCGCGTACAGCAAGGCAAAGCGTTCGGGGTCGCTGTGCAGTATCGCCGACTGCGCAAGATCCACAAAGGGCTGGGGCACGGCGAAAGAGGCGGAAGGATCGACGTGCGGTAACGGTGCACCGCCGAACAGATCGCCGCTCGATGCACCTACGTGCCAGCTAACTTCCTGCGCAGGCACCTTGGACAGCGCCAGATTGCGCGCTGCATTGCGCCACCCATCGAAATCGTCCGGCGCGTCGAGGGTTACGCAGAACATGCGCGTACACCGTCGGCAACCGCACCGCCGTCGTCTATGTTAGAAAAAAGGGCTGTTGCTAGTTGAACATGAGCCCGAACATCATCCCGACCGGTATCCAAAGGAACGGGGCGACGAGGCTGGCGGCCCAAAGCGGAATTATATCCGCGCGGAAACAGCGCGCCAATTGATCTGTATCCGACTTTTCCGAAAGAGCGATCCAGCGACTTTCCAGGCTGCGGGCCGCAATCGCAAAGCCGCCAATTGCGATGAATATGCCAAGGTGCATGACGAGCGATCCGCCCAGCTTCGCTACGACAGCGATCTGCAACACGGCGAAGATCACCAGCGCTGCTGCGACATGGCTGCTCATCCGTCGACCATAGTCGACCGACTGAACATTGTCCGCCGTGCGTGTCGGAAATATCGAAGCCATCGCAATCCCCTTTGCCCATTGAAGGCACAGCGAAGGTTTCATGAGAACGCCACAGAATCAATCGGAAAAGTGCAAAATGGGCCCAAAAACGTGACATTTCCGCTTCACGTGCCGAATAAATCGAGTTGTCGGGGTTTGGGCGCAAGCAGCGACCGTAAATCGGCCCGATCCGCCAGCATGACGGGGCGCCAGTCCGACGCGATCAGAAACGGACGTATCTTCACGATTGATGCCGTCAAACGTGCGACATCGCTGAGCCGCAGCGTGCGGAAGCGGCGCGACTGCAAGATCGCATTGACGGCTTTCACCCCCAGCCCCGGCACGCGCAATAACTTTTCCCGTGGCGCACGGTTCACATCCACAGGGAAGTCCGCGCGATGCTTGAGCGCCCAGGCCAGCTTTGGGTCGATATCCAGTGGCAGATTGCCCGTCACGCTGTCCGCCGCATCGGCAATCTCATGCGCGGCATAACCGTAAAAGCGCATCAGCCAGTCGGACTGATACAGCCGATGCTCGCGGATCAGCGGCGGGCGTTGCAACGGCAGCACCGCACTGGCCGAGGGAATGGGGGAGAACGCGCTATAATAGACGCGCCGTAGCCCGAAGTTGCCGTAAAGCCCGCTCGCCCGTGTGACGATGGCCGTATCGCTGGCGTCGTCCGCGCCCACGATCATCTGCGTCGACTGGCCGGCCGGTGCGAAACGCGGCGCGTGGCGATAGCGTTTGCGCGCGTCCTTGTTGTCGATCATTTCCGTCTGCATCGACCCCATTGCGCCTTCGATGCGATCGGTGTCTTTTTCCGGTGCCAGCCGTTTTAGCCCCGCGCGTGTCGGCAATTCGACGTTGATCGATATACGGTCGGCATGAAGCCCCGCCTGCCGGATCAGTTCCGGATCGGCATCGGGTATGGTTTTCAAATGAATATAGCCGCGAAAGTCATGATCCTCGCGCAGGCTGCGCGCCACTTCCACGACTTGCTCCATCGTATAGTCCGGCGAGCGGATGATGCCGGATGAGAGGAACAGCCCCTCGATATAATTGCGACGATAGAAGGACAGCGTCAGATCGACGACTTCCTGCGGCGTGAAGCGCGCGCGGCGGACATTGCTGCTCTTGCGGTTGATGCAATAATGGCAATCGAAGACGCAACTGTTGGTCAGCAGGATTTTCAGGAGCGAGATGCAGCGGCCATCGGGGGCGTAGGCATGACAGATGCCCATGCCTTCGGTCGATCCGATCCCGCCCTTCGGGCCGCTGGTGCTGCTGCGTTTGGATGTTCCCGACGACGCGCAGGACGCATCGTATTTCGCCGCATCGGCAAGGATTTCAAGTTTCTGCCGAGTGTCGAGCCATGCCATATGTTCTGTCTATGTTCTTTGACAGCGCTTGCCAAGGCATTTTTATAACAGGATTTTTTGCGGAAGGTCGTTCAGCTCTGGTCGGCGTAGGCGATCTGCAGAATGCCCCAGTGGCGACCGCGAATATGGATCGAGGCAATAACCTGTTTCAACAGGATCACGCCGCCGCCGCTGATCGGGCGGCGATAGGCCTTGATGCAGAAAGGCTGCGTGGTCTTCACTTGCTCGACCGTGTCCGGTGTATCGAAAATCTGCCCGGCCCGCGCGAACTCCGCGTTCCAGATCGGATCGTTGGGTCGCTGCGGCAGCGATCTTTCGGGCATGGCGACACCGCCCCAGGATGTGCGGTCGGTGCAGGTCATGCCGAAAAAGCCCGGCAAGGCCCGCGCCTGTTCCTGCAACGGACGTGCCGCAGCCGTTATGAACGGCTGAATGGGGTGCGTAAACAGTTTGGGATCGGAGAACGCGACCGGCGCATAAGTGTCGCTGAATGCGTCCGCCTCTGCAATCCGGCCTTCGCCGATATCGCGTTCGAGCTGCTCGGCAATGGCTTCCGCAGCCCGCAATCCGAAGTGGATATACGGCGAATCGGGTATTTCGACGCCGCTTTCGGCGAGATACTGCAACAGGATGTTGGTGTCGTCGCTGACCGTGCTGACCCGGCCTGACAGCCTTTGCAGGCCCAGGGCATTATCGGTCGAAGTGGTCGACAACGCGTCGAGACCGCTGTGGATTTCGCTTACCGAACTGACCATCGAGCTGATGCGGTTCGCCACCGACGCGCTGTTTTCCGAAAGCCCACGCATCAATGTCGCCAGTCGATCGACCAGCGCTTCGATATCGCGCGTACCTTTGTGCGCGGATTTGGCCTTTTCCACGCCCTTGCCGATGCGGCTGAGCATGCCGTCGGCTTCACCCGCCAGCGCACGGATCGACACTTCGATCGTCTTGGTGGCGGCGGCGGTTTCCTGCGCCAGTTTTTTGACTTCGCTGGCCACCACGGCAAAGCCGCGCCCCGCGTCGCCCGCACGGGCCGCTTCGATGGTCGCGTTGAGCGCCAGCAGGTTGGTCTGGCTGGCAATGCCACTGATCACGCTGGTGACATGGCCGACCTTGGTCAATGCTTCGGTGAAGCCGCCCAGACTGTCATGGATGCGGCTGACCTGTTCGATCATGTCGACGACATCTACGGTCGCTTCGGAAAGCTGGCGATTGGAATCGCTGATCACGGCATGGGCAGCGGTCGCCTTCTGCTGTGCGTCATTGGCTGCATCGGACACGTTGGCGCTGTCGTGGGCCAGTTGGACCGCTTCGCTGCCAATGACGTCAATGGTTTTCGCCTGCGCGGTGACGCGACCGGCCAGTTCCGCGATGTCCGCCTGAAGGTCGAGCGTCCGCAGCCCCAGATCGCCTGACAGCTTTGCGGCCTTGGTTATCGTTTGATATATGTCAGTCGTGAGCGCGGCGTGCTTCATCCTTTCCTGCGTAAACCCTTGTGGTTAAATAAGGATTAGTGACATATCCGAGGCCGAACCCCGGCTTGGCAAAAAGCGTCCGGGCGCGCGGGAGGTGCAGGGCGGTGCAAGCGATACGGTCCATGAAACGACCCTTCCCTCTATGGGTGGCGATGAGCCTTTCGGCATGGGCAATTTCCCCGGCATCGACTGCCAATGCCGCCGCCGAAGTCACCGAACCGGCATCCGCCTGGGCGCGTTTCGACGTGCGACAGGTCACGGCCAGCGGCGCACAGGGCATGGCCGACCGTAGCGCCGGTCGTCATGCAAAGGCCGACGATCCCGTCCGGATCGCATCTATCTCCAAACTGGCAACGGCGCTGGCCGCCATGCGGCTGGTGGAGCGGGGTGTGCTCGATCTGGATCGGGACGTGTCGCAGGTACTGGGCTGGCCCCTGCGCAATCCCGCGTTCCCGGATCGCCCGATCACGCTACGGTTGTTATTGTCGCATACTGCCGGAGTGCGGGACGGCGTGGAGTACGCGCTACCTCTCGATGCGCGGCTGGACACCGTGATGCGCGATCCCAAGGCGTGGGACAGCGCGCATAAGCCGGGCGGATACTTCACTTACTCCAACCTCAACTTCCCAATTGTCGCGGCGGTGATGGAGGCCGCCACGGGTGAGCGTTTCGACCGATTGATGCAGCGTGAAGTCTTTGCACCGCTAAAGCTCGACGCCTGCTTCAACTGGACGACTTGCTCATCGCGCACGGTGCGCCACGCCGTCGTGCTGTATAATGCCGACGGCACCGTGGCGCGCGACGATCTGCATGGCACGAAGCCTGATTGCCCGGTCGTGCCTGCGAGCGACGGTAGCTGCGATCTCACGCGCTACCCACTGGGTCGTCACGGCGCGGCCTTCAGTCCGCAAGGTGGCATGCGGATCGGCGCGCGTAGTCTGGCAAAGCTCGGCATGGTGCTGGCGGGCAAGCGCCCCGATTTCCTAAAAGCCGCTAGTCTTGGGGAAATGACCCGCGCGCAGTGGACCTATGATGGCACCAATGGCGACACCGAAGGCGGCTTTCACTGCGCCTACGGATTGGCGGTGCAGATACTCGCGCTGCCGGGGCGCAACGCGGCATGTCGCGACGATCCCTTTGGCGACGGGCGCACGCGGATCGGCCATGCGGGCGAAGCCTATGGCTTGCGCTCAGGCCTGTGGGTCGATCCGGCGTCGGGCAAAGGGCTGGCGTTTTTCGTAACCGCCATTGCCGCCGACGCGCCAAAGGGCCGCTCCGCCTTCACCGCTGCCGAGGAAGCGATGATCGCGGCCCACCATTAGCGATCAGGCGCGCTCCAGCAGCTTCTCCCGCTTGATCTTTTCCTGCCAGACCAGCGGCGCGAGATGGTGGACCGACTGGCCTTCGCTATCCACGGCAACCGTCACCGGCATGTCCTGCACTTCGAATTCGTAGATCGCTTCCATGCCCAGATCGGCAAAGCCCACGACCTTCGATCCCTTGATCGCTTTCGCCACCAGATAGGCCGCGCCGCCGACTGCCATCAGATAGGCGCTCTTGTGGTCGCGAATCGCGTCGATGGCCATCGGTCCGCGCTCTGCCTTGCCGACCATCGCCAACAGGCCTTCTTCCAGCATCATGCGTGTAAACTTGTCCATGCGCGTGGCGGTGGTGGGACCGGCAGGGCCGACTACTTCCTCACCCACCGGATCGACCGGCCCGACATAATAAATGACGCGACCCTTGAACTCCACCGGCAACGGTTCGCCCGCATCCAGCATATCCTTGATCCGCTTGTGCGCGGCATCGCGCCCGGTCAGCATCTTGCCGTTGAGCAACAGGCGGTCGCCATGCTTCCAGCTTTGCACCACTTCCGGCGTCAGCGTGTCGAGATCGACGCGGATCGCGGCTTTGTCCGGCGTCCAGTTGACGTCGGGCCATTCGCTGAGCTTGGGCTGTTCCAGATAGGCGGGTCCGGAGCCGTCCAGCGTGAAGTGCGCGTGGCGCGTCGCGGCGCAATTGGGGATCATCGCGACCGGCTTGCCAGCGGCGTGGCAGGGCGCGTCCATGATCTTCACATCGAGAATGGTCGAAAGCCCGCCCAGACCCTGCGCACCGATGCCCAGCGCGTTCACCTTGTCGAAAATCTCGATACGCAGCGCTTCGATGTCGTTCTGCGGTCCGCGTGCCTTGAGCGGTCCCATGTCGATCGGGTCCATCAGCGCCTTCTTCGCCAGCAGCACGCAGTGTTCCGCCGTGCCGCCGATGCCGATGCCCAGCATCCCCGGCGGGCACCAGCCAGCGCCCATTTGCGGGATCATGTCCAGCACCCAGTCGACGATATTGTCGCTGGGGTTCATCATCTTGAACTTGGACTTGTTCTCGCTGCCACCGCCCTTAGCCGCGACATCGACGCTGACTTTCGACCCCGGCACCATCTCGACATGCAACACGCAAGGAGTGTTGTCCTTGGTATTGCGGCGGGTGAAAGCCGGGTCGGCGAGGACCGAAGCGCGCAGCTTGTTTTCCGGGTGCAGATAGGCGCGGCGCACGCCTTCGTCGATAATCTCCTGCATCGACTTGGCGGTGTCGTCCAGGCGGCAGTCCATACCCCATTTCACGAAGACATTGACGATGCCGGTATCCTGACAGATCGGGCGATGCCCTTCGGCACACATGCGGCTGTTGGTCAGGATCTGCGCGATGGCGTCCTTGGCGGCGGGCGACTGTTCCGCTTCATAGGCTTCCCCCAGCGCGCGGATATAATCCATCGGGTGGTAATAGCTGATGAACTGAAGCGCATCGGCCACGCTTTCGATCAGATCCGCTTGGGTGATGGTGACGGTCATGGCCCGGAAATCCCTGCTCTGCTGCCTGTTTTGCGGATCGCTATAGTCGCTTTGGCCCTTGTGTCCAGATTACACGAAAAGCAGCCGGTCGGTATCGCCGACGCCTTGCAGGAAGCCGACCGACCCTCCGGTCGCGATGCGTGAGTCCAGCGTGGCGGCATCCATTCCGGCAAGTGCCAAGCCGCTCTGACAGGCGATCAGGGTCACGCCCAAACCCAGTGCCTCTTCGATCAACGCGGCAAGGCGCGGCATCCCCGCAGCGACGTGGGCTGCATCGCGCGGAGCGGACGCAGCGTCAGAAAGAAGCGCCACGGCATCTATCTGAAAAAACATCTGCGCCGCGCCCCCCAATGCCGCGTGGGCCGCCGCCATCGCCAGCGCGCCGCGCAACCGCTCCGGGTCGGCGGTCAGCACGACGATCTTCATGTCACGCATGGGCCAGCGCGCAACTCGGACAGGCGGGATCTTTCGGCACCGTCAATGTCCGGAACCGCAGCGACAGCAGATCGGCGATCAGCAACTTGCCTGCACTGTCGTCCCCGAACGGCACCATCGCGCGGATCGCTTCCAGCGCGGCAAGGCTGCCCATCATCCCCGTCAGCGCACCCATCACGCCCTGCTCGGCGCAGCTTGCTTCGGCGCGCCCCGGATCGCCCCCCACCAGGCAGCGATAGCACGGCTTGTCCGCTTCCCACCCGCGATAGACGGCAAGCTGCCCCTCGAACTGCCCCACGGCCGCGGACACCAGCGGAATGCGCAATCGCTGCGCCGCATCCGCCACCGCCAGCCGCGTTTCAAAACTATCGCTGCCATCGATAATGACATCGACATCCCGCAGCATAAGTGCAGCATTGTCTGCGGTAAGGCGCTGAAGAATGGGAATAACATGCACATCGGGCGTCAATCGCGCAACGGCGGCGACGGCAGCCTCCGCCTTGGGCGCATCGATGTCCGCCGTCCCGAAAAGCACCTGCCGCTGCAGGTTCGACAACGCCACCGCATCGTCATCGATCACCCGCAAGGTGCCGACACCCGCCGCCGCCAGATACTGGATAGCCGGACTGCCGATCCCGCCCGCACCGACCAGAGCCACATGCCCCGAAAGCAACCGCGCCTGCCCCGCCCCGCCAATTTCCTTCAGCACGATATGCCGCGCATAGCGCTCAAGCTGGGCGTCGGTCAGGGTCATTGCCCGGTCGAACCGAACCCGCCTGTGCCGCGCGCAGTGTCGTCCAGTTCATCGACTTCGGTAAAGCGTGCCTGCTGTACGGGCGCCGCTACGATCTGCGCAATCCGGTCGCCTCTGCGGATCGGAAAAGGCGTGTCGCCATGATTGATCATGATGATTTTCAACTCGCCACGATAATCGCTGTCGATCGTGCCGGGGGTGTTGGGCACGGTAACGCCATGCTTGAGCGCCAGACCGGAGCGAGGCCGCACCTGCACTTCATAGCCCGTAGGAATGGCCATCGCAAAACCGGTGGCGACCGCATGGCGCGCGCCGGGGGCAAGATCGAGTTCTTCGGCCGCCACCACGTCCATCCCCGCAGCCCCTGCGGTCGCATAAGTGGGCAGGGGCAGATCGGCACCATGGGGCAGGCGCTTTATGGCAATCTCAATCGACGGCAAGGACATGGATGACTTTCTCGATCAGGCGGTTGGCGACGGCACCTTTTGGCAGGCGTTCCCATGTGTCGATGCCTTGCGCGGTGACGATATGCACGCTGTTCGCGTCCCCGCCCATCACATCGCCTGACACGTCATTGGCGACGATCCAGTCCGGGCCTTTGCGCGCCAGCTTGGCCTGCGCATGGTCCGCCAGCTTCTCGGTCTCCGCTGCAAAACCGATCAGCAAGCCGGGGCGCTTGGGGTGCTTGCCCAAAGTGGCGAGAATATCCGGATTCTCGATCAGCGTCAGCGGGGCAGGGCCATCGCCCGATTTCTTGATCTTCTGCGCGGCTTCATCCTGCGTACGATAATCGGCGACGGCGGCAACCATGAAGGCCACATCGGCTGGCAGCGCCGCTTCGACCGCCGCCAGCATTTCCCGCGCTGTCTCGACATCGACCCGCGTAACCCCGCGCGGCGTGGGGAGCGCAACCGGCCCGCTCACCAGCGTTACCCGCGCACCGGCATCGGCGGCGGCGCGCGCAATGGCAAAGCCTTGCTTCCCCGAAGAGCGATTGGCGATGTAGCGGACTGGGTCGATGGGTTCGTGCGTCGGTCCGGCGGTGACGAGGACATGCTTGCCGTGAAGAGCGCGCGAATGTCCCTCGACTTCGCTCGGGACGAACGGAGAGGGGGCGGAGAGGAGGTTTCTAATTTCCGCCGCCACGACTTCCGGCTCAGGCAGTCGCCCCTTGCCCCATTCGCCGCAGGCCATGCCGCCGCTATCCGGCTCCATGATCGTGATGCCGTCGGCGCGGAGCTGCGCCAGATTGCGCTGCGTCGCGGGATGATGCCACATCCGCACATTCATCGCAGGCACCGCCAGCACTGGCGCATCGGTGGCAAGCAGGATGGTCGTCGCCAGATCGTCGGCAATGCCTGCCGCCATCTTCGCCATGATGTTGGCGGTGGCGGGACAGATCACGATGAGATCGGCTTGGCGGCTGAGCTGGATATGCCCGATCTCGCTTTCTTCCTTCAGGTCGAACATATTGCCGTACACCTGATCGCCCGTCAGCACGCCCAGCGACAAAGGCGTCACGAACTGGCGCGCGCTCTCCGTCATCACTGCCCGCACCGCGATATCTTCGCGCCGCAACAGCCGCACCAGCTCCAGCGCCTTATACGCCGCGATACCGCCAGAGACGATCAGGAGGATGCGCGGGGTCTTCATATATCGAATTTCGCCAGTTCAATGATGCAGGCCCGGTGCAGCGCAGCCAGATTTTCCGTTGCCGCTATCCAGATACGCTCCGGGTCGATAGCCAGATAATTATGCGCCACGACATTGCGAAGGCCGTAAATGGCTTGCCAGGGAAGATCGTGGCGGCCCTTTATCGTTTGACTAAGTTTGTTGCACTCTTCGCCGATAACCGAAAGGCGATAGGATGTAAGGTCGATCTCGTCGCCATCGGCTACGAATTTCTCAGACGTTATCTGCGACAGCCGCCTGTCAAGCGCATCGATCAACTGAATGATGAGTTCGAGCCGACCGGCATCCCGGTCTTGGTCCTCCATCAAAACACCTGAACGGAGTCGTGGTGCATCGCTACCGCTACCCGTGGCCGTGCGCCCATCGCCTTGCGTTCCACCAGATCGACACGCGTGCCGAGCAGTTCTTCGAGTCGCTGTTGCATGGCGATGAATTCGAACAGTCCGATCTTGCGCGCGTTTGTAATGTCGCAGGCTAAATCAACGTCTGACTGCGGCCCTGCTTCGCCGCGCGCGGTGGAACCGAATAGATATAGCGCGTCCATTCCCGCCGCGCGCATTTCCTGTTCATGCGCCCTGATCCGTCCGATGGCTTCGTCGCGTGTCATGAGTCTATGATAATAGCAATGTGAGCAAAGCGCCACCGGCGGCGGCAAACACGGCCACGGCCCCATATTTCCATCCCGACCCCATCCCGATCAGCTTTATCTCGGTCAGCGGAGGCGGCAGCGGTGCGGCGCCCTTGGCCGGGTAATGTTCTTCGATCCGACGCACAAGATCGGGCAAGCGCTGCAGCGTGCGCCAGTTCTCGATCAGCGTGTCGGCGGCCTTGGCTTCCGGCCCCAGCTCGGTGCGCAGCCATTCCTTCACATAAGGGCCGCTCGTCTCCCACATGTTGATGTCGGGGTCGAGCGCGGTGGCCACGCCCTCCACCATCACCATCGTCTTTTGCAGAAGCAGCAGATGCGGCTGGGTCTGCATGTCGAAATCGCGGGTGATGGCAAACAGCCCGTCCAGCATCCCGCCCACCGACAATTCGCTGACCGGCTTGCCGCGCATCGGCTCACCCACTGCGCGCAGGGCCGTCGCGAACTCTGCGACATTGTGATGCGCGGGCACATATTGCGCTTCGAAATGGATTTCCGCGACCCGGCGATAATTGCCGGTAATGAGGCCATAGAGAATTTCGGCGAGCCACATCCGCGCCCGCCGGTCGATGCGGCCCATGATGCCGAAATCGATGGCGACGATATCGCCATTGGCCTTCACGAACAGGTTCCCCTGATGCATGTCAGCGTGGAAGAAGCCCTCGGCAATGGCTTGGCGCAGGAAGGCGTTGACCAGCCGCGCGGCAATCGCCTTGGTATCGTGGCCTGCCGCGACGATGGCGGCGCGGTCGGCGATCTTGATGCCGTCGATCCACTCCATCGTCATCACCCGGCCCGACGTGCGGTCCCAGTCGATTTCCGGAATGGTATAGCCCGGCTCGGCCTGCATCGCTTCGGCCAGTTCGGAAGACGAAGCCGCTTCGCGGCGCAGGTCCAGTTCGCGCGCGGTCCAGCGCTTGAGGTTCGCGATGACGAGGCGCGGGCGCAAACGCGCGACTTCGCCGCCCAGTTGCTCCAGATGTGCGGCGGCCCATTCATAGGTCACGATATCGCGATTGAACTGCTCGATCACGCCGGGGCGCAGGACTTTGACGGCAACGTCGCGGCCCTGGATGGTGGTGGCGCGATGCACCTGCGCGATGGACGCGGCCCCCACCGGCACTTCGTCGAAATGGCTGTAGAGCGCTTCGAGCGGACGGCCGAAGCTTTGCTCGATCTGCTTGCGGATCAGATCGAAGGGGACGGGGGGAAGCGCATCCTGCAAGCGCAGCAGATCCTTGGCCGCTTCGTCCCCGACCAGATCGGGCCGCGTCGCCAATGTCTGCCCCAGCTTGATCGCTGCCGGACCGATGGACTCGAACGCCTCGGCATAGCGCGGCTGTTTGGGCACCCGCGCACCAAAACGGGCGATGCGCGCCAGCCGTCGTACCGCCACCGGCGTCATCGGATCGCGCTCGATACCGCGCAAAGCGCCATGCCGCGCCAGCGTGCGCCCCCATGTCAGGAGCCGCCAGAGATGCGTCGCGTGGGATGTCATGCGGGGAAAGCCCCTCCCTTCAGGGAGGGGTTGGGGGAGGGGCTGTTCGTGATAATGCGAGGGGGGTAAGCGGCTGACATGCCCTCCCCCGACCCCTCCCTGCAGGGAGGGGAGAAAGCGATACGCATCCTCACGCCTTCCAGCCGCTGTGGATCGCGACCAGCCCGCCCAGTATCGGCTCGACCTTCGTCTGCGTGAAGCCCGCCGCGCGGATCATGCCTTCGAACTTCGCCATATCGGGGAAACGCCGAATCGATTCGATCAGATAGCGATAGCTTTCCTCGTCATTGGCCAGCAGCTTGCCCAGCTTGGGCACCAGATGATGCGAATAAGCGTCGTACACATCGGCAAAGCCGGGCCAGAGCGTCGTCGAAAACTCTAGGCAAAAGAACCGCCCGCCGAATTTTAGCACGCGGTGCGCTTCGGCCAGTGCCTTGTCGATATGGGTGACGTTCCGAATCCCGAAGGCGATGGTGTAGGCGTCGAACTGCCGGTCCGGGAAACTCAGCGTCTCGGCATTCTGCTCGGACCAGGCAAGGCCAGTCAGCCCCTTCTTTTCCGCGCGCTCCATGCCGACGGCCAGCATTTCGGGATTGATGTCGGACACGGTGACGTTTGCGCCCTTGGCATGCATGCGAAAGGCGATGTCGCCCGTGCCGCCCGCCATGTCGAGAATCGCTTCGCCCGGCTGCGGTTTCACCCGTTTGACGAACTGGTCCTTCCACAGCCGATGCGCCCCTGCGGACATCGCGTCGTTCATCAGGTCGTACTTGCCTGCGACGTTGGAAAAGACGCCTTTGACCATGCCGGTCTTTTGCGTGGCATCGACATCGCGATAGCCAAAGGAAACTGTGTCGTTCATGACCCTCGCTCTAGCCAGAGATTGGCGCGGGTTCCAGCAGAAGGTGGAAACGCGGCAGATCGCTTTTACATTGGTGTTCCATGCCCGAATTACCAGAAGTCGAAACCACTGTTACCGGACTTGCCCAGGTTCTCGACGGAGAGCGCCTGACGCTGGTCGAGCCGCGCCGCGCCGATCTGCGCTGGCCGATCCCGGTGGACCTGCGTCAGCGACTCACTGGATCGACCGTCACGGCATTGTGGCGGCGGGCGAAATATGGGCTGATCGGCACGGATCGCGGCGATACGCTGATCTTTCACCTTGGCATGTCCGGGCGATGGCGCGTCGATCCTGAGAGCATAGGCACGCACGATCATCTGGTGCTGGAAACGGCCAGCGGGCGGCGGCTGGCGCTCAATGACCCGCGTCGGTTCGGATCGCTCGATCTGGTGCGGACCGATGCGTGGGAAGTACACACGCCCTTCACCCGTATGGGGCCGGAGCCTTTGGGGCCGGATTTCACTGCAACCTATTTGCGCGGTGCGCTCGCGGGGCGGACCAGCCCGATCAAGGCCGCGTTGCTCGATCAGCGAATCGTCGCGGGGCTGGGCAACATCTATGTGTGCGAAGCGCTCAACATTGCGCGCATCGCGCCGGGGACGCTGAGCGGGCGAATCGGTGGGCCGCGGCTCGTGCGCCTGGTCGAAGCGATTCGCGCGGTCCTTATATCGGCCATCGCGGCAGGCGGATCGACGCTGCGCGATTATGCGCGACCTGATGGCGAACTGGGCTATTTTTCCAAGCAATGGCGCGTCTACGGGCGCGAGGGAGAGGCCTGTCCCTGTGGCGGCACGGTTTCGCGCCGTGTGGACGGCGGACGGTCGACCTTCTATTGCCCAACGTGCCAGCGATAATCTCGGGCGTCGCGATCGCCACAATGGTTGACGCATTGGGCGTTCCACGGTAAGGCGCGCTCCTTCACGGGCCGGCGGGCCGAATCCGCATGGCCCTTTTCTTTTTGTATATTCGGTTCGAGGACAGGCATGGCAAATACGCCACAGGCAAAGAAGCGCATTCGCCGCAACGCGGCTCGGGCAGTTGTAAACGGTAACCGCGTCGGTCGTATCCGTACGCTGGTCAAGAAGGTCGAATCGGCTCTTGCTGCCGGCGACAAGGATGCCGCTGCAACCGCACTGCAGACCGTTCAGCCTGAACTGGCGCGTGGCGTTGCCCGTGGCGTGCTTCACAAGAACACGGCATCGCGCAAATTCAGCCGTCTGACGAAGCGCGTTTCCGCTCTGGGCTAACGCCTTGCGCTTTGCGCATGTCAAATAGCTGCAATTCAAAAAACCCGCCGGGCACTGCTTGGCGGGTTTTTTGGCGTATCGGCGAGATGCTGCACCGCAGCGCTCCTTCGTCACTTTTATGTCATGAATCCGTAACTCTAGGATTTGTGCCGATTCGTGCAGTATGATTACTTAATTGGCCAAATAACTCATTGATTTATAACAGTATAAATTGAAGTCCAGTGATTCCGTGGGCTAAGCTGAGTCAACGTCTTTATTTCATTTATTTGACCCATAGCGGTCTTGATAGACTCCGGTCCTGCTGTCTAAGTCTTGTGTCTGGGTTGCGGACCGAATCGGTTCCGTAACATTGCAGTGTTTGTCAGGTGGTGAAAAGCGGGACGGTCGGGGGCGACTTTCCGCAAGTGTCTTCTGCGCGCTGCCGAAAATGGTTGGTTCGAAGGGGCGGAATGAAGACACAAGCGGAATCGGTATCGGGCCTTTCAACGGGCCACGAACAGGCGAGTGAATCCGCTGCCGACGTGACAGGTGGCTCCAGCCATCTGGAGGCCGCCTGGGCGCAATTGCGCGTGGGATTGCGCAGCGACATCGGCGCACGGATGTTCGACCAGTGGCTAAAGCCTGCGCGGCTTGGCGCTTATTGCGACATGACCGAAACGCTCGATATTCTGGTCGCGTCCGAATTTTCTGCTAACTTCGTGTCCGCGCAATTCGGTGACCGTCTGCGCCTCGCCTGGCGCAGCGCGCATGCCGGGGTCCGCGATATCCGCATCGTGCGCGCTCCCGATTCGACTGCACTGCGCGTGCTGTCCGCGCCTGCTCCCCAGGCGGCTGCGACGGCTCCGGCGGCACAGGCTGCGCCTTCCTTCCTGCCGCGTCATGATTTCGCCAGCTTCATCACGGGCGAAAGCAATCAACTCGCCTATTCCGCTGCGCAGGCAATGGCCGCGCCGGAGCAACCGCGTTTCAGCCCGCTGTTCATTCATGGCGGAACCGGGCAGGGCAAGACTCACCTGCTCCACGCGATTGCCGGGGCGTATCTCGCCCATGCTCCTGAAGCATCGGTTGTCTATATGTCCGCAGAGCGGTTCATGATGGAATTCGTGAACGCGATGCGCGCCAATGAAACGATGGCGTTCAAAGCGCGGCTGCGCGCCGTGCGCCTGCTGTTGATCGACGATATTCAGTTTATCGCAGGCAAGGGCGCAACGCAGGAGGAGTTTCTCCACACGATCAACGAACTGGTCGAAAGCGGCGCGCGGATCGTCATCAGCGCGGATCGCGCTCCGCAACAGCTCGATGCCGTCGATCCGCGGATTCTCTCGCGGCTGGCGGGCGGCCTTGTCGCTGATATTCAGCCTGCCGGTATCGACTTGCGGCTTGCCATCCTCGAAGCCAAGCGGCTGGTTGCGGGCGACCCGCCGGTGCCGGACGCCGTGATCGATTTCCTCGCGCGCTCCATCCGCAGCAATATTCGCGAACTGGAAGGGGCGTTCAACAAGCTGCTCGCTTATGGCCAGTTGACTGGACGCACCGTCGATCTGGAATTTGCGCAGGCGATGCTGGCCGATGCCGTGCGCGCCAATGCCCGCCGCATCACCGTCGATGAAATTCAGAAGGCCTGTGCCGCGCATTACCGGATCGATGCCTCGGAAATGCGCTCGAAGCGCCGCGCCCGCGCCATCGCCCGCCCGCGTCAGGTCGCCATGTATCTCGCCAAGAAGATGACGCCGCGTTCCTTGCCCGAAATCGGCCGGATTTTCGGCGGGCGCGATCATTCGACGGTGATCCACGCAGTCCGCACGATCGAGGCTTTGCGCGAATCGAATCCGGATATCGATGCCGACGTCCGCGCGTTGTTGCGGCAGTTGGAAGGTTAAGCGGCCGCGCTTTTGTCGACGGTGCCTTCTGCCATGATCGTTTCGCGCAGCACTGGCCAGCCACGCAAATCCCATGCAGCGGGGTCTTCCTCGCCCATGATCTGATTGGCGGTCTGGGTGTCGGAAATAATCACTTCGAAGGGATCGACGAAGCGTCCGTCGGCAATCACGTAGAACGCCTTTACCCGCACGCGGGAACCGCGCCGACCGTTGGGTAACACAACGGCCAGATGACCCGTTCCCAGACGGACCAGCATGCCCGGCGGAAACAAGGCCAGACTGCGCATGAAGCTGAACAGAAGGGCGGAATCGAAATGCCCTTCCCAGGAACGCATGGCCGGAAGCGTTTCGGCGGGCGTAAGCGGTGCCTTGTAACAACGCTGCGATGTCATCGCGTCGTACACGTCGCAAATCGCACCCATCCGCGCGTGCAGGCTTATTTCTTCGCCCGACAGCCCGTGCGGATAGCCGGTGCCGTCCATCTTCTCATGATGGTTGAGGCACACGTCCAGCGCGGCGGCGGGAATGGCGCTCCCTTTCTTGAGAAGGGCATGTCCGTCGACCGTGTGGCGCTGGATCTCTCCAAATTCATGGTCGGTGAGCGGACCGGGCTTGTTCAGTATCGCTTCGGCCACCACCATCTTGCCGACATCGTGCAGCAGGCCGGCCATGCCCGCATCCCGCGCCGCCGCATCGTCCAGCCCGATTTCCCGCGCCAGATTGACCATCAGCGCGCACACGGCCACCGAATGAAGATAGGTATATTCGTCCTTGGACTTGAGACGTGCGATGCCGAGCAGCAGGGAACGGTTTTGGGCGAGCGACGCGGATATATCCTCGACCACCGCGATCACGTCGGCGGATCGCACCGCTTTGCCCATTCTTATGCCATCGAATACCTGTTTGACGACTTGCTTGGCACGCAGCACAGTCTGCGCTGCGGCCCGTTTGTCGGTCTGGAGACGGGAAGGGGCCGGGAGCGCGCGGATGGCGGCCTCCCGCGCATTCTTGATTCGGTCGCCCACCGATTCGCTGATTTCGGGGGCCGGGGTGCGTTCCCGCCGGGCCGGTGCGATGGCGCTTTTCTCGTCGTCGATCCACACGGCATCGATGTCACTGTCGAGGATTTTCCGAAGGTCTTCAGCGTCGGAAAGAAGGAAACGCGCGCGCCAGAAAGGGTGCGACAGCCAGCCGCCCTCGAATTTCTGGATAAACATGCCGAGCCGAACTTGGCTTGGCGTGATGCGCCGCAACATGGATATGAATGGCCTTCTTTCTGCAGTGACAGAACACCATTGCGCTTGAGTAATTAAATTTTTGTATAGGCCGCAGAACCGGCGATGGCGGCACATCGCCAAATATAAAGAAAGCCCGACGATTCGAAGCGAACCGCCGGGCCACATTCAGGTGTGCTTGGGAGCCAACACCTAAACCATGTAACGCGCTACTTAGGCTCTGGTGCCACAGTAATCTTAACATTTTCACCGCTGCGACCCGGGAAATCTGTAAACATGGCTTCGACAAGGTTGGGAACCAGATAAGTCAGGCGATTGCTGAGCGACTGCGCCGACGCGGTGCCTTCGAACAACCGCTTGCCGCTGCCCGCTTCCTCGATCTTCAGCTCAAGCTGACTTGTATATACGGTGTAGCTGCTGACGTCGTTGAAGCCGGGGCCGAACAGGAACGGATCGTAGAAGCCATAGCCGAACCGGCGCGGGCCATAGAAACCGGCATAGCCGCCACGGCCCCAGCCGCCCCAGCCACCACCCCAGCCGCCGCCCCAACCACCGCCGGTGCTGCGGACCTTTTCACGGCCATTGTCGACATCGTACCGCATCCGCACGATCAGGTTCGCGGTCGCCGGATCGGCAGCGGGTACATAACCCAGCTGCGCCATGCGGGACGACACGACGCTCGCATATTGCGCGAATTCCAGACCGCCGGCCAAACGCGGGTCATCCGCTACCACAGCGAAGCTCTGCCCCTGCGGCGCGGGCAGTTGCTGGAAGCGCGCCACATTCGCGTTGAAATTCTGAGTGCAGCCCGCCAGCGCAACCAGCGCCAGAGCGGGGGCTGCGAGAAGGCCGATTTTCCGAAATCTAGACATAGATATGATCCTGCTTATGGCCGTTTCCGGCACTCCCCGCCTACATATGAGAGTTCGCATAGCAAAGCGCAACTGAACGGCGATTGAACGCCGATCAGAAACGTCTCATCGGGGAAAAGAGTTTTAGGAGCGGCGATCTACTCAGCGCATCAGGCCAACGGCGTCATAAGCCCCGCGCAGCGTGGGTTCTGCCGCAGCGCTCGCTTTCGCCGCGCCTTTCTGAAGAATGGCGTCCAGCGCCACGTCATCATTTTTCAGCGCTTCGAACCGCTGGCGGATGGGCCGCAGCGACTCGACCAGCACATCGGCCAGCGCAGGCTTGAGCGCGCCGAACCCCTGGCCTGCGAATCGGGCGCAGATCGCATCGGTGCTGTCCCCGGTCATCGCCGAGAATATGCCCACCAGGTTCTTCGCTTCGGGCCGCTCCGCCAGATCGGCATAGGTTTCGGGCAGCACATCCGCGTCGCTCTTCGCCTTGCGCACCTTGCTCGCGATGGTGTCGTCGTCGTCGGTCAGGTTGATGCGGCTCATATCCGACGGATCGGATTTCGACATTTTCGCGCTACCATCGCGCAGCGACATGATGCGTGCGGTTTCCTTGGGGATGATCGGCTCGGGCAGCGTGAACAGGTCTACGCCGAAATCGGTGTTGAACTTCACCGCGATGTCGCGGGTCAGCTCCAGATGCTGTTTCTGGTCCTCGCCCACCGGCACATGTGTCGCCTGATACAGCAGCACGTCGGCGGCCTGCAGCACAGGATAAACGAACAGGCCCACCGAAGCGCCTTCGCGATTCTTGCCTGCCTTGTCCTTGAACTGCGTCATGCGGTTGAGCCAGCCGATCCGCGCAGTGCCATTGAGCAACCAGGCCAGCTCTGCATGGGCAGGCACCCGCGCCTGATTGAACAGCACGCTGCGATCGGGGTCGATCCCGGCGGCGATCAGCGCGGCGGCCATCTCCCGCACATTCTTCAGTCGCTGGGCGCGCTCCTCATGCACGGTGATCGAATGCATGTCGGCAAGGAAGAAGAAGCACTGGCTCCCGCTGGCCATCTCATCCTGCATCTTCACCCAGTTACGGATCGCGCCGAGATAATTGCCAAGGTGCAGATTGCCGGTGGGCTGGATGCCGGAAAGAACGCGCATGTGTTGTCTCAGTTCGTCTTGCTGGGTCGCCGAAACAGCGACCGAAGTTCGGAAAGCGCATAGGTGCGAAGGACCAGCGCCGCCACCCCATAGACCAGCCCGCCGATCCCGCACAACAGCATCAGGGCAATGACTCGCTCGGTCACGCTCTTCGCCATGTACGGATCGAGCAACGGATTGAGGAACCACAGCGCCACGCCCATCGCGGCACTTGCACCGATGATCCGGATCGCCTTGGTCTTGAACCGTGCATCCATCCGCAACTGATCGCGGCGATGGAGCAGCCAGTAGAGTACCAGCACATTCACCCATGCGGCGACGGCGGTCGATACGGCCACGCCCACATGTCCCAGCGGCCAGATCAGCACCAGATTGCCGACAAGGTTGAACAGCATGGAGAACACCGCAACGCGCACCGGCGTCTTCGTGTCCTGCCGCGCATAGAAGCCGGGCGTCAGCACCTTGATCAGCACATAGGCCGGAACGCCCAATGCAAAGGCCGAGAGCGCGCCCGCCGTGCCGATGGTGTCGGCGGCGGTGAATGCGCCATGTTCCAGCAGCCCGCGGATCAGCGGCACCGCCGAAATGCACAGCGCCACGGCGGCGGGCAGCGCAAGGAACAGCGCCAGTTCCAGCGCGCGGTTCTGCGTGTGTGAGGCCGCGGCTTCATTGCCCGACCCGATCTGGCGCGAAAGCGCGGGCAGTATCGCGGTGCCCACGCCGATCCCGATCAGGCCCAGCGGCAACTGGTTCAGCCGGTCGGCATAGTAAAGGTAACTCACCGCGCCTTGCGGCAGAAACCGTGCAGCGAGCGATGTGGAGATCAGCAGGTTGAACTGAATAGCCCCCGCGCCCAATGCCGCCGGGCCGATCAGCGCCAGCATCCGCTTCACTTGCGGCGACAGGCGCGGCATGCCCAGTTTCAGCACGACCCCGGCCTGCCGACACGACCACATCAGCCACAGCAATTGCGCGAGGCCCGATATCGTCACAGCCACGGCCTGCGTATAGGCTGTCTCGACCGGCGTATCGCCCCGGAAGAAAATCACCGCCCCGATCATGCAGACGTTGAGCAGCACCGGCGCGGCGGCGTTGACCCAGAATCGGTCGAGTGAATTGAGAATGCCGCCCAGCAACGACACCAGACTGATGAGCGCGAGATACGGGAAGGTGATCCGGGTGAGGTTCACCGCCAGATCGAATTTCTCCGGCCCGCCATCGGGAAAGCCGCCCGTCATCGCCCACACGACCGGCGCCGCCGCGACCATCATGATGAGCGTGAAGACCAGCACGACCGGCAACAGCACGGACAATATCTGTCCGGCAAACGCCACGGCAGCGGCCTTGCCGCTCCCCGGCTCTAATTTGTCGCCTTCCGCCATCGTGCGATTGAACATCGGCACGAACACGGCGGCGAATGCGCCTTCGGCAAAGAGCGCGCGGAACAGATTGGGCAGCCGCCAAGCAATCAGAAAGGCGTCGGACGCCAGTCCCGCGCCCAGATAGCGCGCCACGAGCATATCGCGGACCATGCCCAGGATGCGGCTGACCAGCGTCAATCCGCCAATGGTGCCGGTGGCTCTTAACAGGCCCATATATGCACACCACCCATCAGCCGTTCGCCCTGAGCCTGTCGAAGGGCTTTTCTTCCTTGGAAAAAGGAAGGGGCTTCGACAGGCTCAGCCCGAACGGTATTAGAAGTGGTAAAGTCTTACGCATTCCCGACGGGTGCATCCACCAACTGTCCGGCGGCTTGCGCCTGCTGCAGATACAACGCCTGGAAATCGATGGGATCGAGCAGCAGCGGCGGGAAGCCACCGTCACGCACGGCATCCGACAGGATCCGGCGGGCGAAGGGGAAGAGAAGGCGCGGCGCTTCGGCCAGCATGAACGGCTGAATCTGATCTTCGGGAACGTTGCGCATCCCGAACAAACCAGCGTAGACCAGCTCGACGGCAAAGGCGGTGCCGTCGTCGGTCGTTGCCTTCACTTCGATCTTCAGCGCGACTTCATGCACGTCGTCGGCTACCTGATCGGCGCCGATGTTGAACTGCACGTCGATATTGGGCTGCGACTGCCACTGATACACGGCGGGCGCGTTCGGATTTTCGAACGACAGATCCTTCACATATTGGGTGATGAGCCCGATCTGGGGCGTGGTGTCCGCGCCATTGGCCAGTGCGTCGTGGGTATCGGCCTGATCCGCCATGATATCGTCCTTATTGTCCATGGTCGCCGCCACCGGAAAGCCCAGCGCACCCGGCGCGACAGTGATGCGGCCGCTTAGCAGGGGCCCGAACGCAGGGCAATGGCGACTTAAGGCGCAACTATACGGGCATGGCGTTTGTTATACCGGGTGATCGCCATTTGAATCTACGCCCGAACATGCCTATGTTGGGGCAACTCACGCTTGCGAAGGTTGTAAAAGCACAGTGTACGTTATTGTCATACTCGCTCTCGTCGCCGGCTTTCTGGCCCTGCGGCTCTATTCCGTGCTCGGCAAGCGCACGGGGCATGAGCAGCAACCCGCGCCGTTGCAGGCGGACGACCGGGCGAAAGTGTCCGTGCTTCAGCCGCGCAATGCCGGTGAACAGGGTACGGACAATGTGCGTCTGTCCGATGGCATGCTTGCGCCGGGTGCGGACGTTGGCGTTCGCGCGCTGATCGCGGCGGATCGTCGTTTCGACGTGCCGCAATTCATCGATGGCGCAAAGACCGCCTATCGCATGGTGCTCGAAGCTTTCTGGCGCGGCGACCGCGAGGATCTGGCATGGCTGTGCGATGCCGATGTGCTGGCGTCGTTCGAAGAAGCCATTGCCGCCCGCGAGGCTGCAGGCGAAACGCTGGAAAATCGGCTCGTCCGCATCGACAAGGCTATCATCACCGAAGCCGTGCTGAGTGGCCGCATCGCGCATGTCACCATGCGTTTCGATGCCGATATCGCTGCCATCACGCGCGACAAGGATGGCAACATCATTGCCGGGTCGATGACCGACGCCGTGCCGACCCACGATGTCTGGACGTTCAGCCGCGATCTGCGCGCTACCGATCCCAACTGGAAACTGACTGAAACAGACGAGGAAGCATGAGCTTCCTCCGGTCGGGTGCGGCGCTGCTCCTTGCGGCGGCGCTCTCCGCATGTGCGGGCGGCGTGATCCCGGCCAGTTCCAATCGCCCAGCGCCCGCTCGACCCTCAACCGATACTGCCGCGCGCCCAAAGCCCGCCACGCCTCGCCCGACTGTGCCAACGCCTGCCGTGCCCGTTGTCGCGGGCGACAACGCCCTTGGCGCAGGCCTCGTCGCCGGTCCGCCGATTGCGGACTTGCTCCCATCCGGCGAACGCTCGCGCTTGGCACTCCAGGCTTTCCGCATATCCTGCCCTTCGCTGCTCCGCCGCAATGACCAGAGCGGCCTGACACGCGGTGCCGACTGGCAGCAGGCGTGCAGCGCGGCGTCAAGCTGGCCCGACACGACCGCCACCGAATTCTTCTCCCGCTATTTCGAAAGCGCGCAGGTCGGCGACGGCAAAGCGTTCGCCACCGGCTATTTCGAACCGGAAATCGCCGGATCGCGCACCCAGCGCGCCGGCTATGCTGTCCCCATCTACGGGCGACCCGTCGATCTGATCGATGTGGATCTGGGCCAGTTCAGCGATGCGCTGAAGGGCAAGACCATTCGCGGCAAGGTCACCGGCAACACATTCGTACCTTTCGACGCGCGTGAGCAGATCGTCGAAGGATCGCTGGCCGGACGCGCGCCGATCGTCGCCTGGGCCGCCGATCCCGTCGAATTCTTCTTCCTTCAGGTGCAGGGCAGCGGACGCCTGCGCCTGCCCGATGGCGGCATCATGCGGATCGGCTACGAAACGCAGAACGGGCGCGATTACACCGGCATCGGCAAGCTGATGAAGGATCGCGGGCTTATTCAGGCTGGGTCGATGCAGGATATCATGGCGTATTTGCGTGCCAACCCGGTCGAAGGCGCAGCGATCATGGACGAGAACAAGAGCTTCGTTTTCTTCAAGGAACTGACCGGCGCAGGGCCGCTCGGCGCGCTTGGCCTGCCGGTTACAGCCGAAGCATCGGTTGCCGCCGATCCGCGCTATATCCCGCTCGGTGCGCCGATCCTGCTGTCGATGGATCGCGCCGAGCCCAATGGCATCTGGATTGCGCAGGATACCGGCGGCGCGATCAAGGGGCCGAACCGCGTCGATACCTTCTGGGGCGCTGGCGAGCGTGCCCGCGCGATAGCGGGCGGCATGGCGGCACGGGGCAGCGCTCTGCTGCTCCTGCCCATCGGCACCGTCGCACGGGTAACGGCGCAATCCACGATGATGAGTGATGGCCGGACGCCGCCTCTCCGCTGAGGAGCGCACGCTCTGGGCGCGGCTCGCACAAAGCGTGCGGCCCTATCGCACCGGCGCATCCATTTCGACACCGGAGGTGGCCTCTGCGCCGCCGCCGAAAATGGCGACCCATTCGTTAACACATTCGCCTGTGCTGCCCCTGCTTCCTCAACCTGCCAGACGCCCTGCCGCGGTGCTGGATGACCGCTGGGAAAAGCAGATCAAGCGCGGCGCGCTGGCACCGGAAATGGCCATCGACTTGCACGGCCACAGCCTGTCCGCTGCCCATGTCCGTCTCAATCAGGCACTGGCATCGGCGCGTGGGCAGGATGTGCGGATATTGCTTGTAGTCACCGGAAAGCCCCGCGCGAACAGGGAAAATGGCGGCTCCGGGCAGCGCGGCGCAATCCGCGCGGAGATCAATCACTGGCTCGATACCAGCCCCCATGCCGATGCGATCGCCAGTGTGCGCTCGGCCCATCCGCGCCACGGCGGGGACGGCGCGCTCTACATCATATTGCGGCGCAAAAAATAATCTGCCGATGATGCCGCCCTTGGTGGGATTTTCTTAACCAATGGGACTCATAACCGGCCCATTCCGCGCGGTATGCGGACCGATCCAACGGCAATATTTAGGGGACTGGTGCAAAGCATCACCTTCAGGAATCGCGCGGTCGCTTTTGCGGTTGGCGCTGGGGCGGTTGCCTTTATCCTGGCCTTGGTGGCGGGTGGATCGGCGCGTGGCGGCCTGCATCCGCTCGGCTATGCCCTGATCGCAGCGGTTCTGTGCGGTGTTTTGAGCTGGGCTTCGGCGCGTCGCAGCATGCTGGGCATCGCCGCATCCGTCGAAAGCGCGACCGAGCGTCTGGTCGCCGCAGCCCATGGCGATCTCCAGACGCCCGTGATTCAGGTCATCCGCCGCGATCTGCCGGATCTCGCTGTGGCGATGGACAGCCTCTTCAGCCAGGTACGCGCCAGTCTCGATAACATCCACCTGCTTGCCATGTTCGATGCCGTCACGGGCCTGCCCAATCGCATGAGCTTTTGCCGCCAGGTCGAAAGCCTGATCCTCGATCGCGCCATCGACCGTCCCGCCGCCATGTTCTTTCTGGATCTCGACGGGTTCAAGGCGGTGAACGACACCTTCGGCCATGCAACCGGCGATCAGTTGCTCGCCCGCGTCGCCGGTCGACTGCGGGAGGTGGTGGTCAGCCAGCTACAGGCCGGGGCAGGCGATGCCGTTGTCGGGCGGTTGGCGGGCGATGAGTTCACCTTGTTCTTCCCTGACATTCCCAGCCACGCCGCTGCAGAACGCATCGCGCGTGCAATCCAGTTTGCCTTGGGCGAGCCGTTCGACCTGGGCGGGCAGCAGATCGATCTGGGCGCATCTATCGGCATCGCTTATTATCCCGACCATGGCGAAACCCTGAGCGCCCTGCTGCGCTCAGCCGACATCGCCATGTATCATGCCAAGAGCATCGGCGGCGGCAAGGTCGAGACGTTCACCGCCGCACTGGCGCAGGAGGCAGCGGGCAAGGCCGAGCTGGAACGGGATCTGCGCATTGCGTTGGAGCGTGGCGAGTTCCTCCTGCAATTTCAGCCGCAGCTCGATGTCGGGCAGGGGCGCGTGGTCGTTGCCGAAGCACTGGTACGCTGGGCGCATCCCGACCGCGACATGCTGATGCCCGCCACCTTCGTGCAGGTTGCGGAGGAAAGCGGCGTCATCGTGGAGCTTGGCGACTGGATCATGGATCAGGTGTGCGAGACGGCAGCCCGCTGGGCGCGGCAGGGGCTGGATCAGCGCGTTGCCATCAACATCTCGACCCGCGAACTGTCACAGGCCGATTTCTTCCTGCGCCTGCGCCACACCATGGCGCGGCACGGCACGCCCGCCGATCGGATCGAGCTGGAAATCACCGAATCGCTTGCGATGGAAATGGACGAACGACTGATCGATCAGTTGCACGCCTTGCGCGACATCGGGGTGCGGATCGCCATCGACGATTTCGGCACGGGCTATTCCAACCTCGCGCGCCTGCGCGATCTGCCCGTGGACAGAGTGAAGATCGACCGCAGCCTCGTCCGCGATATCGCAAGCTCCGCCGAAGCGCGCACGATCTGCAGCGCCGTAATCGCGCTCATTCAGGGGCTGGGTCTCGAAGTCGTGATCGAAGGCGTCGAAAGTCAGGAGCAGGTCGATATCCTGCGCGTGGCTGGCTGCACGGTGTTTCAGGGCTATCATATCGCCCATCCCGCGAATGAGTCCGCCTATCTCGGACGTTTCGGTAATAATCAGGCCGAAGCGCGCGAAGCCTGAGCCGCGCGCCGCAGGATATCTGCGTAAATCGCCGTCAGCGTTTCTAGATCTTCGACAGCCACCGCTTCGTCCAGCTTGTGCATCGTCGCGTTGCACAGCCCGAATTCCACCACCGGACACAGGCGCGAGAGGAACCGCGCGTCGGATGTGCCGCCAGTGGTCGATAGCTCCGGCACGATGCCCGTCGCGCTTTCGATGGCATCGCTGATGAGAGAGGAAAAGGCGCCCGGCGGTGTCAGGAACGGCTCGCCGCTGATCTTCGCCGTCAGCGTCCCGCCTTCGGTCTGCACAATGGCCTCGATCCGCTCCACCAAGCCCGCGCCGCTGTGGCAATCGTTGAACCGGATCGACAGGCGCGCAGTCGCCCGGGCGGGAATCACATTGGTCGCGGGATTGCCCACGGTGATATCAGTAATCTCGATATTGCTCGGCTGGAACCAGTCGGTACCGCTGTCCAGCTCGACCGCTTCGATGGCGGACAGGATGCGGATCAGCAGGGGGATCGGATTGTCGGCCAGATGCGGATAGGCGACATGCCCCTGCGCGCCCTCAACCGTGATCCACATATTGACCGAACCGCGCCGCCCGATCTTCACCATATCGCCCAGCCGCTTGACCGACGTAGGCTCGCCGACCAGACACAGGTCCGGCACGATCCCGCGCGCAGCCATCCGCTCCATCAGCGCCACTGTGCCGTGCACCGCCGGACCTTCCTCATCGCCGGTGATAATCAGGCTGACTGTGCCGGGCAGATCGGGATTGCGCGCCAGCGCCGCCAAGAAGCATGCAATCGACCCCTTCATGTCCACCGCACCGCGCCCGTGGAGCAGATCGCCGCGCACCTCCGGCACGAACGGATCGCTGGCCCAGCCATTACCCGGCGGCACGACGTCCAGATGCCCGGCAAAGGCGAAATGCGCCCCCGGTCCATTTTCGCGCACGGCCAGCAGATTCTCCACTGGCCCGTCCGGCGCATCGCCCGCAACGAACCGTTCGACCGCGAAACCCAGCGGCGCCAGCATCGCTTCCATGCAGTCGAACACCGCTCCGGTGGCCGGGGTGATCGAAGGGCAGGCGATCAGCCGCTCGGCAAGAGCCAAAGGATCGGGAGTGGCACTGGTCAGGGTCATGCGCGTGCGTTAGCGAAGGTGACAGCGATTGACCAGATGGAGCGCCACATGCCCAAGATCGACCTCGATGCTCTCCCGCAGGCTAACCGTACCGGCTATCCGGCCGAATTTGCCGATGCGGTGGCCGGTCGCTGGTATCGGCGGCTCGCGCCCGCCACAGGCCTGACCGAATTCGGGATGAGCCATGTGGTCCTGAAACCCGGCGCATGGTCCGCGCATCGCCACTGGCATGTCGAGGAAGACGAAGTCGTCATCATGCTGGCGGGCGCAGCCGTGCTGATCGACGACAATGGCCGAACGGACATGCGCCCCGGCGACGTGGCGGTCTTCCCGAAGAACGACGGCAACGGCCATCACCTCGTCAACGAAAGCGACAGCGACTGCACCTTCATCGCCATCGGCCGCCCCGCGGAGGGCGAATGTCACTATCCCGATATCGACATGCACATCGGCCCCGATGGACGCTATCGCCGCAAGGATGGTACGGCGTTTGAGCAGGCATCAGGTTAAAAGGCGCGGTGTACGTACACATCTGTACGTACAAACGATAAATTTTACGTGTCGGGTTATTCGCCGGCCATCGGCACCAGCTTGCCCGGATTCATGATCCCCTTGGGGTCGAATGCTGCCTTGATGGCGCGGAGCGACGCCAGATGGGCGGGGCTGGAGAGGCGCGCAAGTTCGGTGCGCTTCATCTGTCCGATGCCATGTTCGGCAGAAATCGATCCGCCGGACGCCACCACCGCATCGTGGACGAAGGCATTGATGGTTGCGCCTTCCGCGGCGATCCACGCCGGGCCGTCGGTCGTGTCTTTGGGTGCACGGACATGGAAATGGACATTGCCATCCCCCAAATGCCCGAAGGACGACGCCGTCGTGCCGGGAAAGCGCGCTTCCGCTGCGGCTGCTGTGTCGATCATGAATGCGGGCATCCGCGCCACGGGCACGCTAACATCATATTGCAACGCCGGACCCTGCGCCCGCTCGGACTCGGATAGCGACTCCCGAATCCGCCAGAAGGCTTCCGCCTGCGCTTCGTTGGCGGCGATGGCTGCATCCTTGGCAAGTCCCGTCTCCAGCCCTTCGGCCAGCGCCGCTTCCAGTTGCTCGGTGGCCGACGGCGTCTGCACATCGGGCAGGTCGACTTCGATCAGCACATGCCAAGGCGTCCGCGTGTCGATGGGGCAGCGGGTGGCGGGAATGTGGGAGAGGACATGGCCCAGCCCGTCGTCGGCAATCACCTCGAACCCCTCGACGATATTCCCCAGCCGCGTTTCCAGAAGGCGCAGCAGCGCCAGCGCGTCCTGCGGGCTGTCCACCCCGATCCAGCCGACGGCCCGGTCGGCAATGGCAGGGACGAGGCGCAGCGAGGCCGCAGTGACGATGCCGATGGTCCCCTCTGCACCGACCAGCAACTGCTTGATGTCATATCCGCGATTGTCTTTTTTCAGCGCGGCCAGCCCGTCGAATATGCTTCCGTCAGGCAGGACCGCTTCGATCCCTTCGACCAGGGCCCGCATCGTCCCGTGGCGCAGAACCTGCGTACCCCCGGCATTGGTCGACACCAGCCCGCCGATCGTCGCCGATCCCTTCGCGCCCAAACTCAGCGGAAAGCGCCGGCCGATCCCCTCGGCGGCATCGTGCAGCACCGACAGAATCACCCCCGCTTCGCACACCGCCAGATTATCGTCTGATGAGATGCTGCGAATCGCGTTCATCCGGCGCAGCGACAGGATCAGCGCGCTTCCGTCCATCGGCGGCGTCGCGCCCCCGACCATCGATGTGTTCCCCCCCTGCGGCACCAGCGCGATGCCCAGTTCGGACGCCAGCGTCATGCACGCGGCAACCTCCTGCGTGCTGGCAGGCGACAGCATCGCTACGGCATGGCCATGATATCGCCCGCGCCAGTCGGTCAGCCACGGCGCGATATCGTCGGCATCGTCGGTAAAACCCTTGGGGCCGAGCAGGGCCGCAAAGCGCGAAAGGCTATCGGAAGAAATCATAGACTCGTTATGCCCCGGAATTCATCGGTTGTTCAACCGCCGCTGCGTAGGGCATGATATTCCCCAGGGGGACTATGTTGTTTCATTCTGCCATTGCCTTGTTATTGGCCCCGGTCGGTGCGCCTGTCGAATTCGCTCAGCTTAGAATCGAGCAGCGGGTGATCATTCGTGTGCCTCTCGTTCGTCAGCCGCGCGCAGGCCAACCGACTCCGCCCCCTGAGCCTCAGGAGTGGGATGAGAAGAAAGGGCCGCGCTGTGTCGCGATCAAGTCGGTGCGTTCCGCGGCCTTGGGTGGGCGCAACAGCGTCGACCTGATCCTGTCGAACAATCAGCGTTTTCGCGCGCGTTTCGGCAAACAATGCCGGGCAGCGGATTTCTACGCTGGCTTCTATATCGAACCGACCGACGATGGATCGCTTTGCGCGGGGCGGGACTATATTCAGGCGCGCAGCGGCCTGACATGCGAAGTGGAGAGTTTCAAACGACTGGTCCCGGAGCGATAGAATAGCGTAGGATCGGGCGTCGCAGCCCGGATTTTCTTGACAATCGGCCACTATTTCCGCATTGGCCAGCCAGCTTTGACCGGGCCCGCACACTCGCGTGGCCCTCTTATTCCGGACATATGAATGAATTTTGCCGATCTCGGCCTATCCGATGAATTGTTAAGGGCGGTCACAGAGGCCGGCTACGACACCCCGACGCCTATTCAGGCGCAGGCTATTCCGTCCGTGCTGATGATGAAGGACATCGTCGGCATTGCCCAGACGGGCACGGGCAAGACGGCCAGCTTCGTGCTGCCGATGATCGACATCCTGGCGCATGGCCGCAGCCGCGCGCGGATGCCGCGTTCCCTGATTCTTGAGCCCACGCGTGAACTCGCTGCGCAGGTTGCCGAGAATTTTGAGAAGTACGGCAAATATCACAAGCTTTCGATGGCGCTCCTTATCGGCGGCGTGTCGATGGGCGATCAGCTTGCGGCGCTTGAAAAGGGCGTGGACGTATTGATTGCGACGCCGGGCCGCCTGATGGACCTGTTCGGTCGCGGCAAGATCATGCTCAACGGCTGCTCGCTACTCGTCATCGACGAAGCCGACCGTATGCTCGACATGGGCTTCATCCCCGATATCGAAGAAATCTGCACCAAGCTGCCTGCCCAGCGGCAGACGCTGCTGTTCTCCGCAACGATGCCGCCGGTTATCAAGAAGCTGGCCGACAAGTTCCTCTCGAACCCCAAGTCGATCGAAGTGGCGCGGCCCGCGTCCGCCAGCATCAACATCACCCAGTGGCTGGTGAAGGTCGAATCGCGCAAGAAGCGCGACATGATCGCCCACATGCTCAAGGCCGAGGATGTGACCAACGCGATCATCTTCTGCAACCGCAAGACCACTGTCCGCGACTTGAACAAGACGCTGCAAAAGAGCGGCGTGCGGTCGGGCGAAATTCATGGCGACATGGATCAGGGGTCCCGCATCGCCGAACTGGATCGGTTCAAGCGCGGCGACGTGAACGTCCTCGTCGCGTCGGACGTTGCTGCTCGCGGTTTGGATATCAAGGGCGTCAGCCATGTGTTCAACTATGACGCGCCCTGGCATCCCGACGATTACGTCCATCGCATCGGCCGCACCGGCCGCGCCGGGGCAACCGGCGTTGCCTACACCTTCGTCACGCCGGAAGACGCCGAGGCGCTGGACAATATCCAGAAACTAATCGGTACGAAAATCCCGATCTTCGGCGGTGAAAAAGCCGCCGCCGTTGCTGCCGAGGTCGATGGCGAAGATGCGCCTGCCGCGCCCGCCAAGAGCAGACGCGCGCGCAAGCCTGCCGCCAAAAGCGAGAAGCCCCAGGCTGCTCCGAAAGCCGAGCCCAAAGCCGAACCTGTATTGGCGACGGAGTCCGAACCGGTCATCGCTGCGCCGCGCACCGAAGCACGTCCGGCTCCCGCACCCCGCGCTGAGCCGCGCCGCGATGCGCCACCGTCGCGTCGTCGCGATACCAATCAGGATGACGGTCCCGACGACGGCTGGAACGGCCCGATGCCGGACTTCCTGGCTTTCGGGTTTAACAGCAGCGCCGCTTAAAACAGCGCTGCCGTCAAACGGTCAAAGCCTGACCAGCATCTTGCCCATGTTGGCGCCGTTGAACAGGCCCAGAAAAGCCTCCGGTGTCCGCTCCAGCCCGTCATAGACGGTCTCGTGCGACACCACTTGCCCGGCCTTTATCATCTCTCCCATGTCCGCCTGAAAAGCGGGCAGGTCCGCCATATGATCGGAATAGAGAAAACCGGCGATGCGGATGCGGTTGATGATGATGAGGTTCGCGAACTTCAGCGTCAGTGGCGTGCCGCTATTATACCCGTCGATCATGCCGCAAATGGCAAAGCGCGCATCCTTGGTCGACATGGCCAGCGCCGCATCCAGATGATCGCCACCGACATTGTCGAAATACACGTCGATCCGGCCGCCCACGTCGCGGGTCGCTGCACGCAACTGGTCCAGCACCGGACCGGCGCGGTAGTCGATCATTGCGTCCGCCCCCAGTTGCTTGACCCAGGCGCATTTGTCCGGACCGCCGGCCGATCCAATGACCGTCATGCCCTTGGCCTTCGCGATCTGCACCGCCACCGATCCGACTGCGCCTGCCGCTGCCGACACGAACACCCGGTCGCCTGCCTTTGCCTGCGCGATCTTCAGCAGACCGATCCACGCCGTTGCGCCGGTCAGCCCCATGATGTGCAACCACGATTCGACTGGCAGGTCGCTCTGCGGCAGTTTCACCGGCGTCAGGCCCGCATCGACGATTGCTTCATCGCGCCAGCCGCCCATGTGCAGCACCCGGTCACCTACGGCAAAGCCGCCGTTCCGGCTCTCGATCACTTCGCCCAGCGCGCCGCCGGTCATCGGCGCATCGATTTCGAACGGCGGGACATAGCTTTTAATGTCGTTCATCCGCCCGCGCATATAGGGATCGACCGACAGCCAAAGGTTGCGGACGCGGATTTCCCCTTCGGCCAGCGCGCGGTCGTCAATCGCCTTCAGCGCGAAATTGTCCTGCGTCGGCAGACCTTGCGGGCGGCTGGTCAGGCACCATGCACGGGCCATAAACGTCTCCTTTGATCGTAACTGTGAGCGCGCTTTATCTTAGCACGACCCGGCTATTCCATTGCAGGAAAAGGGCGTTGCAACGCCGCATCGCCCCGCTTATAGCCAAACGCGTTGGGGCCGTAGCTCAGTTGGGAGAGCGCGTCGTTCGCAATGACGAGGTCAGCGGTTCGATCCCGCTCGGCTCCACCAACCTCGCCAATATAAACTACGACTTTACAGCCGCGACGATAGCCTTGTTGAAGGCCGGGATGTCATCCGGGTTGCGGCTGGTGATGAGGTTGCCGTCGATGACCACTTCCTGATCGACGACCTGCGCGCCTGCATTGCGCAGATCGGTGCGGATCGATGGCCAGGATGTTACCTTGCGCCCATCCAGCACATCGGCTTCGGCAAGCAATGACGGCGCATGGCAGATGGCCGCTACCGTAGCATCGCGGTCGAAGAACGCCTGGATGATATCGATGGCGTCCTTTTCCATCCGCAGCGTGTCGGGATTGGCCACGCCGCCGGGCAGGACGAGCATATCGTAATCGTCCGGCTGCACGTCGGCCAACACGATATCTGGCGTGATCGTGTCGCCTTTCTCGTCATGCTCCATGCCCTGGATCGGGTCGAGCGCAACGGACGCCAGCGTAACGTCATAGCCAGCGTCGAGAAGGGCCTTGCGCGGTTCGAACAATTCGGACTGCTCGAAGCCGTCGGTCGCCATGATCAAAACCTTGGCGGGTGTCTGGTCTGTCATATCTGCTCCTGTCTTTGGATGCAGAGGTAACAGGTCGGCGGGATAGCTGTTCCAACCGGCACCGAAAAATTCACGGCGTTGTCAGAAACTCGCCTTCAATCCGTCGATCACGAATTGCGCCGCCAGCGCCGCCAGCAACACGCCCAGCAACCGCGTGATAACCGCTTCGATCTTCTTGCCGAGCAAGTTCATCAGCGGCCCTGCAGCCACCAGCGCGACCAGCATCATAAGCAGCACCGTGGCCAATGCGCCAAGCACGACCATCCGCTCGCTCAGACCGTTCGCCCGCGCCATCAGCAGCATGACGGTGGCGATCGATCCCGGCCCGGCGATCATCGGCATGGCCATCGGGAAGACCGACACGTCCTCGATCTCCGGCGTATCGGCGATCTTCTGCGCGCGGTCCTCACGGCGTTGGGTGCGCTTTTCGAAAACCATGTCCATTGCTATCAGGAACAGCATGATGCCGCCCGCTATACGGAAGCTGTTGAGGTCGATCCCCAGCACGCCCAGCAGTTGCTTGCCCCAGATCGCAAAGACCAGCAGGATGCCGGTCGCGATCACGACCGCGCGGATCGCCATCGACCGCCGCTGCAGGTCGCTCGCGCCGCTGGTCACGCTGGCGTAGATCGGTGCGCAACCGGGCGGATCGATCACCACGAACAGCGTGATGAAAGCGGATATGAACAATTCCATCATGATGCCGGGGCCGCCACGTCGTTAATCAAGGCCTCTTCATAGGCAGCATTGTTCATAAGGGAAATGGTGATGCGGCGCGATTTGTCGGCACGCACTTCGGTTGTCCATTTCAGGCTGCCGTCTTCGGACGCACCGATGCCCGGTGTGGCGACCGGCTTTACGTCCGCAGCAGGCGGTGGCGGCGGACGCATCCCGCGCGGACAGATCGCAAGCCGCGTCGCTATGAAATCGGGCGCAGGGGGCGGCGCGGCCACGGCATCGCCATGATCGAGCACCCATTTCCAGCGGCCCTTTTCGTCGCGCCGCCAGATCGTCGTGAAATAGCCTTGGGTGCCATCGGGCTGCTGCCAGCGTCCGGTGGTGACGCCGATGCTACCGTCGCACGACATCAGCACCTTTTCCGGCTGCCACTTGACCGAAGCGGGCGGATCCTTGCGGCCTTTCAGCCAGGCTTGCGCGTTCACCATGTCCGGCACGAACATCACGGCATCCTTGGCGGCGGTCTCGCGAAAGGCGGTCCATTGCCCCTTGTCCTGTGCCAGCCGATTGAACGCGATCTCTGCGGCGACGACAGCGCTGGGGTTGGCGGACAGGCGCATCGGCGGCTTCGCAGCCTGCGCCCCGCCCGCCATCAGCACCAGCGCCAGAGCGATACGCTTCACAAGCCTTCAGGCGCAGCCAGGCCCAGCCGCGCATGGGCCGCCACCAAAGTATTGCGCAACAGCACCGCAATCGTCATCGGCCCCACGCCACCCGGCACCGGCGTAATCGCGCGCGCGTGGAGGATCGCTTCAGCCGTCGCCACATCGCCGACGATCTTGCTCTTGCCCTCTTCTGCTGCCGGAACGCGATTGATGCCCACGTCGATCACGGTCGCGCCCGGCTTGATCCATTCGCCCTTCACCATTTCCGCGCGCCCGACGGCGGCGACCACGATATCGGCGCGATGCACGACGGAGGCGAGATCGCGCGTCTTGCTGTGCGCGATGGTAACGGTGCAGCTTTCGTTGAGCAGCAACTGCGCCATCGGCTTACCGACAATGTTCGACCGCCCGATGACCACCGCTTCCAGCCCGGAAAGATCGCCCAACTCGTCCTTCAGCAGCATCAGGCAACCCAGCGGCGTGCAGGGGACCATGCCCGGCTCGCCCACCGCCAGCTTGCCGCTGTTGATGACATGAAACCCGTCGACATCCTTGTCCGGGTTGATTGCCGCGATAACAGCCGCTTCGTCGATATGCTTGGGCAGGGGCAGTTGTACGAGAACGCCGTCGATCCGGTCGTCGCCGTTCAGTTCTTCGACCAGCTCCAGCAACTCGTCCGCACCGATGGTGGCGGGCCGCTTGAACTCGAAACTCTCCATGCCCGCTTCGACCGTCATCTTGCCCTTGTTGCGGACATAGACGCTGCTCGCCGGATCTTCGCCGACCAGCACGACGGCCAGCCCCGGCTTGCGACCCTGCGACGCCACGAAAGCCTCGACCCCCAGCGCAACCCGCGCGCGCAATTGCGCTGCAAAAGCCTTGCCGTCGATAGTCCTGCCGATCGTCATATCTCGTCCATCAGTTGAGAGAGGCGCGCGATGCAGTCCGCGCCGCCGGTTATCCGCAGCCGCTTTAGACGGTTGGTGTCACCCGCTTCCAGTGAAATCGCCCCGGCGGGGATTTTGAGTGTCTTCGCCAGCAAGCCAATCAGCGCAGCATTGGCCTTTCCCTTTTCGGGCACCGCGCGCACCATTGCCTGCAACCAGACTGCGCCATGTTCGTCGGTGCGAAGGCCTTTGAAGCCCTCAGAGGCACTGCGCGGCGTCAGGCGAACGGCCAGAACAATGCCGTCACCATCCTGCCGCCAGGGGATCATCCCACGATAAGCGGGTTGAAGATCGCTGGCAAAATAACCCGCTGCAGAATATAGACGGCCAGCAACACAACCATCGGCGACAGGTCGAGCGCACCCAGATCGGGCAGTATCTTGCGGATGGGGCGATAGATCGGCTGCGTCATGCGGTCGAGTGCATAGAGCGCGTTACGCACGAAGTCGTTGTAGGTGTTGATCACGTTGAACGCGATCAGCCACGACAGGATCGCCTGAATCACGATGATCCACCACACCACGTTCAGCAGGATGTTCAGGATCTGATAGATGACGAGGGCCATGCGGTCTCCGATATGAACTTGCGTGCGCCAATCGGCGTGTTGCTTGTTGCTTTACGCGACGGGGCATCATCGGGGCAAGCGTGGCCCCCGATTATTCCACCAACGCCTGTTATGCGCGCACCAATGTCCCTGCGCCGCGCTTGGTAAAGATTTCCAGCAGCATGGCATGCGGCACGCGCCCGTCGAGGATGACGGCAGCATCCACGCCCGCTTCGACCGACAGGACACAGGTTTCCAGCTTGGGGATCATCCCGCCGGAAATCGTCCCGTCGCCTTGCAAAACCTTGATCTGCTCCGGCGTCAGGTCCGTCATCAAATCGCCTGCCTTGTCCAGCACACCCGGCACATCGGTCAGCAGGAACAGGCGCGCCGCGCCCAGCGCTGCCGCTACTGCGCCCGCCATCGTGTCTGCGTTGATGTTGTACGTCGCGCCATCCTCACCGATGCCGATGGGGGCGATCACCGGGATCATCCCTGCATTGCTGATCGTGTCGAGGATCGTCGTGTCGATATGGCTGGGCTCGCCGACAAAGCCCAGGTCGACCGCCTGTTCGATCAGGCTGTCAGGATCCTTGCGCGTCCGCTGGACCTTGGTGGCCTTCACGAAGCCGCCATCCTTGCCCGAAATGCCGACCGCGCGGCCGCCCGCTTGCCCTATCCAGTTGACCAGTTCCTTGTTGATCGCGCCAGAAAGCACCATTTCGGCAACCTTGGCGGTTTCCGCGTCCGTCACGCGCAACCCGTCGACGAAGCTGCTTTCGACGCCCAGCTTCTTCAGCATCGCGCCGATCTGCGGCCCGCCGCCATGCACGACCACCGGGTTGATGCCGACCGCCTTCATCAGCACCACGTCCTCGGCAAAGTCGCGCGCCAGTTCCGGGTCGCCCATCGCATGGCCGCCATATTTTACCACGAACGTCTTGCCCGCATAACGCTGCATATAGGGCAGCGCTTCGGTCAGCGTCTCGGCTTTGGCCAGGAGTTCGGGTGCGGGATCGTGCTTGCTGCTCATGCCCGCGCGCATAAGCGAAAGGGGGGCAGGGGGCAAGGATTGAGGATGGTCCCCAAATCCACGTCATCCCCGCGTAGGCGGGGATCCATCTCCCAAAATCAGATCAAGATGAGAAGGCCGGAGATGGATTCCCGCCTTCAGCCATTGGCTGAAGTTTATCCTGAGCTTGTCGAAGGGCGGGAATGACAATGCATCAAACTACTCTCAGCCCGGCGCGTCCAGCTTCCGCCCAATCCACACCACCAGCGAAATCAACGGCGGCACCAGCACGATCGACAGGACTATCTTCGCCACCATCTGCCCCGCCATCAATTCCATGATCGGCCGCTCTCCATAAAAGGAAATGGTGATGAACAGCAGCGTGTCGATCACCTGCGATATGATGCTCGCGGTCATGCCGCGCAGCCAGACGAGCTTGCCCTTGCCCCGCGACAGCTTGGCGAAGATGAGGACGTTAAGTGTCTGCGAAATGCCATAGGATATCAGCCCCGCCAGCATCATCCGCGCGCCTTGTCCAACCACGATGGGGAAGGCGTCGACGGCAGGCGGATACATGCCCGCATCATGGGGCAGGGCAATGACAAGCTGGATCAGCAGAGCCGACATGATTAGCGGAATGAACCCCAGCCTGACCAGTGAAGTCGCGATTTTCTGCCCATGCAGTTCGGCCACTGCGCTGGACAGAATGACGAGTTGCAGGAACGCGAAGATTCCCGCCTCCACCGCCAGCGGCCCCAGTGCGACTTGCTTCACCCCCAATATCCCCGCCGTGCAGGTCATGCCCCCGTACAAGACAGAGAAGACGAACAAGGAACGCGGGATGGAAGCGGGAGCGGTGGATGCACTGGTCATCGCCCTTCTCATATCGCCTTTTGCAAAAAGGGGAAGACGGGCTTCATTCATTGTTCCCCGGCGAAAGCCGGGGTCCAGGAGTCGCGCGCGCAGTGCTATGACTCCCTGGACCCCGGCTTTCGCCGGGGAACAATACCCATCGCCGTATAACACCCTAGCCCCCCGCCAAACCGCGTGTATAAACATCGGTTGGCTCCCGCGCCTGTTTGCCCACGCCTGTTTGAAAGCATCCATGACCAGATTTCTGATCGGCCTGGCCGGTATCGCCCTGATCCTCGGCATTGCCATCGCTTTTTCTTCCAACCGGCGGGCCATCCGGCTGCGTGTCGTGGGGGCCGCTTTTGCGCTGCAGACCGGCATCGCGCTGCTCGTCCTCTATGTCCCTGCGGGCAAGGCGGTCATCGCGGCCATGTCCAAAGGCGTCGCCAATCTATTGGGCTATGCGCAGGCAGGGACGGACTTCATCTTCGGCCCGTTGGCGCGGCCCGACATCGGCGGGGCCAGCTTCGCCATCGCCGCGCTGCCGGTCATCATCTTCTTCGCCAGCCTCGTCTCGATTCTCTATTATATCGGCCTGATGCAGCTCATCGTGCGCTGGGTCGGCGGCGCGATTCAGAAGGTGATCGGCGTGTCGAAGGTCGAATCGCTCTGCGCGGCGGCCAATATCTTCGTCGGGCAAAGCGAAAGCCCGCTGGTGATCCGCCCCTATCTCGCTGGCCTTACCCCCGCACAGCTTTTCACCGTGATGACATCGGGCATGGCGGGCGTCGCCGGGACGATCCTTGCCGCTTATGCCTCGATGGGGATCAAGATCGACTATCTCCTCGCCGCCAGCTTCATGGCCGCGCCCGGCGGCATCCTGATGGCCAAGATCATGATGCCCGACAATCCCGAAGACCCTCAGGTCGATCCGGTGATCCTGCCCGAAGGCAGCCATGATGAGGAACGCCCCGCCAACATCATTCAGGCGGCGGCACAGGGCGCACAGACCGGCGTGAAGCTGGCCGTCGCGGTCGGCGCGATGGTGCTTGCGTTTGTGGCGCTGGTGGCGCTCGCCAATGGGTTGCTCGGTGGGATCGGCGCGTGGTTCGGCTATCCGACGCTCAGCTTTCAGCAGATATTGGGCTATCTCTTCTCGCCGATCATGTATCTCCTCAACATTCCGTGGACGGAGGCACAGGTGGCAGGTGGCCTGTTCGGGACGAAGGTCGTGCTGAACGAATTTGTCGCCTACATCCAGCTCGGCACGGTGCAGGAAACGCTGGCCCCCGCCACGGTCGCGATCATCACCTTCGCGCTCTGCGGCTTTGCGAATTTCAGCTCGATCGCAATCCAGATGGCAGTGACCGGCAACCTCGCCCCCAATCAACGCCCGATGATCGCGAAGCTGGGCCTAAAGGCGCTGGTCGCCGGCAGCCTCGCCAACCTGATGAGCGCCGCGCTGGCCGGATTGATGCTCAGCCTGCGGTGATTGCGGCGGGGTGGCGGCTCTTCTCAGCCGCTCACACCCATTCCCATACGTCATCCTGAACTCGCTTCAGGATCCATCCCGCCACGCGCGACAAGTTATGAGCCGATAAATGGATGCTGAAACAAGTTCAGCATGACGGAGGTGGAGTGTCTGACCTTCCATCAGCGATAATTGCAAATACTACCATATTTCTTTATCTTCGAATGCCCGACTCGCGTTGATGACAACCAAACCTAAATCGTCCAGTCGCTGCCAACCCTCTTTAAGCTCTTCGAGACTGAGCGTGCGGGCGGTGTCCTGACCTTTGCGCTGCTTGCGTTTCAGTATGTATTCTTGGTCGGGTCCAGTTCCTGCCCAAAAGCCATGAACAATATCATGGCGAAGTCCACGGAGTGGTATACACGCGACGAGCACGTCACGGAGATACGGCGTTGCGACATGGTCGTCGCCAAGAGCATTGATGGTATCAGTAAGTTCGGTTTCGTAAGCTAATATCTGCCCGTCTAGCAGCTTGTTTCGCAAAGTTTCGTAGTCGACATTTCGAATGCGCGCTAGCATATCGGCCAACATTCGTTCGTGCTTGGCCCAAGTCATCACGAACTGTCCTACATACCAAGGGACAGCCATGATGGCGACTTGAGCTTTTGGAAGCCCAGGAAAGAGTTCTTCAAAAATTATAACGATTGCTCCCCTACAGCTTCCCGTACTTCGCTTCGAACCCAGCCACATCGCCCGCAGCCAGATACTTCGCCTGATCGACCCAATGATCGCGCACGGGCCGACCCTTGAAGTTGCCAAGCCGCGCATCGACCGCAGCGAGATCGGCATCGGTCCACGCCGCGATCTGACCAAAGCGCGTCACGCCCAGTTCGTTGAGCAGCGTCACCAGCTTGGGACCGACGCCTTTCAACTGGATAAGGTTATCGGACGCTTCGCCCGCCGTAACCGGCGCAGTCGCTGCGCTGGGGACGACAGCATCCGCAATCACCGCTTCGGGCACGGGCGTCACCGGCATGGGATCGACGACGGCGGGCGGGACGGCGGTCACGACTACCGGCGGCGGGGCCACTTCGCGCACCGGTTCGATGGGCGGCGCCGATGCCGCAGGCGCATCGCTGCCCGACTTGCGCGACAGCAGATATACGACCGCGATCAGCACCAGCAGCGCGATCACCAGCCACAGGCCATAGGTCGTCAGAAAATCGTTCATGCTTTCAGCCTCCTGTTCGCACCGGCATATGGGCACCCACCGCTTTATGCCAGCGGGCTATTACAGTCCTTCGCGTTCCACTTCGCGCCAGCCAATATCCCGCCGACAAAAACCGGTAGGGAAATCGATGGCATCGAGCGCGGCATAAGCGGCAGCCTGTGCCGCGCGGACGGTCGCGCCACTTGCGGTGACGTTCAGCACGCGCCCACCATTGGCGACAAGCGTATCGCCCGCCAGCGCAGTGCCCGCATGAAACACCTTCGCGCCCTGCGCCTCGGCCGCATCGATCCCCGCGATCGCGCCACCCTTTTCGGGCGTGCCGGGATAGCCCTTGGCCGCCATCACGATGGTCAGCGCCGGATCGGACGACAATGTCACTGTCCCCAGTTCGGCCAACGTCCCTTGCGCCACCGCGAGCAGCAGTGTGACCAGATCGTCCTGCAACCGCATCATCAGAACCTGACATTCCGGGTCGCCGAAACGCGCATTATATTCGATCAGCTTCGGCCCCGTCGGCGTCAGCATCAATCCGGCATACAGCACCCCGCTATAGGGCATCCCCTCCGCTGCCATCGTCGCGACGGTCGGCTTGATGATCTCCTCGATCACCCGCGCCTCCAGCGCAGGGGTCAGAACGCGGGCGGGGCTATATGCGCCCATGCCCCCGGTATTGGGTCCGGTGTCATTGTCGCCGACGCGCTTATGATCCTGCGCCGATCCGAAGGGCAGGATGCTGGTGCCGTCGGTCAGTGCAAAGAAGCTCGCTTCCTCGCCCGTCATGAACTCCTCGATCACCACTTCAGCGCCCGCTTCGCCAAAGCTGCCGGAGAACATGTCCTCGATGGCGGCTTCCGCTTCGGCAAAGGTCATCGCAATGATCACGCCCTTGCCCGCCGCAAGCCCGTCCGCCTTGATGACGACCGGCAAACCAAACGGTTCCAGCGCCGCATGGGCATCGGCTTTATTGGTGACGCGCGCATAACCCGCCGTCGGGATATTGGCCCGCGCGCACAGATCCTTGGTAAAGCCTTTCGACCCTTCCAGTTGCGCGGCGAGCTTGGACGGACCGAAGACCGGAATGTCTGCAGCGCGCAGGCTGTCGCCCAGCCCATCGACCAATGGCGCTTCGGGTCCGATCACCACCAGCCCGATGGCATTGTCGGCGCAGAACGCCAGAACGGCGGCATGATCGGTCGGGTCGAGGTCGACCAGCGTGGCATGCTGCGCTATGCCGGGGTTGCCCGGTGCCGCGAACAGCGTATCGCAACGCGGCGATTGCGCCAGCTTCCATGCCAGCGCATGTTCGCGCCCGCCACCGCCAAGCAAAAGGATGTTCATCGCCATCATGTCCCCGGAATATGAGTCTGCCTATGATCCGTCGGGCCGCCTGTTAGCGGAGGATGCGCCGGGCGACAACGCGCCGCCGCTTTCGGTCAGCGAATTGTCCGCGCGGCTGAAGCGCACGGTCGAGGATCGCTTCGGCCATGTGAAGCTGCGCGGCGAGATTTCGGGGTTCAAGCGCGCGGCTTCCGGCCATGTCTATCTGGCGCTGAAGGACGAATCGGCAGTTATTGACGGCGTGATGTGGAAGGGCGGGGCAGGGCGGCTGGCCTTCTCCCCCGCCGACGGGATCGAAGTGATCGCCACCGGCAAGCTCACCACTTATCCGGGACGCTCCAAATATCAGATCGTGATCGAGCGGATGGAGCTGGCGGGCGAAGGCGCGCTGATGCAGTTGCTGGAGAAGCTCAAGCAAAAGCTGGCAGCCGAAGGACTGTTCGCCGCAGAGCGCAAGCAACCGTTGCCCTTCCTGCCCAAAGTGATCGGGGTAGTGACATCGCCGACGGGTGCGGTGATCCGCGACATTCTGCATCGTCTCGCGGATCGCTGCCCCACCCACGTCCTCGTATGGCCAGTGCTGGTGCAGGGCGAGGGCGCAGCAGCCCAGATCGCCAACGCCGTGCGCGGCTTCGATGCAATGCCCGCCAACGGCCCGGTGCCGCGCCCCGATCTTGTAATCGTCGCGCGCGGCGGCGGCTCTATCGAGGATCTTTGGTCGTTTAACGAGGAGATCGTCGTCCGCGCCGTGGCGAACTGCTCGATCCCCATCATCTCGGCAGTGGGCCACGAAACCGACACCACCCTGTGCGACTTCGCAGCCGACGTCCGCGCGCCCACGCCGACCGCTGCCGCTGAAATAGCCGTGCCGGTGCGCGCGGACCTGATCGCGCTGCTCACAGAACAGGGCCTGCGCGCGCAACGGGCCGTCCGCCGCAACGCCGCCCAAGCGCGCGAGCGGCTGGACACGCAAGTGCGCCTGCTTCCCGCGCCCGATGCGCTGCTCGCCATGCAGCGCCAGCGTGCCGACGATCTGGGTGAGCGGCTGGGTCGCGGCCTGCGCCATCGCGTCACCGACGCCCGTGCGGAGTTGGCGGGGAAGGCAGGCGCGCTACGCCCTGCGCTGCTCCGCCAGCGGATCGTGCGTGAAGGGCATCGACTGGACGGATTGCGCCTCCGCCCCGAGTTGCTGACCCGTCGGCTGACCGATGCGACGACCGCGCTGGACCGTATGTGGCGGCTCGCCGCATCGCTCAACCCTGACTTGCCGCTGCAACGCGGCTTCGCGCGCGTCATGGCGCAGGGGCGGCTGGTCCGCAGCCGCACTGACGCCGCGCAAGCGGGCCAAGTCATATTGACCTTTGCCGATGGCCCCATCGATGCAACCGTTGGTGGGGTTGAGCCAGCGCGCGCGACCGATATACTGCCGCCGCCCTCTGCGCCTCGTCCTGCACGCGCGAAATCGCGCGAGACGGGCGCGACGCAGCAGGATCTCTTCTCCTCCTGACCGGACCGAATGACCCATGTTGATGTCGAAAAGCAATCAGCCCGCACGGCTGCATTTCCTGCCCTATAGCTTTCGCGTGCTCAGCCCCGGCGATCATGTGCTGTGCGCCGTTTCGGGCAAGCGCATTGCGTTGGAAGATCTGCGCTATTGGAGTATCGCGCGGCAGGAACCCTATGCGAGCGCGGAATATTCGGTGCAGGCCGAACTGGCGGATCGGAAATCGCGCGGTATGCTTGCATGAGGATATGGGTTGCGGCGCTGTGTTGTATAGCGTCGGTGTTTCCAAGCGGTATCTCCCTGGCGCAATCGAACGTGCGCGGAAATACATCGCCTTTCGATTTCGCGCTGCAGGGAACGGTGATTCAGGGCGGAACTGCCATCGGTATAGCGCCGCAGAATGTGACGTCCCTTACACTCGATGGTCGAGCGATCCCCGTCACCTCCGACGGTCGTTTTCTGATTGCTTTCGACCGAGATGCGCCGCCGACCGCCCAGTTGGTCGCCACCCTAGCCGATGGTCGACCCCTCGCGCAGTCTCTCAACGTCTCCCCCCGCGATTGGCGCATCGAGCGCGTGAACGCGCCCCTGCGTCCCACGCGAAACAGCGAAGCCTTCATGGCGCTCCGGACGCCGGAACTTGCCCGGATCGCCGCCGCGCGAGCAGCTCACAGGGATAGCCAGGGTTGGCGGCAGGCGTTTCTATGGCCCGTGACGGGGCGCATATCCGGCTTGTTCGGCGCCCAGCGTATCTACCGCGGAGAGCCGGGCGCGTATCATGGCGGTGTCGATGTGGCTGCCGTGGCGGGTACGCTTGTCCGTGCGCCAGCCGATGGCGTCGTAACACTCGCTGCCGATCATCCATTCACGCTGGAAGGCAATCTGCTCATGATCGATCACGGCGCAGGCCTGAACAGTGCGTTCCTCCATCTCTCCCGCATCGATGTGGCCGAAGGGCAACATATCGTTCGCGGACAGATCATCGGCGCCGTCGGCGCCACTGGCCGCGCCACCGGTCCGCATATGCATTGGGGCATGAAATGGAACGACGCCCGCATCGACCCGCTACTGTTGGCGGGGCCGATGGGCGAATGAGCGTTTAGCCGACGCGTTTGATGCGGACGCCCCGGCCGCCAATAGTCGCCATAAAACTGCCCATCGCTGCGCGTTTGATCACGATGGGCATATCCACCTTCGGCACGCGGTTAAACAGCTCTTCGGTGGTCTGCCACAACGCGCCATCATCCAGCTTCAGAGCATATCGACCGTTACCCAAGCTCTGGACAGCAGCGATCTTCGCCTCGATCAAAGAGGATTCCGATCGTTTGCCTTCGTCACCATCTCCGCCCAGAAACGGCAAATTGGGTAGCGAAAAGCCGAACAGTGAACGACGCGTTTTGCGCAGCCCTTCCTTGTCCAGCACCACAACTTCGTCATCCTTCGCGGCCTGATCCATCGCTGCGACTTCCTTGTCATAGCACGCCAGACGTGCCGATTCCGTGGCGACCGTACGACAATCGAGCAAACGTGAGAAAATTTCCGGTTTCGGACCGTATTTCGGTGCGGCGGCTTGAACGGGGCCGATGGCCAAGCAAGTAGCAAGAGCCCCAGCACCAAAGGCAAAACGCATCATAAATACTCTCCACAGAATTGTGCTGGCCAGCATGACGAGGAACCTATTCTGAGGCAAGCCACCCTCTCAAGAGATCGACAGTCAGGTTTGTTTCAATATTCCGCGCACCACGAAAATTAACGTGCAGAGCGCGACGTTCATTGGAAACATCCTAACGCTTTTAAAGATTTGATGATGAAGGAGCTATGTGGCAATTATGCTACAATCGCACCTAAAAGCATCACCTTTCCTGAACCTAAGCTTTACAGGGTTTGCGCACCTGCGCAATCTAGGGGCAGCCCGTGTGAAAGTCATGCTGTCGGGTAACTCTGGGCTTGGAGCTATTGGCTTCGGTCCGAAGTTGGTTTTCACACGCAAGCAATAACAGGGCAGGCGAAAATCTGCCTGAACTCCAGAGCAAGGGACTGGATAGTGACCAATATCTCGAAAATCGCGCTTTTGCGCGCAGGCGTAGCGCCGCTCATTATGGGCGCTGCACTTATTTCTATGCCTGTAAGCGCGCAAGAAGCGCCGCAGGCCGCTGACGATGCTGCGTCCACCGATGCGATCGTCGTTACGGGTTCGTTGATCCGCAACCCCAACCTGACGGCGTCCTCGCCTGTCACCGCAATCGGCGAAGCTGAAATTCAGCTCCGTCAGAGCAACACTGCAGAGACGCTGCTGCGTGACATTCCTGGCGTTGTTCCAAGCATCGGTCAGAACGTCAACAACGGTAACAACGGCTTCTCGCTGGTTAACCTGCGTGGCCTCGGCTCCAACCGTAACATCGTTCTGCTTGACGGTCAGCGCATTGCTCCTGCCAACTTCGGCGGCAGCGTCGATCTCAACAACATTCCTGTCGCTCTGGTCTCGCGCGTCGACGTGCTGACCGGTGGCGCTTCGACCACTTACGGTGCGGATGCCATCTCGGGCGTGGTGAACTTCATCACCAAGCGCGATTTTGCTGGCGTCGATCTTCAGGCGAGTGAGCAGATCACCGGCAAGGGTGACGGCAATGTGTTCCGCATGGACCTTACCGTCGGTGCCAACTTCGACGACGGTCGTGGTAACGCTGTCCTGAGCGTAGGTTATCAGGAAGCCGATCCTATCTATCAGGGTGATCGCGACGTGTCCGTTTTCGGCATTTCGTCTAGGACTGGTGTTGCATCGGGTGAATCCTTCACCTCGGTTCCGACCGGTATTTCGACCGACACTGATTTTCAGGTCAGCCCAGATGGTCAATCGCTCGTGCCATTCTATCAGGGCTTTAACTTTAACCCCTATAACATCTTCGTAACGCCGTTCGAACGCTTCAACATTTACGGCGCAGCGCGTTATGAAGTTTCCGACACGGTTGAGGTGTATTCCCGCGCGTTGTTCTCCAAGAACACCGTTGATACGATCATTGCTCCCTCGGGTCTGTTTGGCGTTCCGCTCACGATTCCTGGCAACAATCCCTACTTGCCTGCTGGTATCCGCGATCAGCTTTGCGGCTTTGCAGGTATTCCAACGGGCGCAACGTGCAACACCAATGCTGCCATTCCTCTTCCTGCAGTATATCGCCGTACGGTTGAAGTTGGTCCGCGTATTAGCAGCTACGTCACGCAGATTTTCGACATCAACATCGGCACGAAGATCAAGCTGACCGACAGCCTGAGTCTCGATGTGTACGGTTCGCATGGTGAGAGCGAAAACGTTCAGACCCAGTCGGGCTATGTTCTGAACTCGCGTGTTCAGCAGGCATTGAACGCTACGAACACCGCTTCGTGCATCAACACCGCTAACGCATGTGTACCGCTCAACCTGTTCGGTACGATCTCCCCTGCTCAAGCAAACTTCCTGAATGGTCAAAGCACCATCACGAACAAGTCTTCTCTGTCGCAGGCGCACGCTTTGCTCACCGGCGATTTTGGTTTCAGTTCGCCGGCGGCTTCCGATCCGATCGCGTTTGCTGTCGGTGCGGAATATCGTAACTACAAGGCAGAGCGTATCCCTGATATTCTCGCTCTCGTTCCGGGTGAATTGGGCGGCGCAGGCGGCGCAATCCTTCCGCTGACCGGCGGCTACGACGTTCAGGAATATTTCGGTGAAATCATTGCACCCTTGGTGTCTGACAAGCCTTTCTTCCAGGAACTGACGGCTGAAGGTGGCGTTCGTTATTCGAAATACGCCGTCGATGCTGCTGGCAAGCCTTCGTTTAACGCGACGACATGGAAAGCGGGCCTCACCTGGGCGCCGGTGGACGATATCAAGTTCCGCGGCAACTATCAGCGGGCTGTGCGTGCGCCTAACATCGGTGAACTGTTCGCTCCAGTTGTGACCGGCTTGACCAACTTGCTGGTTGATCCATGTGCTGGTGCAGCGCCAACGACCGACGCCAACCTGCGTGCCATTTGTCTTGCGCAGGGTGCACCTGTTACCTCGATTGGTACAATCCAGAACCCCAGCGCCGGTCAGGCCAACGCAACAGGCGGTGGTGACCCTAACATTCGTCCGGAAAAGGCAAAGACCTTGACGGTCGGTGTAGTGTTGCAGCCGAAGAACTTTGTTAGCGGCCTGACGTTGACGGTCGATTACTACAACATCAAGGTAGACAACGCGATCACGTCGGCCACTCCAGCTGATATCATTGACGCTTGCTTTGGTAACATTACTGCTGCTTCTGCTGCGTCGGCTGCCTGCACGGGCATTCAGCGTAACCGCGCTAACGGTCGCCTGAGCGGAACATCAACGCCAACAGCGCCCATCTTGGGTCTGCCTCAGCCACTGACGAATAACGGCCGTCTGAAAACCGATGGTATTGACCTCATCGTCAACTATCAGAGTGATATGGGCTTTGCGAACCTGGCGTTGAACTTCCAGGGTAACTGGACGAACTCGTCGACGTTCCAGGCTTCGGGTACAGCGTATAATCGCGATTGCGTAGGCTACTTCAGCGCGAACTGCGCATCGATTCAGCCTGAGTTCTCGTTCAATCAGCGCACGACATTGTCGTTCGGTGACGTAGATGTCTCGCTTCTGTGGCGCTATATCCACAAGGTGAAGTATGAAGGCTCCGCCAATGATTTCGTTGCCCGCGGCTTCACCAGTGGAAACCGTACCTTGTTCAACGGCACGATCACCGGTTCGGGTCCGCTGGTAGGCAAGAGCTACAACTTCAACGAAATCAAGGCGTATCACTATTTCGACTTCACGACCCGTATCGGCGTGATGGAGAATTTTGACTTGACGTTGAACGCTTACAACATCTTCGACAAGAAGCCTCCGGTGGTTGGTAACTCGGCCGGTTCGACCGCTTACAACAGCGGCAACACCTATGCGTCGACGTACGACACGGTTGGTCGTCGCTTTGCGATCTCGGGCCGTCTGAAGTTCTGATAAACTGAACAACAAGGAAAAGGGGCGGTTCATGGAACCGCCCCTTTTTTTGTGCTCGCGGGACGCCGCTGCTTTACACGGCTCTGGTTCGTAGGAGACGATTTGATAGAGACAGTGGGACGTCCGCCGTTGCGGCTACGGCTTCTGCCCAAACCATCACCTTATCAATTTCATCGGCATGCAGTGCTTCTCCATTTTTCTGGGTTCTCTCCCGTTGACCGGGGAGAAAGGCGGTGCCCTCTTTGGCGTCACGGTTAAAGGCCTGTTCGATATTCTTTGGGTAACTTTCAGCATTAGCAGCCAAACCGAAAAAAGCTGCACAGGCTTCGACCGCTGTTACGGGGCTTGCGGTCAACTCTTCGCTACATAGAGTCATGACTCTGGACGGCCAACGCGCGGCCAACTGGCTAAACAATTTCTGCTGCGCCAGCCAACCTACCGCCGCAGCTTGCAGATCGGTGTGTCGAAGATAGTCCGGTGGCGAGAATCCCAGATCGACTAACCCGTCCTTCAACTGCAGAGACAGCAATTCTCTCACCCACAAACGCCCCCACATTCCTTTCCGCGCTATCGACGTGAGGAAAGTCCTGAGCGGTGCGTAGAGCAAGATGGCATGAGCGTTGGGTCGCAGGGTCATCATCGCAGCGGCCAAGCCGTTGACGGCATTGGACGGCTTGACGATCACGGCCTCGGTGCCTTCAAATGGCCTGGCGAGTAACCCCAGCGTCGTGGTCAATACTTCTGCAATTTTGGTTGGGTCCCCACCGCGATGGCGCCACCCGACCAGGTCGTTGAGAACGACTGGTTCTTTGAGGCCGGAAGCCGATCCTGATTGATCGAGCGCATTCACCAAAAGAGTGGAACAGCAATATGCCGAATGGAAAATGTAATGCAGCGGACGATGCATATCGATAAGCCCGCTTACATTCGATCTGGCGATAACCAGCGGTTCGGCCGCGCTGCCAATATGTTCATCTGTCAGGAACGGTACGCTTTGGCGATGGGCGCGGTCGACTGACACAAACTGGAAGGCGTCGTGGATCGGATCGAAGCGATGCGCGAGCCATTGAGCGGATAACGGCGGTGTCGGTGTCAAAATTTCAGCCATTCAATCCATGTGCCGCCTTCTCAATATTGCTTCAAGTACGAGCGTTGCGCTCTTATCGTGTTTATGTTTAACAACCTCATGGTAGAGCAATCAGCTAATTTGTCCGCAATTCTGTCGGCTGCCGCAGACGCGCGACGGAGCGGTGATCGAACAGGTGAAATGCGCTGGTTGAGTCAGGCGATGCAAATGGCTCCTGACGATCCGCTGACTTTGAATGCACATGGCATCTCTGCTTTGGCCAGCGAGGCGTTTAGCAATGCAATTGCATATTTTTCTGCAGCAGCAAAAATAGACTCCAAGGAGCCAGCGCTTTGGATGAACCTTGCCGCCGCGTTTCGGGGTGCAGGGGATGATGGCGCGGAACAATCGAGCCTTGAGCATGTGCTCAGTATCGATCGTCGACATTTCATGGCTCAGCTCAGGATGGCTGAGCTAAAGCAGCGGCAGGGGCAGAATGCAGCCGCCGCGCAAAGCTGGAGTAACGTCGTTCAACTGGCTACAGCCATAGAGCATAAGCCAGAGCTGGTTGCGGATGCGCTGAGTCGGGGGCAGTCCTTTCTATCTCAGCATAACAAAAGCATATCGGACAGCCTGGATCGGAGTTTGGGTGACCGCCTCGCCAGTATGAGCGAAGGAGCCAGGCGTTTCAAAGCATGCGTGGACCATAGCTTGGGACGACGCGCCATCTATACCAATCAGTGCGCAGGGGTGCAGTTTCCATTTTTACCTGCAGACGAGTTTTTTGAAGACGCGCATTTCCCTTGGTTCCCGGAAATCGAACGACACACAGATGCCATAGCGCGGGAAGCCATGGCGCTTGTAACGTCCGGGTCCGATATGGTCCGTCCCTATGTTCGTATGCCCGATGGCTCACCGCAAACGAAATGGTCGCCATTGGACGGCTCACTGAATTGGGGTGCCTGTTTTTTATGGGAATATGGTGTTCGTAACGATCCTGTATGCGATCAGTGCCCTACAACAGCAGCTGCGCTATCGGCTATCGCTCAACCACAAATTGCTGGAAAATCGCCATCGGCGTTCTTTTCCATTCTACAGCCCGGAGCCCATATTCCGCCGCACACTGGCGTGACAAATACCCGTGCGATCGTTCATCTGCCACTGATCATACCGAATAATTGTAGTTTCAGGGTCGGCGGCGAAACGCGGCAGTGGGTCACGGGCAAAGCATTTGCGTTCGACGATACCATTGAACACGAAGCCTGGAATCAAAGCGATCAAGCGCGACTGATATTAATTTTCGAAGTCTGGAATCCTCATTTGACTGTCGAGGAAAGAGAGCTTCTCACAGAGTTCTATGCAATTACTGGAAGCGTCGATTAAAATGCAGAAATATCAGCGTACTGGCTAAGAAATTTCTCGTAATTTTTCCAACGACCTGACGACTTGTTATGGAGCGGCTGACGTACTTGCCAGTTACTGGCCGTTTTTACAGCCTTGGTCTTAGAAGGCACCATAAGGCACTGCGGTTCCCAATCAATTCCGCAGAATTCGACGAGTCTTCGAATTCGATCCTCAGGATATTTAACGACCTCATCATAATCCAGGTCGTAAATATCGTCGGGGTAAAGGCCCTTCCAGTGGTCCATCAATTCACGATATTGGTCGATATAATGAACTATATCGGGTATCCTAAAACCATAACTCACGCTGCTGGCGAAGTATAGAAAATATATGGAAAGGATATTATCCAGCGTGTTTCGAAATGTATGAATTATTTTTGCATTTGGAAATATGGATTTAATCAATCCTATATGTAAGAAGTTGTCAGGCCGCTTATCGGTGAAAATGCTATCCGCTAACTGTAGTTCTTTCAGATTGTCATTATATGTCTTGGCAAAAGCTGCAAAATCAGTGTCAGTAAGTGATTGCGCAGCTTGGGGATAAGGCTGTAGTTGATCGCCTATTATTGCAGGTATGAACTCCCGTTCTCCTCCGGCCGTTACACGTGAATGACGCGACAATATCTGTTCGGCCAAGGTCGATCCTGATCGAAACATGCCACAGATAAATATGGGTGCCGGAACATCACGAATGCTGGATGCAATCCGGGTCCGGAAAGTGCATTTAATGTCCTGCACGTGCTGCTTATGCGCTTGCGGATTGTAGCGTTGGAGAGGATCGAGCATTCCGTACGCCAGGCTGTTAGCTGCACTGAAGGCTGCCCATGCCTCATCGAAGCGGCCCTGATCATCCATAGCATGCCCAAGCGCAAATTGCATTTCGGCTATGTCTTCCCGATCGTTAGCCGCGCGCGCTAGCTTCTGCTGCAGATTTTCGGCAGCCTGCGCACTCTTTCCCTCGAATATGTCGATTGCAGCAATCCGGGCGTGCGCCCGGCCATTTGCAGGATAAATAGCGAGCGCGGCTTCGTAAGCGGATCGCGCTTCGATTTGTCTGCCGCAGTCCTCATGCAGATTGCCCAGATTCAGCCATGCCGTAATGTATCGGGGGTTAAGGGATAATGCTTTTTCAAGTTCAATTTGTGCATCTTCGCTACGATCCAAATGATCCATAAGAATAGCGGCACAATTGACATGCACCTCTTCTGGTTGGGACACTCCAAGTGTCAGAGCCCTCTGATATGCATCGAGCGAAGGGTGAAACTGCCGAAGGCAGCGGTGCAGATAGCCGAGATTGAACCAGTCGTCTGCGTTGTCCGGCCTTACCGCGATTAGGCGTTGAAAGGCGTCCAAAGCTTCGGCAAATTGACTTTGCTGAAGATGGCGGACGGCTACCTTCGCCAACTCCGCGATCTGCGCTATGGAACGGTCGCTTTGGCCAGCTTGCAAATTTACCTCACCCTATCTTTATATCACGTCGCTCGGCGGTCATTGCCTCATCGCCAGTTGCGCGCCTACCATTGCGTACCAATTGAAAGACTACAAAAGTCGCGATAGACCATATGCACATCTTAGGGGATAATACAGATGAAAGCTTATTTGGCAGTTGCTATCGTTTGCTCCGTTTTGCCTTCCGTGGCCTTTGCTGATGCACCGCCTGCCAAGCAGAGGATAGATCGAAAGGCCCCGAACTATGTTCGTTGCGTAAGCGTTCTGGAAACGGGATCACTGGTCAAAAGGCATAAGACCTGCAAAACCAATGCCGAGTGGGACCGCGTGGACACGGGGCAGCAGCGTGAAGCCGACGACCTCATTAATAGGGCCCGTGGTGCTATTACGACCTCGGGCACGTAAGTCACCCCACCTTCAACACCAGCGCCCCGTCGCCATCCTCCACCTGCACTGTTGCGCCGTCAGGCACGTCGCCGCGCAGGATTAGGTCGGCGAGCGGATCCTGCAGATAGCGTTGCACCGCGCGCTTTAATGGTCGCGCCCCATAGACCGGATCGTAACCCACCCGGCCCAGCCACGCGCGTGCGCCATCGCTCAGGTTCAGTGTCACCTTGCGATCCTTGAGCAGTTTCTGCACGCGGCTCACCTGAATATCCACGATTGGACCCATATGGTCCGCCGCCAGACGGTGGAACAGGATGATCTCGTCCAGACGGTTCAGGAATTCCGGACGGAAATGCGCGCGGACAATTTCCATGACCTGCGGTTCGACGTCGGCGGTCGTCTGGCCTTCGGTCATAGCCGTCAGATACTGGCTGCCCAGATTGGATGTCAGCACGATGATGCTGTTGGTGAAGTCCACCGTACGGCCCTGGCCATCGGTCAGACGCCCATCGTCCAGCACCTGCAGCAAGATATTGAAGACGTCGCCGTGCGCCTTCTCAACTTCATCAAACAGGATCACTTGATAGGGTCGCCGCCGGATCGCTTCGGTCAGCACGCCGCCTTCTTCGTAGCCGACATAGCCCGGAGGCGCACCGATCAGCCGCGCGACTGAATGCTTCTCCATGAACTCGCTCATGTCGATGCGGACCATTGCGTTGGGGTCGTCGAACAGAAATTCCGCCAATGCCTTGGTCAATTCCGTCTTGCCGACGCCCGTGGGGCCGAGGAACAGGAATGATCCGAGTGGACGGTTGGGGTCTTGCAATCCCGCGCGACTGCGCCGCACGGCGGTGGACACCGCTTTCACAGCATCGGCCTGACCGATCACGCGCTTACCGATGGTTTCCTCCATCGCCAGTAATTTTTCGCGCTCACCCGCCATCATCCGCTCGACCGGAATGCCCGTCCAGCGTGCGACGACACCAGCGATGTCCTCCGACGTCACTTCCTCGCGCAACATCGCCCCTTCCGAAGCGATTGCCGCTGCGGCCAGTTGCTTTTCCAACTGCGGGATCGTGCCGTAGGAAAGCTCGCTCATCTTGGCGAGATCGCCTGCACGTTGTGCCTGTTCCAGCTCAAGGCGCGCTGCTTCCAGTTGCTCCTTGATCTTCGATTCCCCGGCGATCTTGTCCTTTTCCGCTTGCCAGCGCTGGGTGAGCTCGGACGATTGCTGTTCCAGATTCGCCAGTTCCTCGTCCAGCGCGACCAGGCGGTCGGCGCTGGCGCGGTCGGTTTCCTTCTTCAGCGCTTCACGCTCGATCTTGAGCTGGATGATGCGCCGGTCGAGATTCTCGATTTCTTCCGGCTTGCTTTCCACTTCCATGCGCAGGCGCGACGCGGCTTCATCCATCAGATCGATGGCCTTGTCCGGCAAGAAGCGATCGGTGATATAGCGATTGGAGAGCGTCGCGGCGGCCACCAGCGCGCTGTCGGTGATCCGCACGCCATGATGCAGTTCGTACTTCTCCTTCAATCCGCGCAGGATCGACACCGTATCCTCGACAGTCGGTTCACCCACGAAGACGGGCTGGAAACGCCGTTGCAGCGCCGGGTCTTTCTCCACGTGCTTGCGATATTCGTCGAGCGTGGTCGCGCCGATGCAGTGCAGTTCGCCACGCGCCAAAGCAGGCTTGAGGAGGTTGGACGCATCCATCGCGCCATCGCCTTTGCCTGCACCGATCAGCGTATGCATTTCGTCTATGAACAGAACGATCTGCCCTTCGGCGCCCTTCACCTCATCGAGCACACCTTTCAGGCGCTCTTCGAATTCGCCGCGATATTTCGCACCCGCGATCAGGCTGCCCATGTCGAGCGCCATCAACGTGCGGTCCTTAAGGGTATCGGGCACGTCGCCATTGACGATGCGCAAGGCGAGCCCCTCGGCAATCGCCGTCTTGCCGACGCCGGGTTCGCCGATCAAAACGGGATTGTTCTTGGTCCGGCGGGCCAGTATCTGGATCGTGCGGCGGATTTCCTCATCGCGACCGATGACAGGATCCAGCTTCCCGTCGCGCGCCGCCTGGGTCAGATCGCGCGCGAATTTCTTGAGCGCGTCGTAGCGATCCTCGGCACTTTGCGTGTCCGCAGTACGCCCCCCGCGCAACTGATTGATCGCCGCGTTCAGCGCTTCTGCGCGCACGCCCGCCGCAGCAAGCGCCTTGCCCGCAGTTGTAGTGGAGGACAGCACCAGCGCGAGCAACATGCGCTCGACGGTGACGAAGCTGTCGCCTGCCTTTTGTGCGACTTGCTCGGCCTGATCCAACACGCGAACGGCATCGTTGTCCAGACCGGGCGTCTGCTGCGCACCGCTGCCCGATACCGCCGGGACTTTCGCCAATGCCGCATCGGTTTCGCGCAAGGCAACCCCCGCATCGCCGCCTGCTGCCTTGATAAGGCCGGACGCCATGCCCTGCTCATCTTCCAGCAACGCCTTCAGCAAATGCTCCGGGCTGATCCGCTGATGGTTCATGCGGATCGCCACGGTTTGCGCCGATTGCAGGAAGCCTTTGGCGCGGTCGGTGAATTTTTCGAGGTTCATATGCTTACCCTAAGCTAACGTCTTGGGTGGATATGGTGTTGCCAAAATACAACACAAGGGGCGGATGGCAATAATATCCCTACACTCGCCCCTTTGGTTTGAGCTTGGTCAAGACTGCGTCGCAGGAAGATGGTTCGACATGCATGAACTGAACAACGGTAGGGGCATTATTACTTCTTCGCCTTGATCGCCCCCGGTGCGAACACCTCGCCGAAAAAGTCCTTTTCATACCACATGGGCGCTACGTCACCGTCCGCCATCCTTCGTGTAATGCGGTAGTTGGCTTCGGCAAAGCGGGCACCGGCTTCCCAATCGATCTTCTGCTTCATGTCGTCACCGACGTTATGGTAATTCCCAGACAGAAAACTTTCCCACGCCTTTGCGCCACCATTGGCATAGCCAGTCGCGAGGAAGACGGCGGGCACGCCCTGCTTCACAAACATATAGTGGTCGGAACGCACGAAGATGCTTTCCTGCGGCATCGGGTCGGGCGAGAGCTTAAGGTTCATCGGCGCAACGGCCTTGGCGACAATCGGCCCCAGTGTCGAATGATCTGCGCCGAACGCGATGACGTCGGTAAAGGGGTAGAGCAGCAACGGCATGTCCAGATCGACATTCCCGACGATCTTGTTGCCCGGCACGCTGGGATGCCGCGCAAAATAATCGGCCCCCAGCAACCCGCGCTCTTCCGCCGTAGAGGCGAGGAAGATGATCGAACGGCGTGGCTTGATCGGTGCGCTGGCAGCGGCGCGCGCAACTTCCAGCATGGTGGCGATGCCTGCGGCATTGTCCAGCGCGCCATTGTTGATGTGGTCGGAGCCTTCGGGCTCGCCGGGTTTCGCCTTGCTGATTCCGATGTGATCGAGATGCGCCGACAGTACGACATATTCGCTGGCCAGCGTCGGGTCCGATCCAGGCAGGATGGCCGCAACATTAGGGCTGGTGATGCGCTTGCTGACGCTTTCGTTCTGGATACGGATACTGGTTTTCAGTGCAAAGCCCTTCGGGCGTCCACCGGCCTTGTCCGCTTCTTTCCGGATGGCCGTCAGGGTTTTTGGAGCGCCGACGAAGAGTGCGTCGGCGGCAGGGCCATTGAGCGAAGCACCGGCGCGGATGTTTGGTGCTTCATCAAAAGCCTTACCATCCTTGCCGACCCAGGCATAGCTGGCGCTATCGGCCATCTGCACCATCCGCGACCAGGGGCGGGCCTTCATGGATTGAAGCGTGCCGATGCTGACCATGCCGATCGCGCCGTGTTTTTGTGCGGCTTGCGCTTTGGTCGCGCCGACATGCGCGCCTTCCTCGCTCGGCATACCCTTCGGGAAGCCACGCAACGTGACGACGATCTTTCCCTTCACGTCCAGCCCGGCATAATCGTTGATGCCCAATGGCGCACTTTCGATGCCATAGCCGACGAACACCAGCGGCGCGGCAACGTCCAGCTTCGGTTCGTTCGCGCTGGTGCCGATCAGTACGTCACTGGCATGTTTCCAGCTTTTTTCGCCCGCCGGTCCGCTGACTGTGACCGTGCCGGGTGTGGCGCCCCGGTCGGTCTGCTGAAAGGTAACGGTCTGATACCACGTCCCATTTTCGCCTGCGGGTTTGAGGCCCATCGCTTCGAACCGCGTCGCGACGTAACGTGCCGCAATCTCCAGCCCCTTGCTGCCGGTGTCGCGCCCTTCGAGCAGATCGTCGGCAAGAAAATCGACATGCGCACGCACGCCCTCGGGCGTGAACACCGGAGCGTCGGCCGCCTTATCGACCTGCGCAAGTGCCGACGTGGAAAGCAGGGCAATCGCCAATGCGGCGCTGAAGGTTCGGATGGTCATGGATCGGCTTCTCTCACAAAAGAAAAAGGGCGCGTCTCTGTCGCGGCCCATTGCGCACAAAACTATCGTCGTCCAAGCGCCTGTCCAGTGGAAAGCGTATTGCGTCGCTAAAACGGCTCGCTATTCTGGGCCCATTACAGTCGGCTTCTCCACTGACTTGTTGCGTCGTTGAAGGACACTCCATGCTTCCTGCTTTTGCTCCCCGCCTTGCACTGGCTTTCGCTGTTTCTCCCCTTGCGCTTGCCGCTGCGCTCACGCCTGCCATCGCGCAGACCTCTGCGGCTGCCAAGCCCGCGCCGATTGCCGACCTCGTGACGGCGGTAAAAATTCCCTATGAGCAGTTCACACTGAAGAACGGCCTGCGCGTCATCGTCCATACCGACCGCAAGGCGCCCGTCGTCGCGACATCCATCTGGTACGATGTCGGATCGAAGCATGAACCCAAGGGCAAGACGGGGTTTGCCCATCTGTTCGAGCATTTGATGTTCAACGGGTCGGAAAATTCGCCCGGCGATTTCTTTGAGCCGCTGCAGCAGGTCGGTGCTACCGATTTCAACGGCACGACATGGTTCGACCGCACAAATTATTTCCAGACAGTCCCCAAGTCTGCACTCGAAGTCGCGCTGTTCCTCGAGAGCGACCGCATGGGCCATCTGCTCGGCGCGGTGACGCAGGAGAAGCTGGATAATCAGCGGGGCGTCGTTCAGAATGAAAAGCGGCAGGGCGACAATCAGCCTTATGGGTTGGTCGAATATGCCCAGCTTGAAGGCCTGCTGCCCGCTGGCCATCCTTATGCCCATTCCACCATCGGTTCGATGGCCGATCTTGACGCCGCGAGCCTGACCGACGTCAAAAGCTGGTTCACCGATCATTACGGCCCCAACAATGCTGTGTTGGTGCTGGCGGGGGATATCGACGTTGCCACGGCCAAGCCACTTGTAGAGAAATATTTCGGCGACATTCCGGCAGGCAAAAAGGTTCAGCCAGTAAATGTACCCGTCCCGTCGCTGGCTGCGCGCAAGGACATGGTGATGAAGGATCGCGTAGCAACGACGCGCCTTTATCGCTGGTGGGCTGTGCCGGGCCTGAACGATGCGGACGAAACGCCGCTGGAGATTGGCGCGAGCGTGCTGGGTGGTCTCGCCAGCTCACGACTGGACAATGAACTGGTGCGCAAGGAGCAGGTCGCCGTCGGCGTGACGGCGTCGCTGCAGGAATTCGCGCAGCTTTCGTTCTTCGAAGTGACGGTGGATGTGAAGCCCGGCACGGACGCCAAGATGGTCGGCGACCGTCTCGATGCCTTGCTCAAGGACTATATTGCGAAGGGGCCGACCAAGGATGAAGTTGCGCGCGTAGCCACGTCGCAGATTTCCGGCACAATAGGCGGGCTTGAGTCCGTCGGCGGCTTCTCCGGAAAAGCGGTAACGCTGGCCGAAGGTGCGCTTTATTCTAACGATCCATCCTTCTACGCCAAGCAGTTGAAGGAAATGGCCGCTGCCACTCCGGCGCAGGTCACCGCTGCCATGCAGAAATGGCTCACGCGCCCCGTATTCGCGCTGACGGTTGAGCCGGGCGACCGCGATGCCTATCAGAATGCAGGCGGCAAAACCTCAATCCGCAGCGGTGTAGTCAATGCGCCTGCTTATTATCGCATGCCTGCCGATGGCGGCGCACGCAATGCCACGGTCGATGTCCCGCCAGCCGCGACCAGTGCACCGCGCACCGTTGTCGACCGCAGCAAATTGCCCGAGGTCGGTGCGATCCCCAAACTGGATTTCCCGACCGTCGAAACGACGACGCTGTCCAACGGGATCAAGGTCCATTTCGCGCGCCGCGATACGGTGCCCACGCTTCGCCTGTCGGTGGTATTCGATGCAGGCAATGCCGCCGACCCGCATGACAAGCTGGGTACGCAGGCTATGATGCTGGCGATGCTGAAGGAAGGCACGCGCACCCGTACCAGCATCCAGATCGCTGAGGAGCAGGAGCGACTGGGCGCAGCCATCTCCGTTGGTGCCAGCATGGATCGCACGAGCGTCGGCATGTATGCGCTGATGCCGAACCTCGCGCCTTCGCTCGATCTGCTGGCGGATATCATCAAGAACCCGGCGTTCGACGCAAAGGAACTGGAACGGGTCCGCTCGCAGCAGTTGTCGAAGATCGCGCAGGAATTGACGCAGCCGCAGGCGCTCGCCAGCCGCACCCTCCCGCCGCTGTTATATGGCAAGGATCATCCTTACGGTGTTCCTTCCAGCGGCACTGGGGATCCGGCAGTGGTCAAGCTGTTGACTCCGAACAACCTCGCCGGTTTCCACAACAAGTGGATTCGCGGCGACAATGCAGAGATTTTCGCAGTTGGTGCGACAACGCTTGCCGACCTTAAGCCGATGCTTGAGGCGCGTTTCGGTACATGGCGGATGACGCGCGACTTGCCAGGCGAAAAGAACTTCGACGTCCCCACACCGCCCGCCCAATCGCGGATCGTGCTCGTGGATCGGCCGCAGTCGCCGCAGTCGGTGATCTATGCCGGTACGCTGCTGGATGCCAAGGGGACAGACGATCTCGTCACCTTCCTTTCCGCCAACGACATATTGGGCGGCAGTTTCCTCAGCCGCATCAACATGGACCTGCGCGAGACGAAGGGGTGGTCCTACGGCGTGTTCTCGACCATCAATCGCTTCGAGAACCAGTTGCCCTATATCATCGTTGCGCCGGTGCAGGCCGATCAGACCGGCCCTTCGATCGCTGCATTGAAAAGCCAGATAAGCGATTTCCTGACATCCAAAGGCGTAACGCCGGCGGAACTGCAACGGACGGTGAATGGCAGCACACGCGAACTGGCGGGCAGCTTCGAAACCTCAGCCGACGTGCTGGGAGAGATGCAACGTGACGTGTTGTACAAGCGGCCGTTCGATTATGTCGAAACACTGGAAGATCGTTACAAGGCCCTGACTGCGCCGCAACTCGACGCTGCTGCGCGCAAGATGATCGACCCCAGCAAGGTCACCTGGGTCGTTGTGGGCGACAAGAAGGTGGTGATGCCTCAGCTTGAGAAGCTGGCTATTCCCATCACCGTCGTTGACAGCACCAGCATAGCCACCAAATAGGCAACGGATTTTCAGGGAGAGACATTATGGCGACAGTAGACGGTGCTTATGACTGCGTGACCAAAACCCCGATGGGCGATCAGTCCAGCGTGTTCACGGTCATCAGCAATGGCGACAGCTTTCACGGCACCAATGCCGGGGCGATGGGTTCACTCGACGTGAAGGACGGAAAGGTCGACGGCAATTTGTTGACGTGGAAGATGGAAATGACTGTCCCCATGCCCATGACGCTGGAGGCTGAAGCCGTTGTCGAAGGCGACACGCTGACGGGCACGATCCAGCTTGGAGCATTCGGCTCTGCGGCAATGACGGGCAAAAGGCGCGCATAACAGCCTCACAGGCCGTCATCCTGAACTTGTTTTAGGATGACAAGACACGAAAAAGGCCCGCCAGTCATACGACCGGCGGGCCTTTTCATTGTCCGCTAAACTGCGATCAATATTGCACGGTCACCGTAACGGCACGACGGTTCTGCGCCCATGCACTTTCATCCGAACCCAATGCAGCGGGACGTTCCTTGCCATAGCTGATCGTCGTCATGCGCGACGAATCGATACCGAGCGAAGCCAGGAAATTCTTCGCCGAATTAGCGCGCTTTTCACCGAGCGCGAGATTGTAGTCGCGGGTGCCGCGCTCGTCGGCATGGCCTTCGATGGTTACGCGGATATTGGGATTGGCCTGCAACCACTGCGCCTGACTTTGCAGAATGCCCTGGCTCTGCGCATCGACGTCGAACTTGTCCGTGCCGAACAGAATGCGATCCGACTGGACGCTCGCCACAAAGTCCTCCTGACTGCCTTTGACGACACCGCCTGTGGTGGCGCCAGTATCGGCCGGCATCGTGTTATCCACAGGTGCGGGCGGCAATTCCTTCGGCGGCTTCTTGGCGCAAGCGGCAAGGGATATGACGGCTATCGCCATCAGCAGGCTGCGGGACAATGCGTTCATGATGTTCTCCTTCGTGGGGGAAAGCGAGGGTGCCGATCATTCGTCACCCGAAAACTCGGTTCAGATCGTTACGCTGTCAAGACGATTACGCTTCAACGCTTCGACAGTTCCCTCCGATCAAGGAAGCAGTGGTCCCCAGGCCGGATCGGACCCGTTCAGCGGCGTGGGGATACGACGCTCGTTCACACCTGTCAGATCGACTTGCCAAACCTGGCTACCGCCACTGCGGCCTGCACTGGTGCGGAAGAATTGCAGGACGCGGCCATTGGGCGACCATGTTGGTTGCTCATCCTGCCAACCGTTGGTCAGGATGCGCTCATTGCCGCCATTGGGGCTCATGACCGCGACCTTGAAATCGCCGCTGATCTTGGTGAAGGCGATCAGGTCGCCGCGGGGCGACCATTCCGGCGTTGCATAACGTCCGCCGCCATGGCTGATCCGCTGCTGGCTCGATCCATCGGCATTCATTACGTAGAGTTGCTGCCCTCCGGAACGATCGCTTTCGAATACGATCTTGCTACCATCGGGCGAATAGCTGCCACCCACGTCGATGGCGGGCGATGTCGTGAGACGAACCGGTGCACCGCCTTGTGCGGATACGCGATAAATGTCGGTGTTGCCTGCGACTGCCATCGAAAACAGGATATTCCGGCCATCGGGCGACCAACGCGGCGCAAAGGTGGCATTGCTGCTTTCGGTCACCAGCCGCTGCTTGCCGGTCCCGATGTCATAGACATAGATGCGCACCCTATTGTTGAGATAACTCACATATACGATGGACTTGTAATCGGGTGAGAAACGCGGGGTCAGGGCCAGGCTCTGCCCGTTGGTGATAAAGCGATGGTTGGCGCCATCGCTATCCATGATCGCCAGCCGCTTGACGCGCTTGTCCTTCGGCCCACTCTCCGCGATGTAGGCAATCCGGCTGTCGAAGAATGGGCTCTCACCCGACAAGCGCGCATAGATGGCATCCGCACATTTATGGGCCGCGCGCCGCCAGTCGCCGGGGGACACGACATAGCCCTGTCGCGTCAGTTCGGATTTCAATGCCACGTCATAAAGATAGCAGCCTACGGTAATGTCGGCATTGCCTCCGGTGGAGCGCACAAAACCCTGAACCAGCGCTTCGTAGCTGCTCCACTTTTCATAGGACGGAAAAGTGACTTCCGGCACCGTCACGCCGGGCAAACCGCCCGGACCGGAAGGCTCAAACAGGCCGGATCCTTTGAGGTCGGACGCGATGACTTCGGCGATCTTGCGACCCAGTTCGTCCGTCGTGCCAGCGGGCGTCTGGACAGATTGCTGCGTCGGCAACACAGGAACCGCGATCTTCAGGCTCGACGCGCTTTCGTCGGTCACGTCCACGCTCAACTGCGCCATCGCCGGGGTGGCGAACACTGCAAGTGTGAGCGCCGTTGTGGTCGCCAGTTTCTTCCAATGGATCATTGCGATAGCCTTTTGTCGAATGCGATGCGGAGCGATTTCCAGCCGTCATACAGATCGGGCGGCAATTTGAACGGTGCTGCTAAACGTATGGCCTTCACCGCCAGTTCCTGATGCAGCTTGACCTGCGTACGATTGCTGGCGGTGACGCCGGTCGTGTCCACAACTTCGGGCGATCCGGAGATGGCGCCGCTGGGCGTTAGTTCGACCGCGACAATAGTGCGCAACTGCTCGACATCGGCGCCGGTCGGTGCCTTCCAATGCGGCTTCAACTGCCGACGAATTTCCGAATCGAGCGCCGATTTCTGCCGCGCGCCAATTACGGCCGCGGCCGGGGCGGCGTTACGCGGGGCGGGCGTTTCACTTTGGATGCCCTTGAGGAAATCGGGGCCAAGCTGCGATCCGCGCGGTTTGTCGGTCTTGCCCTTGCCGGTCGCCGCCGCGGCAGGCTTTGCAGGCGTCGGCTTATCCTTGCTGGGCGCTGGCTTCGCGGCAGGTTTGGCCGGAGCAGGCTTGGCTTGCTTTGCGGGCGGCGTCGGCTTTGCCCGTTCGGCAGGCGGTGTGACTTTCGCAGGCTTGGGCTTTGCGACCGCAGGCTTTGGCGCAGGCGGTTTGGGCTTGGCGCGCTCCACGGGCCGCGTTGGCGGTGCAGGCGTCGGCTTTGGCGCAGGCTTGGGCGTCGGTGGAGGCGGTGGAGCTACGACCGGCTCACTCGGCGCAGCCACGCTGGGCGCCGGTTCCGCTGTCTCGCCAAGCTCAGGCGCGACGCTGGGCGGAGGCGGGTCGCGCGAAATCTGCGGTGCTGCCGATTGCAATGCAACTTCATCGACCAGCGAAACGTCCATCGGCGGGGAATTCAGCTTCAACGGATTGGGCGTGGTCAAAAAACCGGTTGAGAGCAGGCCAAACAACAGCACATGCCCGGCGGTCGCAACGCCAAGTCCGATTTTCTCCGTGCGCTCCATTACCGACAGTCCTTAGCGCTGCACGTCTGAACGCGCGCTGACGCTAGCATCGGTAGCACTGGTGCTGACCAACGCGACCTTGTTCAGGCCCGCCGCATTCAATTCCCCCATCACCTCCATCACACGTCCGTAATCGAGGGCGGTGTCGGCCCGCAGGAATATCTGCGGCGGGTCCATCCCGGCCGTCGCTGCGCGAATTTCCGCCAGCCGCCCAGCGAGATCCCCCATCGACACTTCGGTCTCGTCGATGAACAGGCCGCCATCGCGATTAATCGACACGACTGTCGGCTTCTGGTCCTGATCCAGACCCTTTGCCTTGCTGTCGGGCAGGTTCACCGGCACTCCGGTCACCAGTAACGGTGCCGTTACCATGAAGATGATGAGCAGCACGAGCATCACGTCGACCAGCGGCGTCACGTTGATATCCGCCATCGGCGCACGCCGGCCACCGCGACGCGCAGAGGGAGGGCCACCCATCGCCATCAGCGCTGCGTCTCCAGTTCGCGGCTCAACGTCGCATAGAATGCATCGGAAAAGCGATTGAGGCGCGCTTCCAGCTTGTTAATGCCGTGGCTGAACCGGTTGTACGCGATCACTGCCGGGATGGCCGCGAACAAGCCTATAGCGGTCGCAAACAACGCTTCGGCGATCCCCGGCGCCACGACGGCAAGGCTGCTATTCTGTTCCGCTGCTATCGACGTGAACGCGCGCATGATGCCCCATACGGTGCCGAACAGCCCGACGAACGGCGCAACGCTGCCGACCGTCGCTAGGATGTTCAGCCGATCCGACATTCTGTCGATCTCCGCCCCTGATGCGCTGCCCATTGCCGTTGCGAGGCGGTCACGGGTGCCTTCCCGATCGATCGACTTCGCTGCGGTCGAGCGTCGCCATTCCGCTACGCCCGCTGCCATCACCTTTGCGCTCGGCAAATCGGACTTCGCGCGCGTCTCATAGAAACGGTCGATATCTTCCGTTTGCCAGAAATCGTTCTCGAACTTTGCGCACCCTTTGGACGTGCGCCCTATCGAAAAGCCGAAGCTAATGATGATCGCCCACGTCCAGATGCTGGCTGCAAGCAGACCGATCATCACGCCCTTCACGACGATGTCGGCCTGAAGGAACAGCGCCAGCGGCGATATGGTGGCGGCCTGAGTGGCCAGAGTCAGCGTAGGCATGGTCATGAAGAAATATCTTCCCCTTGGGCAAGGCGCGAGAAAATGGCGATCCAGGGCTTGGGTTGCCGTTGCGGGCGGCCCTGGGGAGTCAAATAGGCAGCGGTCACATCGCCGTCGGTGACTATGTCCGCACCGCGCATGACCGTTTGATGAATGGTGCATGTCGCAGCGCCAATGGCGGTGACATGGCTCCTGACGATCAGGTCGTCGTCCAGCCGGGCAGGGCGGCGATAGGCGACAGCGATATTCGCCACCGCATAGACGCCTTCGCCGCCTTCATGGTTGCCGCGCTGATCGATCCCGGCGACCCGCAGCATGTCCGACCGGGCGCGCTCCATATAGCGCAGGTAATTGGCGTGATACACGACGCCCGACAGGTCAGTGTCCTCGAAATACACCCGCACCGGAAAATAATGCACACCGCCAACGAACCTCCCCGTTGCTGGGTGTAGATCGGCAGGCGGATTAGACAACGGGAGGGGCGCGACGCTCATGACCGCCGTTTAACCATGATCGGACTCGGGGGCAAAGGCGTAAAATGGCCATTATGCAACCATTTGGTCGGCAGGAAGGGGCAACTGGTCCGAAGAATGGGTGTCAGTCGAACAAACCCTCCTGAGCGCCCTCCGGTGGATTGAGGCCGAGATGCTTCCAGCCGCCAGCATTCAGGCATCGCCCGCGCGCTGTACGGGCGATCAGCCCCAATTGAATGAGATAGGGTTCGATGACTTCTTCTATGGTATCGCGCGGTTCGGATAGCCCTGCGGCCAGCGTCTCCACACCCACCGGCCCACCGCGATAAATGTCGGCAATCATGGTCAGGTAGCGACGATCCATCAGGTCGAGGCCCAGATGATCGACGTCGAGCCGCAACAGCGCTGCGTCGGCGATTTTCGCATCGACCGTTGCATGGCCCGCGACATTGGCAAAGTCACGCACCCGCCGCAGCAACCGTCCGGCGATGCGCGGTGTCCCCCGCGACCGGCGCGCGATCTCAGTCGATCCGTCTTCCGTGACGCTAAGACCCAGCAGCCCTGCCGCCCGCCGCACCACCAGTTCCAGTTCGGGCACCGTATAGAATTGCAACCGCACCGGAATGCCAAAGCGGTCGCGCAGCGGCGTCGTCAGCAAGCCCTGCCGTGTGGTTGCTCCCACCAGCGTAAAGCGCGGCAAATCGATCCGCACCGATCGCGCCGATGGGCCTTCACCGATCATCAGATCAAGCGCTCGGTCCTCCATCGCGGGATAGAGAATTTCCTCCACAGCGGGCGCAAGCCGGTGGATTTCATCCACGAACAGCACATCGCCTTCGTCCAGATTGGTCAGCAGCGCAGCGAGGTCGCCGGACTTGGCGATCACCGGACCCGATGTTGCCCGAAAGCCGACCCCCATTTCCTTGGCGACGATCTGCGCCAGCGTCGTCTTGCCCAGCCCCGGCGGGCCGAAGAACAGCACATGATCCAGCGCTTCCCCCCGCTGCCGCGCGGCCTGAATGAATATGCGCAAATTCTCCCGCGCCGTCTTCTGCCCGATAAATTCGTCCAGCGTCTTGGGCCGCAAAGCCGCGTCCGCGTCCTCCGCGCGACGAACCGGGGTGATGAGGCGTTCGGCGTCGGTCATCGTTCAAACTGCTCTATTTCATCACCAAGCGCTAATAGCGCTCGAATATTTTCTGCAGTTTCGGTGGCATGCGACCTTTTATCAAAAATAGTTGAATTCGATAGATATTGTGGGCTCGGATTAGTACTATCCAAGAATAGCTTTGCTCTATTATAAAATTCTAGAATTTTGCGAGCATGTTGTTCGTTGAGGACGCCGATATCAGCACGAAAGGTTTCGTATATGTCAAGATAGTTTGCCTGAGCTGAAATGGTTAACAAGCCGCCATCCCAATCGTCGCTCTCCGCCTGCTTTTCTATCAATGTCGCATCATTCAAATAGTCCTGCGACCGGATGAACGCACACAAAAAGACTGTTTGATACTTTAGTGTGTTAAATACCAAGCGTGACTTGTGCGTTCGTTCACGGATCCGATCAATCAGTCCAAACAAACCTGTAGCGCATGAGCCAATTAATGCAGCGATCAGTTCGCTACTGCCAAATCCATCACTCACTTCGCTGCCTTCCGCAACGCCAATCGCACCAGTGCATCCAACGATGCGCCTTCGCCCAGATCGGCCTCCGCCGCGGCGACGGCGGCGCTGGCTTCACCCGGCTTGAATCCCAAATTCTGCAAAGCAGACACCGCATCCGCGCCGTGGCTGCCCGCGGGCATAGGCACCATGCCTGCACCAATTGCGGCACCGGCTGGCGCCACGCCGATCTTGTCCTTCAACTCGTTCACGATCCGCATGGCGAGCTTCGGCCCCACGCCATTGGCGCGCGCGACCATCGCCTTGTCGCCGATCGCAATGGCGCGATGCACTTCGGCAGGTTCCAGCGCGGACAGGATGGCCAGCGCCACCCGCGCGCCCACGCCTTGCACGGCAGTCAGCAGGCGGAACCAGTCGCGTTCCTCTGCGCTCGCAAAGCCCATCAGGCGGATGGCGTCGTCGCTCACCAGCATTTCGGTGTGGATCGTCACCGCGTCGCCGACAAAGCCCAGTGCGGACAGCGTGCGAGACGATGCGCCGACGAGATAGCCCACGCCCCCCACATCGATAATTGCATGGTCTAAACCGGTGCTGTCGAGGCGGCCTGAAAGTTTCGCGATCATGTTATGTTCTTTAGCGTCATTTCACGGAAGGACGCAACGGGAAGTGTCAGCGGCCTATCCGCCGCGCCGTTGCGCTATGGTGGGCGTGCGTGATCGCCACCGCCAGCGCATCCGCAGCATCCGGTCCGGCAATCGCTGCACCAGGGAGTAAGCGGCTGATCATGGCATGGACCTGATCCTTGCTCGCGTTACCAACCCCCACGACCGATTTCTTGACCAGTCGTGCGGCATATTCGCCAACCTCTATGCCGGACTTCGCCGCGTTGAGCAGGCAAATGCCCCGCGCCTGTCCCAGCTTCAGCGTAGATTGCGGATTGGCGTTGACGAACACTTCCTCCACCGCCGCCGCACTTGGGCGATACTGAAGAATAAGGTCGGTCAGCGCCGCATCAAGCGCCAGCAGCCGCGCGGCCAGAGCCGCCTTGGTGTCGGTCTTGATCTGGCCGTTGGCGATATGGCTCAGCCGGTTGCCGTCGACGGCGATCAGCCCCCAGCCCGTGGTGCCAAGGCCGGGGTCGAGGCCAAGCAGGATCAGCCGAGTTTCTCCATCACCTCTTCGGAGACTTCATAATTGCCCCAGACGGTCTGTACGTCGTCGTCATCGTCGAGCACATCGATCAGCTTGAAAAGCTGCTGCGCGGCATCGGCTTCCAGTTCGACGGTCGTTTGCGGACGCCATGCGAGTTTCACGCTTTCCGCTTCGCCCAGTGCAGGCTCAAGGCCTTTCGCGACTTCATGGAGCGCATCCATGGCTGTCCAGATTTCATGCTCGTCTTCAGACGACGACACGTCCTCCGCGCCGGCTTCCAGCGCCGCTTCGAACACCGTGTCGGGATCGCCGACCTTCGCTGGATAAGTGATAAGGCCCAGACGATCGAACCCGTGGCTCACCGCACCCGATGCACCCAGATTGCCGCCATTCTTAGCAAAGGCCGTGCGCACATTGGTCGCCGTGCGGTTGCGATTGTCGGTCAAGGCTTCGACGATCAAAGCCACACCCGCCGGGCCATAGCCTTCGTAGCGGATTTCTTCGTAATCGTCTCCGCCGCCCTGTGTCGCCTTGTCGATGGCGCGCTGGATATTGTCCTTGGGCATCGACTGCGCTTTGGCCGCGTTGACGGCGGCGCGCAGGCGCGGGTTCATGTTTGGATCGGGCAGGCCCATCTTGGCCGCGACGGTTATTTCGCGGCTGAGCTTGGAAAACATCGAGGAGCGCTTTTTGTCCTGCGCGCCCTTGCGATGCATGATGTTCTTGAATTTGCTATGGCCGGCCACGGCCTGCTCCTGACATATCTGGTGGAACGAAGCGCGCTGTCTAGCGGGGCGGCAAGCGGCTGGCAACCACCGCAGAAATCTTCGATGCGATGGCTGCCGACAGCGCTCATTTCCTTACGTATTTGCCGAACCAGTCGAGCGTCGCGGTCCATGCCGCCTTTGCTGCCAGTTCGTTATAGCTTGGGCGATAGTCCGCCATGAATCCGTGATCGGCATCGGGATAGACCGTGATGTCGGAGGGCGGGGCCTTGCCCAGTGCCTTCAGCTTCGCTTTCATCAGGTCGAGATCGGCAACCGGAATGCCTTTGTCCTTGCCGCCATATTGGCCCAGCACCGGCGCGTTAATCTTGGCGGCTTCCTCGATTGCGCTGCTCGGCTGCAACGGCGTCGGCTTGCCGACCACGCGCCCATAAAAGGCTACGCCGCCATCCAGCGCCTTGCTGTGCGCCGCATACAACCACACCACACGCCCGCCCCAGCAGAAGCCGGTGATCCCGCGCCGCGAAGCATCCCCACCATTCTGGGCTGCCCAGGCGTAAGTGCTGTCGATGTCGGCCATCACCTGCGCATCGGGCGCCTTCGAAACGATGGTATCGATAAGGGCTTTAAAGTCCGCTTCCTTGGTCGCGTCGCCATGCCGCGCAAAGAGATCGGGCGCGATGGCGCAATAGCCTGCCTTGGCAAAGCGGCGGCATATGTCCTTGATCCATTCGTGGACTCCGAAAATTTCGTGGACGACGATAATGACCGGGGCAGGTTTTCCACCCTTGGGCTTGGCAACGAAGAGCGGCACGGCAAAGCCATCAGTGGCTTTTACGCTGGCGGTCTGTTCGGTGATGTCCTCGGCATCCGTCTGGACCGTGGTCGAAGCCACCGGTTGACAGGCCGCAGCGAAACCGGCGGCGAAGGCTCCGCCCACCAATAGCTTGCGGCGATCCATCCCGGTGGATGCAATCCAGTTGCGGTCTTCGGGAAGGCGGTCGGTTGCTTCGACGCTATCGGGTGTCTTGTTGTCACGCATGGCACTCTCCTGATGGCTTCCCCCGCGCTCAGCCTACGCCATTGGAGGCGTGTTGCAACGGGTTAGCGCTCGTCGTCGAGAAAGTCGCCGCTCTCGATCTCCCGAACCCCATCCGTCGAATAGCGGTAAACATAGGTCCATGCAGGGATCGTCGCCTCGGCCATTCTTACATCTATGACGACACGCGCATATTCATGGGGTTCGGGGTTATGCGCAGCACATTCTTCGTAGTCGTCGAGGCCAGCGAACAGAGGAGCGTCATCTGCAATCTTGAACACATCCCCCTGAACCCATCCCGCAGCCGGATCGGGTACGAAGCCAGGATAGCCCGCCAGTGCGTATAATCTGCCGCGCGCTTGTGCTGCGCCTGTCCACGACGCATGCGTCGCCAGCCAATGCGCCATAGGTGAAATGCTGCCGCGCCGCAGCGTGCCATAAACAAACAGGTGATCGACAGACAGCAACGACGAATTTGGCATGCCTTGGCTTAACGGACCAACAATGCTGAATCCAGCCTGACTATTTTCCTATGAAGCGATGAATTTTCCTAACCTGTAGGGATTATTTCCGCGGCGTTGGCGACCTTTGCCTCGCCAAACCCCGTATTTTCGGGGAAAACGAAAATTGGCACGACCCCTGCAATGTAGTTTGCATCAACCGGATTGTCCGGTCGCACACAGACAGGGAGTACCAACAATGACCTATTCCAAGCTTCAGAACGCCGCATTCTCGCTGGTCGCCGCTTTCGTCGTCGCCACCGTTTTCGTCAGCGCAGCCGTCGGTCCGGTCGTCACGCTCGTCTGAGCCGACGGCCCCGCCACAACCTTCAAACCGCAAACCGAACATAAGGACATATATATCATGGACCGCAGCTTCACTCTCGACCGCCGCAATGGAAAGATCATGGGCGTCTGCGCCGGTCTGGCCGAGCGCACGGGTGTCGATGTCGTGATCATCCGCCTTGCACTTGTATTACTGACGCTGCTGGCATTCGGACCGATCGGCGTGGTCGGCTATCTGCTCGTGGGCTGGCTCGCCAACTGATCCGGTGGGATGTCAGATACAAAAACGCCGCCCCGGCCATAGGCCTCGGGCGGCTTTTTGTCGGTCCGCACATGGCACGGACCTAAAAAACAGCAGGTTTCGAATTAGGCGTACAGAACGCCATAGAATGCGATCATCTGAGCGCTCAAGGCCACCAGTGCTGTGACACCATATGTTGCGTAACGCATTTTTAATTACTTTCTATTGAACGATAATTGCGGGATGGCGCAACTACTCGCGGGCCTATCTTGTCACAATCGCAAAAAGTGACGATGCGATTGCACATAACGCAACTCTTGTTTCCCGATGGCCCGCTGCTCGATATCCCGCTAGGGCGCGAAAATGTTGAGCGATCCCCTATTCCTATTCACCGCCTGTTTGGCGGTGATCCTCATCGGCTTTGCCAAAGGCGGATTTTCTGGCCTGGGCTCCCTTGCGACCCCCCTGCTAGCTCTTGCATGCGGGCCAGTGCAGGCTGCGGCCATTCTGCTGCCGATCCTGATCGCCGGTGACGTGGTCAGTGTCTGGTCGTTTCGGCATAGCTGGAACAGGCGGATCGTGGCGATCATGCTGCCCGGCGCGCTGCTGGGCATCGGCATTGGCTGGGCGATGGCGGCATCCTTGCCGGTGGCGGCCATCATGGCGGCTCTTGGGATAATTTCCATCGCATTCGGCGGATGGCGTCTGTGGGTCGAGCGCGGAGGCGCGGTGCCTGCACCTGCGCAGTCCTCGCCCATCATCGGCGCGGCGTTTGGCATTGCGACCGGCTTTACCAGCCAGATCGCCCACGCGGGCGGGCCGCCGTTTCAGATGTGGGTTTCTCCGCAAAGACTGCCGCACACCGAGTTTGTGGGCACCAGTGCCGTCCTGTTTGCCTTGATCAACTGGGCGAAAGTGCCAGCTTATGTTGCGCTTGGGGAATTTAGTTCGGCCAATCTTACCATCTCTGCCGCGCTCATCCCGCTTGCGCTTCTGTCGACGCTGGCGGGCGTCTGGTTCATCCGCCGGATGCGCGGGGACAAGTTCTACACGTTGGTTTACATTTTGATGATTGCACTTGGCGGCAAGCTTCTCATCGACGCATTTTAGCGTGGGAGGCCCAAGCGTCCGAATTCATGCTTCATAGGAAGGCCGATCTGCTATCTTCTGCACCCACGCATAATATATAAGGATAAGCGCCATGGCCAAAGGACAGAAAAAGACGAGCCGCGAAGCGCGCAAGCCGAAGGCTGAGAAGCCGAAAAAGCCCAATGCATCCAATCCGTCGACCAAGCCCGGTGGCCTTAGTATTGTAACCATCAAGTAAACGAAGAGCAGAATAATGGCTGAAGAAGAATTCATCTACGACGAAGCAACGGGTGAATGGATCAATCCCTCGCAAGCGGCCAGCGTAGGCAATGACGATGCGGTTGCGGTGGTCGACGCGGTGGGCAATCCACTGGCCGACGGTGACAGCGTGACGCTGATCAAGGATCTGAAGGTCAAGGGTGCCGGGCAGACGTTGAAACGCGGGACGGTGATCAAATCGATCCGCCTGACGGGCGATGCGCAGGAAATCGATTGCCGCTTCGAAGGGATAAAAGGGCTGGTGTTGCGCGCGGAATTTGTCCGCAAACGCTGATACAGCGCTTTCCTTGCCTGAAAACATGGTCTTGACGATAGTGTTGGACGGCATTCTTCGATAGGGATCGTGTCGCTTATGCCGACAACGACCGCAAGCCCGCCATCCATATCGCCGCTGCGCATCCCGATTTTTCGCGCTGTGTGGCTGGCCAGTATGGCGTCGAATTTCGGCGGCCTGATCCAGTCGGTCGGCGCGTCGTGGATGATGACGTCGCTGGCCACGTCCAATACGTTGGTGGCGTTGGTGCAGGCTTCGACGACGTTACCGATCATGCTCCTGTCGCTGTTGGCAGGCGCGATGGCCGACAATCTCGACCGACGCCTGGTCATGCTGTGGGCGCAGGGTTTCATGCTGGCAGTATCGCTGGCGCTCGCCGCCTTTGCCTGGGCCGGTTGGTTGACGCCCGTGCTGTTGCTCGGGTTCACTTTTCTCATCGGTTGCGGCACGGCATTCAATGGTCCCGCATGGCAGGCATCGGTCGGCGACATGGTGCCGCGCGCGACTCTGCCGGGTGCAATTGCGCTCAACAGCATGGGATTTAACATTGCGCGGAGTCTGGGTCCGGCGATCGGCGGCGTAATCGTGGCGGCGGCCGGGGCTGCCGCAGCCTTCGCGATCAATGCGGTCAGCTATGTGGGGTTGATAGCGGTGTTGGTCGGTTGGCGGCCTGAGCGTGTGCCAAGGGTGCTCCCCCGGGAGGATATCGGCACGGCGATGGGTGCAGGCGTGCGCTATGTCGCCATGTCCCCCAATTTGCGCATCGTGCTGGTGCGGTCTGCCTTGTTCGGCTTTGCGGCCAGCGCAATCCCGGCATTGATGCCGCTGATCGCGCGCGATCAGGTGGCGGGCGGCCCGCTCACTTATGGTTTGCTGCTCGGCGCATTCGGCGTGGGGGCGGTCGGCGGTGCATTGGGCAGCGGTCGGTTGCGCAACGCCCTGTCGACCGAGTGGATTGTCCGGATCGCGGCAACCGCCCTGACGGTAGGAGCGGCGGTAGGGGGTGTCAGCACCCTTATGCCACTCACGCTGATGGCGCTATTTCTCGCTGGGGCGGGCTGGGTGCTGGCGCTTTCGACGTTCACCGTAACGGTGCAGATGGCTGCGCCCCGCTGGGTCGTCGGTCGCGCCGTCGCGCTTTACCAAATGGCTGCATTCGGGGGCATGGCTTTGGGAAGCTGGGTGTTCGGCGAAGTGGCGGACATGCACGGCGTTGCGATCGCTCTTGCCGCTGCTGCAGCCGTGCAGGCATTGAGTGTGCCTTTGGGACTGTTTCTGCCTCTGCCGCAGGGGGAAGCTTTGAACCTGGACCCCCAGAACCGCTGGAGCGAGCCGGACACGGCCGTTCCCATCGAACCCCGCAGCGGCCCCGTGGTCGTTACGATCGAATATCGCATCCTGTCGCAGCATATTCGCGATTTTCTTGCGGTCATGAATGAGCGCCGCCGTATCCGTGTGCGCGACGGTGCCAGACACTGGACGTTGCTGCGCGATCTGGGTGACGAGAACCTCTGGATTGAGCGCTATACCGTGCCAACCTGGCTGGAATATATCCGGCATAATCAGCGGCGTACCCATGCCGATACGGCGAATTCCGATCTGATCCAGGCTTTGCATCAGGGGCCGAACCTGCCGCAGGTACACCGTATGATCGAACGCCAGACGAGCCTGTTCCTGCCTTCTCGCACCGATCCGCCGCCTGCCGCCATCGATCCCCTGACCGATCCTACGCGGTCGAGTTGATGCGATCCCTTTCCTTCCACCGCCGGACACCCTAAATCATAGCAAAGGTTTCAGGGGTTTTCGCGATGCAGCGGTTTGACGTTATCATTCTGGGCGGTGGGTTGGTCGGGCTGACACTCGGCATTGCGTTAACCAGGCATGGCGTGACCTGCGCAGTCGTCGATCCCGCGAATGCAGATGCTGCCATCGCCCCCGGTTTCGATGGACGAGTCTCGGCGATTGCCAGTGCGACGTGGAACATGCTTTCTGCCATCGGGGTCGGCGCGAAGATGGAAGGGAAAGGCTGCCCCATTGAACGCATTTGGGTCAGCGATGGCCTGAAACCGGGCGCACTCGATTTCGTGACGCCCGAAGGCGATGGCGCGATGGGCATCATGTTCGAAAATCGTGAGCTTCGTATCGCCCTGCGCGACGCAGCCAAGGAAGCCGATGGCCTTACGCTGTTTCAGCCTGACCGCGCTGTCACCGTGAACCGTGATGCCGACGGCGTCACAATGACGCTGTCCAGCGGCGCGGAGCTGTCCGGCGCGCTTCTGGTGGCTGCGGAAGGTCGCAATAGCCCTACCCGCGATGCCGCTGGTATGCGCGTCGCGCGATGGTCCTATGAGCATGTCGGCATGGTAACGGCAATCGAACATGAAGTGCCGCACGCCAATACGGCCTATGAGATTTTCTATCCCGGCGGGCCTTTCGCGCTGCTTCCGATGCAGCCAGGCAACCGTTCCGCAATTGTCTGGACGGTTCCCGCCAAACATGCGCCGGCCATGCTGGCGCTGAGCGAGCGCGCCTGGCTTGCCGAAGCGCAGAAGCGAATGGGTGGCTTTCTCGGGGAAATATCCCTCGTATCGCCCCGTTCCAGCTATCCGCTTGGCTTCCACCATGCCGCATCGATCACCGATACGCGCCTCGCCCTCGTGGGGGACGCGGCGCATGGCATTCATCCGATTGCAGGGCAGGGGCTGAACCTTGGCCTGCGCGATGTGGCGACCTTGACCCAGGTGCTGGTCGAAGGAATGCGACTGGGCCTCGACCCGGGCGACGCGCAACTGCTGACCCGGTATCAACGGTGGCGCAGCCTGGATACGTTGAGCGTCGCGGTCTCCACCGATGGCCTTGTTCGATTGTTCGACATGCACGGCAAGCTGCCGTCGGCCATACGCCGCTTCGGTCTTGGCGCCGTTCAGAAACTGACGCCGCTCAAGGATTGGTTCATGGCCGAAGCGCGCGGCGAATCGGGCGCATTGCCGAAGCTTTTGCTGGGCGAAGCCGTTTAATCGAGTGGCTGTGCCGCTCGCGCCAGCAATATCGGTACACCGTTTCTGACGGGGTAGGCCAACCTTGCCGCGTCCGACTCCAACGCGGTGCGGTCTTGGCTGAGACGCAAAGGCGTCCGGCTTACCGGACACACAAGCTTTGCGATCACATCCGGCGCTATGCTCATTGGAGCGTAGCGTGACCGTCACTATCGGTGCGACCGAAAAACTGCATCAATTGGATGGTTCGCTCTGCGCGTTCGCGAAGCGACATAGCCTCCAGCAGCACTTGCTTGGACGCCGGATCGAACGGCGCTATCTGCGCAATGCCATTCACCAGCGAAGCGTCGTCCAGCCGCGATACCGCTTCCCAATCGACGATATAGCCCTGTGCCTGCGCAAAGCGTTGGGACTCCTGTTCCAGCGCCGCCCGTTCTATCGACGCCAGCACATCGTCATTCTGCACCGCCAGGCTTTCGACCTCGGCTTCGACCTGCCGAAAAGGCGTCGTGACATCCAGCTCCTTGATGATCCGAAAGCGCGCGATGCCGGTCAATATGATATTGAACCGGCCGTCCTCCAGCGCTTCGAACTCCCCGATGTGACCGACACAGCCAATCCCATAGAGCGCTGGCTTGTCGGGGTTTGTCTTCCCACTAGCCCCATCGCCACGCGGCTGGATCATGCCGATCCGCCGATCCCGTGCCATTGCATCGCGCACCAAAGCGCGATAGCGCGGCTCGAATATATGCAGTGGCAATTGCATGCCGGGAAACAGCAGCGCTCCCGTCAGCGGGAACAGCGAAATGCGCTGGGCTGGCATCGTCAGCCGAACAGGATCGCGGAAAGGCGACGGCGTTGGGCGGATACCCAGGGATCTTCCAGGCCTACCGCCTCGAAAACCTTCAACAACTGCTGACGCGCCGCGCCCTCATTCCAGTCACGATCGCGCGCGACAATGTCCAGCAAAGCGTCTGCGGCAGCATCGCGATTGCCGTTCGCCATGTGGCCTCCGGCCAGCGCGAATCGTGCTTCATGGTCATCGGGATCGGCGGCAAGACGCGCCTCCAGACCGGACAGGTCTTCCACCGGCTTGGTATCCACGGCCAGTGACAAAGCCGCGCGCGCCCGCTCGATTGGCTGCTCCTTGGCAACATCCTCCGGCACCGCGTCCAACACGGCTTGCGCCTGCTCGGTCTCGCCCATCGTCACCAGCGCGCGGATCTGACCCGAAAGAACTTCGGCATTGTCCGGCGCCATATCGCCAATCTGGCGAAATATCGTCAATGCGCGCTCGGCTTCGCCTTGCGCCAGCGCTTCCTCACCCATGGCGATCAGCGGCGCAATTTCCTGCGCCTGTGCCTTGTCTTCCGATTCGATGGGGAGCTGCGCGAGCAACTGATCGAACATCTGCTTGAACTGGCCCTCGGTGCGCGCCTGCGTAAGGTCGGCAACGGGTTGTCCCTGGAAAATGGCATATACCGTGGGGATCGACTGCACGCGAAATTGCGCCGCGATAAAGGCATTTTCATCCACGTTGATCTTGACCAGCTTGACGCCCTTGGTGGCATATTCTGCGCACACCTTCTCGATGACTGGCGTCAGCTGTTTGCAAGGGCCGCACCATTCCGCCCAGAAATCGACGATAACCAGCGATGTGCGCGATGGATCGACTACGTCACGACGAAATGCCTCGACGGCCAGCTTGTCACTTTCGCTCATCCCTAGCGTTGCCAATGATCGTCTCCTGTGCGGTAGTAGGCAGAATTACGGTCCTTATGTGGGGGATCACTGCTGCTGCGCAAGCCATGCGAACGAAAACGCCCTGCTTACAGCGATTTTGGCACTGTTTTGCAAAAGGGTCAAAAACACGCTTGCCGCATCGCGAAACCGATGCTAGTTGCCGCGCCTCACCCGCCGGAAGGACTTGTTCCCCGGCCGCCAGAGCGGGCGTAGCTCAGGGGTAGAGCACAACCTTGCCAAGGTTGGGGTCGAGGGTTCGAATCCCTTCGCCCGCTCCAGTTTTCTCCCAGAAAATCAACGATTTCGCCGACCGGCGACCCTTGAAATTCTGGAGACAACGCCCCACCGAGACCCCCATTGTCTCCATATTGTCTCCAATTTTGGTACAGGTTGGGGCGTCGTGGGGAAAGCCGGTCGTAGCTCGTGAATTTTGAGCCCCCTTTTTGCACCTAAATTGTCGATCGATGTCGCCCGAACTTGCGCCTAGCGTTCGGTGTGAAACGGCTCATCTTGCTGCTTGCAGTCGGACCCCTTGGTCGAGTGGCAGCGTGCTGCGCTAGAACAGCGCAAGGCAAAGTCTTTTTAGATCACCGAGGCCGCACACATTGATATTGCCGGCTGCGTAGTGCCTGACCGATCTTGAGAAACTGGCCGTCAACAGCGGATACCTGAAGAATATGTCACCGCCGGAATTTGACTGGCGCAATTGGCATAACTCGAACCGCCGCAGAACCACTCGCTCGCATTAGCCGCTAATCCCTGGGCTCGAAGCCTGTCCTCCTTCAATCAACCCGTGAAGGGTCCGCTACGCGTGCGCGTGCGGCCGCAGCTTTGCTGCGATGATTGCGGCCAGCCCCCGGCCTGTGGGGCGACTGTCGAGCGGGGTGGTCCCGCTCCAAGGCAGGAGCCGCAACATGCCACTGGCAACCGCACAATCGCTTGGCTGGAACCTCTCCCGGACGCTGATGACGGTCATCGTCCTCATCGAAACCAATCAGGGCTACTTCGTCATCCCCGCTGACGAATTTGATGGCGACCCCGAACAGGTGGTTCGCGAATATGACCCCTTCAGCCGCTAATCTCAGGCACATTCCGCCTTTTCGGCCTGCGCCCTGCCGTGCTAGTGTTGCACCGCAGATTGCGCTGAGGTGGTGGTGGCGAGCGCGTCCAGACAAGGGACGCTTATGACCATTTTTCTCATCCTCGGGGCCGTGGCTGGCCTTTATGTGCTCGCACTGCTCTTCCGCCTCGCCAGCTATGCGCTGCCTGTCTACGCCGGGCTCACGTGTGCTTTCCTGCTGCTCCGCCATGATGTTGGTCATCTCGGAGCAATTCTGGGCGGACTGTCGGCAGGCATTGCTACGCTTCTGATTGGACAGGGCCTCATTGCCTTTGTCCGCTCTCCCCTACTCCGTGTCGGGATCGCGCTCCTCTTTGCCATACCCGGGGGCATCGCCGGCTTTCAGGCCGCGCACGCGCTTGGATCACTGGCAACGGACAACAGCATGCTGCTGGCGATCCTTGGATCCATCGCTGCTATGGCGACATCCCTCTCGGCATGGCGAAGCGTGACGATGTCGCAGCGTGATACGTGCGTCACCTCACAGTTTGCGGGTCCCGTCGGTGGGCAAGCCTCTACAGGCCAAGCAATGTCGGCCGAGTGACGGCGTGAGGGCTCAATACCGGTGGTCCAGTCGCTTCCTTTGCTTTGCCGATTTTGAACCGAGGGTTCTGGGCCAGCGTTCACCCGAGCCAGTGCATTCGATCAGCATCTGGCGTCCGTCCCGGCAGAACCGACCAGTACGGCCTCTTTCGATCCGCGCCCATGTCAGCAAGACACTTCGCTTGGCAGGCTTGCCGCAACGGTGCTTGTCGAACTTTCTTCCCCCGGCGTTCCGCCGTTCCTCGCGAGACAAGAAAGCCCGGCCACACCGTCCTTCGCTAACGCTGCGGGCTGACGCTGCGGCGCCTGCCACTGGCTGACCCTTATCCGCGCATCGAGGCCGCACTGGCGCGGTCCCGTCCAACGGAAAGGAAATACCCATGGCAAAGATCGGCAACTTCAAGATGGTTTCGGGCGAACTCCGGGGCCAGATCGTCACTCTCGCACTTCAGGCCAAATCAGTCAGGATCGTCGCGGAAGAAAACACCAGCGGCAATGCCCCCACACACCGCGTCCTCATCGGTGAAGTCGAAATCGGCGCAGCCTGGAAAAAGCACACCCAGGACGACCGGCCGTACCTCTCGGTGAAGCTCGACGACCCCAGCTTCATGGCGCCCATTTTCGCCCAGCTCTTCGAAGCTGAGGACGGCAGCCACGATCTGGTCTGGAACCGCCCGAGCCGCCGCAACGACCATTGAATCGACCAAGTCATCGCCCGGGTCACACCGGGCGATGACGAATCCCTAGTATATTGGGTGGCAGTATATTAGGGTTACGCCGACCCACGAAGCATGAGGCTTCGGGAGATTTTTGGGACGAATTTAAGGCGATTGCGACACGCCAGTGGGCTTTCGCAGGAGGAATTGGCGCATCGTGCCGGAATCAACCGAAACTATGTCGGCCTTCTCGAACGCGCCGCCAATTCGCCGACGCTCGACACTATCGAGCGACTCGCAGAAGAGCTTGCCGTCGATCCCGTGCGATTTTTCGAAAAACCTGGCGGTCGTTGAACGCAAACCCACCGCCATTCACCGAATCTCAGCAGCAATTTTACAATTTCTGAACTACAACAGGCAGATCATTGCCTCTGGGAATGTTTTGTCCCGGCAATCTGGGCTCGGCATTATCCCATGCTGGGGATAGCGCACTGCCCGATTGGGGATAAGTTCACCCTGCTTCTCTGCGCGCGTTGCAGGGGCGCAGTCACTAAACAGGTTTTGCTACAAGGAGAGACCCATGTCGGCTCCTGAGTTTGCCGATGAACCACCGCAGTCAGGCCGATTGAGCGAGTATGATGAGCGCCACCTCGTCACGTATCTTCGCCTGCTGGATGCCGAAAAGGACGGGGCTTCATGGGAAGAGGCGGTTTCGATCATCTTCGCCATCGATCCTGCCAGTGAGCCGGAGCGCGCGCGCAAGGTATATGATGGCCATCTCGCCCGCGCCAGGTGGATGACGGAACACGGCTACAAACACCTTCTGGTCCCGCGAACCCAATAAAACCGGGTAGTTAACACCAATATGGCGCAATCGATTGTGCCTCGCCTCGGGGGAGCCCGGAACTGACTCGAGCACTTCTCTCGTCAGGGCTACGACATGATCGTTCGACTCCAAAAAACCTCATAGGAGAGGTGCGATGGAGAAGCCGCCCGACTGGCGTTCGGAGAATTACGCCAAAGCGTTTGAAACCTATGACCGCGCGGATTTCGCGCAGGAATTCCTGCGCCGCAATCCCGACTATCGCGATCAATATGCTGAAGCCGTTGACGCAGCGCCACTCGCGCTGAGGCGTCTGGCCCGGCACTGGGGGTTGGTCTTTCGCTGCGGACCCTGACCTCCCGGCTCACCATCTCCCGATTATCTGGCACCCATCTACCGCGGCCAGCGTCATCCTTTTGCGCCCGGCTCCTTTCCCTTGCGACGGCTGCAGCCAAGCCGCAATTGTCGGGAGTATGAATATCGCGGCCGAGCACCGTGATGAGGAAGGGCGGCATCTCGTCCTCTCGACGGGGAAGCGCCGCTACCGCTTGAATATTTGCGGCGAGACACCAGAGACCGAACCGCTCGCCTATGTTCTTCCGGGCGACGCATTTTGGGAAACACGGCAGGCCGCTGTTTCCGACTTTCATGAGCATCGCCATCTCGGACATGTGAAGAAGCTCCCGTTCTGCCTTGCGCCCGGTCCGTCAGAGCACTGGCGTCTGGTCCAATGGCTTCGGTTGCTGGATGCGCTGTCCGGCGGTGCAACCACGCGCGAATTGGCCATCGAACTTATCGCCCGCGATGCAGGGCGATATTCGGCCGCCGAATGGGATACGTCGAGCGAGCGCAAACGGATTGCTCGCTGGCAGCGACAGGCGCTCGCTATGCGCGACGGCGGCTATCTCGCCCTGTTGAGCGGCCACTGATCGGGACATTCGGCAGCCACGCCTTATGTCCGTTCACCCAAGTCCCTGAAAATCTCAAATCTCGCCTCCTGCTCGCCGGGCCAACCCCTTGTGTCCGGCACTTCACAGGAGACGTTTCATGGATGGAGATTTCGTCCCGGTATTCCCGCGCTATGTCAGGACGCCCGATGCTGCCGTTCATTTGGGGCTCTCAGCCCGCACGCTTGAAAAGCATCGTTGCTATGGGACGGGCCCGGCCTTTCACAAGCTCGGTCGGCGCATTGTCTACGCCATAGTCGATCTCGATGCCTGGGCGCAAAATGGTCGCCGCAATTCAACATCCGATCCCGGACAAGGCATTTGCCTGTCAGCACGACCGGTGCGCCGTTGATGCGTTCGGTGAGCCCCCAGCAACAGCTCGACCTGTTCTACTCGATGCCCGGTGACATTGCCGCGCGCGATGCTCAGGATCTGATGTCCTGGCCCTTCTTCAGCCTTGCCAAGTCGCGGCGCTCCGCGCCGATCGACTTTGCGATGGGGGCCACATGGATCTCGGTCGAAGCTGTAGCCGAACACGGCATGGCGACCATCTGGGATGCCGACATTCTGATTTGGGCGGCGAGTCAGCTCGTTGAAGCGCGCGACGCAGGCCGCCCGACATCTCGGCACATCGCCGCCCGTCCGCACGAGATTCTGACCTTCATCGGGCGCGGGACTGGCAAGGACCATTATGAGCGGCTGCGCGCAGCGCTCGACCGCTTGCAATCGACGACCGTTGCCACGTCGATCCGCCAGCAACACCAGCGCCGACGCCACCGCTTCTCCTGGATTAACGAATGGCGGGAGACACTCGACGACCGTGGCCGAGCCGTTGGCATCGAGCTCATCCTGCCCGACTGGTTCTATGCGGGTGTGCTCGATCGCGGCCTGATCCTGACGATCGACCGCGCCTACTTTGCGCTGACTGGCGGCGTCGAGCGCTGGCTCTACCGTATCGTGCGCAAGCACGGTGGACACCAGCGCGGTGGCTGGAGCTTCGACGTTCCGCACCTTCATCTCAAATCAGGTGCGCTTTCGCCGCTCAAGCAATTCGCATTCGAGCTGCGGACCATCGTCCGGCGGCAGTCTCTCCCGGGCTACCATCTGAGCCTTGAGCACAGCTTCGGCCGCGAGCGGCTGATCTTCAAACCCATCCCCGTCGACCCGTTCGTTGCCGCTGCTCGGCGCGTCGGTTTCCCTGTGGAGAAGTTGGCATGACATTCGGCCTATTAAAAACCGTCGGACTCGGCCCATCGGAAACCCGATTCTCGGCCTATCGAAAACCGGGATCATGTGGAAACCCGCAGAATTCTGCGGAAAATCGGCGCTCCTCTAACGATGCTAATAGAAAAGAATCCTTCGGATTCTTGCTAACCCTTTTGCAGCCTGTGGATAATCGCGGTGCGACGGGGCTGCTGAATGCTCGCGTCAAGCTTGTCGGGTTCGCGGTGGCAGGAGCGCGGCCATGAGCGAGCCAACTGCGCAGCGGCAAAGCTCCTCGCACGCAATCAGGTCAGCAATGGCCAGCGCCCTGACCGAGGTCGAAGTGACCTGGATCGAGAAGCGCTACGAACAATGGATCCGCTTCGGGCGCATCGCGGCTGACACGATCATCAACCGCCGCACGCGCGTCATCGCCTTCCGTCCCGGCGCGGTCTTCGCCTTCGTGCGCTGGTCCTCGAACGACTATGGCACCATCCATTCGTGCATCGACATCGTGACGGCAGTGGCACCGGGCGAGGCCTACACGACGTTGCCGTTTGTCCGTCCCGGCGCTGACATTCTGCTGCACATCGAGGGCTGGCCCAAGGTCGCACAGGTGTTGCAGGCCATCGATGCGGTCGAAGCCGCCGGTGTTGATCCGTGCGACGCATCGCCCGATCATTGGCGCCACGTCGGCAACCGGCTGAATGCCGGAATGCTGTTCAGGGCTTACACAGCGGAGCGGCACGCGGCCTGGCTCCGGCGCAAGGCGCTCGAAGCATGAGCCGCCGCCGCTATGTTCGCGCCACGATATTGTGGGCAGGTTTGTTCAGCGCAGGGTTAGCAGCAGTCGCCATGCTGTCGCCGCGACCGCTACTGATGTGGAACGCGAGCGCCAGTGCGCCCGTCGGCCTCTATCGCCTCGTGAGCGGCACACGCCCAAGGCTCGGCGCACTGGTCGCCATTGTGCCGCCGACTGCGACCGCACGGATGATGGCCGAGCGCCATTATTTGCCAATCGGCGTGCCACTCATGAAACATGTCGCGGCCTTGCCCGGGCAATGGGCGTGCCGCGCCGGCGCTGTCGTCTCGGTGGACGGCAACCTTGTCGCCATAGCCAAATCGCACGACAGAATGGGTCGGCCTTTGCCAAGCTGGCAGGGCTGTCACCGCGTTCGGACAGACGAATTGTTCCTGTTGAACCCGGCGCCCGACAGCCTTGATGGGCGCTATTTTGGCGCTCTGCCAGCAGCTGGCCTTATCAGCACGGCACACCCCATCCTTACCCGTGATGCACCTGACCAGCCCCTGCGCTGGTGTGGATTTGGTGCGTCCGCCGCTTCACCCAACCACCAACCAGGAGCACAGGCCATGATGATCGGGGTCTTTCATTCCGCGCAGGACAGTTTCACGGGGCAAATCCGGACCCTCATGCTCGATGCTGTCGTGACGCTCGTCCCGGCTCCATCGAAAGACAGCGACAATGCACCCGACTGGCGCGTGCTGCTCGGCGATGCCGAAACCGGCACTGAAATTGGTGCTGGCTGGAACCGCACAGGCGAGCGCGCCGGTGCCTTTGTCGCGGTGCAGATCGACGACCCGGCCTTTGCCCATCCCCTGCGCGCTAACCTGCTTCGATCCATGTCCCGTGACGACGAGCATCACCTGCTCTGGTCGCGTCCGACCAATCGCGATCGGAAATAGGCCATGACCGTTGCTTTGCTTGGCCGTCGCAGGTGTTCCGTAGTTCGGATTGCCGGTCGGCTGCGCCTTCACCTTCTCCTTCCCGGCACTTGTTTCGCACTCGGCTTGGCAGCGGCGACGTCTCCGGTTGCCGCAGTTGCGACGGTGCCTGACCAGTTTGCAGCGCATCCTTATGCGCCGCATGTCGCAGAGGCATCGGAGCGCTTCGGCATTCCCGAGCTCTGGATATGGGCGGTGATGCGGGCGGAAAGTCGCGGCAATTCGCGCGCGGTTTCACCCGCAGGAGCCATCGGTCTGATGCAGATCATGCCCGGCACTTGGTCGATGCTGAGCGCGCGGCATGGCCTTGGCTCTGACCCGTTCGATGTGCGTGCGAACATCCTTGGAGGTGCGGCCTATTTGCGCGCCATGTGGGACCGGTATCGCAATGTCAGCTTGATGCTGGCGGCCTACAATGCGGGACCAGGCCGTGCCGATGACTATGTTGCCGGTCGTCGCAGTCTTCCGGCAGAAACCGTCAACTACGTCGCCCAGATCGCGCCAGGTCTTGGAATGGCCAGCATCGCTTCGCCTGCCGCCATGCCACCTGCCAATGCTCATCCCTGGCGTCAGGCTACATTGTTCACACCGCGCGGCGATGGAGAAGCGAGCAGCACTGACGGTGCTGCCGATGTGCAGCCACAGCGCACCCAGCTTGCGTCGCCGTCGGCCTCTTTACCGTCACCGAACCCCGCGCCGCACCCCCTGTTTGTCTCGCTTTCACCACGAAATCCGTGATGGGTTACGCCAGCGCATCTCCGACGGTTCGGGCGTCGTGTCGGATAGGTACGGCGGGGAGGAGTGTGTTTGAGCGAGAGGGCAATTGTGGAGGGCAAGATAAAAGGAGTGCCAGCACCTGGCTCTCATGTGGTTGTTGTAGTGCGATAATTTCGTATGGCACCGGGCAAAGCCTGCCATACAATGTTTCCCAAACACCCGCAAAACTGCGGCGTAATCGTCTGGCACCTTCAAAATGAGCCGCGACGACAATGAATTTCGGGTGCGGCCGGGAAGAAGCAGGGACAGCGGTGCAGCCTCTGGAAGGCGAAGCCAGAAGCTGGCGGCTCAGGTCCAGCGTGCCGCCAACAAGGCGGGCCATGCGGGTTCACGGCGAGCGGGTCTGAAACGCGGCAGTGGCAGCGGCAAAGCCGCGCGCGGACGTCGGACGGTTGCCGCGATGCGCCGCACACCTGGCCAACGCCGCGTTACCGTGATGGCGCGTATCGCTCGGCATAAAGGGGCACAGTACCGCGCCGCACCGCTGGCAAAGCACATCAAGTATCTCGAGCGTGACGGCGTGTCCCGCGACGGGCGCGATGCCTCGATGTTCGATGCCCAGACCGACAGCGCTGATCGGGATGCCTTTGCAGGGCGTTGCGAAGATGACCGGCACCACTTTCGTTTCATCGTCTCGCCCGAAGACGCCGGGGACATGGAAGACCTGCGCAGCTTCACCCGCGAATTGCTGGCCGATGCAGCCAAGGATCTGAGCACAGAACTGGACTGGGTCGCCGTTGACCATTGGAACACCGACAATCCGCACATCCATGTGCTGGTGCGCGGCGTTGCCAGCGACGGCGCCGATCTTGTCATTGACCGGGGCTATATCAGCGAAGGGCTGCGGTTCCGAGCGGAAGAGCGGGTGACGCTCGAATTGGGGCCGCGCACCGCGCTGGACATCCGCACCGCGCTCGCACGCGAGGTCGATGCAGAGCGCTGGACCAGTCTTGACCGGCAGCTTGAACGCTTGGGGCAAGATACTGCAGGCCTTGTCGATCTGCGTCCAGGCGGCGACGCCGATCCCGAAATGCGCCGGCTGCTTCTGGGCCGCGCCGCCAAACTGGAACAGCTGGGACTGGCGGCACGCGAAGGGCCTGCGGTGTGGGCGCTGGAGCCCGGTGCCGAAAACACATTGCGCGATCTTTCGGTGCGTAACGACATCATCAAGACGATGCACAATGCCATGAGCCGCGACGGCGGGCGGTTTGATGTATCGGCATTGGCCCTGCATCAGGACGTTCCAAGCGAACCGATCATCGGACGCCTGGTCGAACGTGGCCTCCACGATGAACTGACGGGCAGCGCCTATGCCATCGTCGACGGTGTCGATGGCCGCACGCACCATCTGCCGTTCAATGACATGGAGATGACCGGCGACGCCAAAGCCGGATCGATCGTTGAACTGCGCTCTTGGGAGGATGCCAAAGGGCATGACCGCCTGTCGCTCGCCACGCGATCAGACATACCCCTCGAGGCACAGATCAAAGCACCTGGCGCGACGTGGCTTGATCGCCAGCTTGTTGCCCGCGATCCCGTAGCAACGGGCAATGGTTTCGGGCGCGAGGTGCGCGATGCGTTGGATGCCCGCGCCAGCCATCTCGAAACGCAGGGGCTCGCCCGTCGGCAGGGCCAGCGGGTCATCCTTGCTCAGGATCTCGTCGAGACGCTGAAGAATCAGGAACTGACGGCCGCCAGGCAGGGCATCGCCGCGCGCACAGGACTTGAGCACAAACCGTCGGGCGCAGGCGACTATGTCAGCGGCATCTACCGGGAGCGGGTGACGCTTTCGACGGGCCGCTTCGCGATGATCGACGAAGGGCTGGGCTTCCAGCTCGTGCCCTGGCGGCCGGCGCTAGATCAGCACCTCGGCCAACATATCACCGGCACCATGACGCCGAGCGGTTCTGTCGACTGGGCCTTAGGCCGCGGACGCGGGATCAGCCTGTGACCCTCATTTACCCCCTCATCAGGAGTAACTTTCAATGAACGCCACCCGTATTCTCTGGGGTCAGGTCATCGCCGTCATCAGCGTCACCTTGCTTGGCATCTGGTGTGCCACCCAATGGACGGCCCACGCCCTTGCGTACCAACCCGAGCTCGGCCAGCCCTGGTTCTGGCTTGGACCTTGGCCAATCTACCCGCCCTACGCCTTCTTCTGGTGGTGGTTTGCGTTCGACGCCTATGCACCACAGATCTTCCAGACCGGCGCATTCATCGCGGTCTCGGGTGCCATGGCCGCCATAGTCATCGCGATCGCCATGTCAGTGTGGCGCGCGCGGGAGGAGAAGCAGTCAGAGACCTATGGGTCTGCGCGGTGGGCAACCGACAAGGAAATCAAGAAGGCGGGCCTCCTGAAGCAAGACGGCGTGGTGATCGGCTCGCACAAGAACCGGTATCTGCGGCACAATGGCCCCGAGCATATTCTCTGCTTTGCGCCGACCCGTTCCGGCAAGGGCGTTGGTCTCGTAATCCCCTCGCTGCTCGCCTGGCCGGGCAGCTGCATCGTCCACGATATCAAGGGCGAGAACTGGGATCTGACAGCGGGCTTTCGCGCCCGGCATGGCCGCGTCTTGCTGTTCGATCCGACCAACCCCGCATCCAACCCCTACAACCCGCTGCTCGAAGTCCGGAAGGGCGATTGGGAAGTGCGTGACGCCCAAAACATCGCCGACATCTTGATCGATCCAGAAGGGTCACTGGAAAAGCGCACGCATTGGGAGAAGACCAGTCATTCGCTGCTCGTCGGCACGATCCTGCACGTCCTTTATGCCGAGAAAGACAAGTCGCTGGCCGGGGTCGCTGGCTTCCTTTCCGATCCGCGCCGTTCGATAGAAACCACGCTGCACCGCATGAAGACGACCCCGCACCTGGGTAAAGACGGTGTTCACCCCGTCGTGGCTGCCGCAGCACAGGAACTGCTGAACAAGTCTGACAATGAGCGGTCTGGCGTCCTGTCGACGGCCATGTCGTTCCTCGGCCTCTACCGCGACCCTGTGATTGCGCAGGTGACCGGAGCCTCGGACTGGCGCATCACCGATCTTGTCGATTCAGCGGCACCTGTGTCGCTCTATCTGGTCATTCCTCCTTCCGATATCAGCCGGACCAAGCCGCTCGTCCGCCTGATGCTCAATCAGATCGGGCGCCGCTTGACCGAAGAGCTGAGAGCCAAAGGACGCCGACAGCGCGTCATGTTCATGCTCGACGAATTCCCGGCTCTGGGGAGGCTCGACTTCTTCGAAAGCGCCCTGGCCTTTGTTGCAGGCTACGGGATCAAGGCATTCCTGATCGCGCAGTCGCTCAACCAGATTGAAAAAGCCTACGGGTCAAACAACGCCATTCTCGACAATTGCCATGTCCGCGTCGCGTTCGCGGCCAATGATGACAATACCGCCAGCCGCGTTTCCAATGCGCTCGGCACCGCCACCCAGATGCGGGCAATGAAGAATTATGCCGGGCATCGCCTCTCGCCATGGCTCGGCCATATCATGGTCTCACGTACTGAGACCGCGAGGCCGTTGCTGACCCCCGGCGAAGTTCAGCAATTTTCTGAGCACGAGGAGATAGTGCTGGTGGCCAGCACTCCGCCGATCCGCGCGGAAAAGGCAAAATACTTTCTCGACCCACGGTTTCGCGCGCGTCTTCTACCCGCACCCACTCCCAAGCCGCTGCACCCAAAAAAACGGCCAAAGGACGACTGGTCTGCGCTCGCACCCATTGCGGCACCGCTGCCGACCAAACCAGCCAAGGCAGAAGAGAAATGCTCCGAACAGCCGCCAGTTGATCAGCCAAAGCCGGGTGTGCCGTCAGCTGCTGATCGGGCCAAATCAGAAAATGATACGGCGAACTCCGGGATCAGGCGAGAACCCGAACTGGGCGAACATGAGGATGTCGTTCCCGTCCCCAAGCCACCGGTCAATGAGTTCGATCTTGATCGCGATGTGCCCGAGGATGACGCAGCCAGGGTCAAACGGGAAGCTGATCGCACAATGAACCGCAATGCCCGCAATGCATCGCTCGACCCCGATGACGGCATCGACCTGTGAGGAAGAAGCCCCACAGCAAACAAACCTTCCGGCTCGATATCGAACTGGCCAAATTGCTGGAGGAACGCGCTCATGCCCGCGGCGTCTCGCGCACCGAAGTGGTGGAGGCGGCGTTGATGTCTCTGCTGCAGTCCGATCAGGATGAACGGATGGAAGCCGCTCTGGCGAGACGGCTCGATCGTCTGTCGCGGCAATTGGATCGGCTCGAATGGCATGTGGAATTGACGAACGAAGCGATCGGCCTGTTCGTGCGCTTTTGGCTCACCAGCAATCCGCCGCTGCCTGATGCCGCGATGAAGGCGGCGCAGGCGATGGGCAAGAAGAGGTGGCACGGATTTGTGGAATCACTCTCGCGGCGCATGGAGGCGGGACCAAAGCTGCGGGATGAAGTCGAACTTGGGAAGTCCGACGCATCAATCAGCTGACCAGGGAGATCGCCCTCAGCTTCATCAACACGCCAATCCCTGTCATGCAAACTCAAAGGCGCATTACCTGAAAACTGCCGGCTTGAGAATCGGAGCGCCGGGGCTCCGTGCATCATGACTGTTGCGTGCCCCCCCCGTCGATTTGCCTCTCAAGCCTCTCTTTGTTGGGAATCAGATCGGCGATGGAGAATTGATCCAGATGCCGGGCAAATGACTCCAAAGCGCCTGTCAATACATGCCGTAACCCGCAGACTGGGGTGACAACGCAAGTGTTGGTTGCCGGGTCGAAACATTCAACGAACGTCCCTGTATCTTCCATGGTCCGGACAATGACGCCCACATTCAATTCGGCAGGCGGGAGCGCCAGCTTGAGACCGCCGCTGCGGCCCCGCACGCTTTCGACAAAACCTTCGGCGGTGAGCCGCTGAGCCACCTTCATCAGGTGGTTCTTCGAAATGCCATAGGCGCTGGCAATGTCGGCGATGGAATGATGGCCGTCTTTCACCGCCAAAAACATCAGCGTGCGCAGGGCATAATCGGTTTGAAGCGAGAGTCTCATAAAAGATGCATATCATATATTGCATTTAACCGCCAACCGCCTAAACGATGCATATGAAATACCTCTTAATCGAGTCGAGACTGTGACGGGGTCAGAGCATGTCGCGCAAGTGCGCGCTCGCAAGATGGCTGACGCGCTGGCCTGCGGGATCGATGACGCATTCATTTCCCAGCTCGTAGAGCAATTTTACGGAGCTATTCGGGCTGATGACATGCTCGGCCCGATATTTGGTGCAAAGGTCAGCGACTGGCCGCATCATCTGGCGCGGATGAAGGATTTCTGGGCCTCGATCATGCTGGAATCGGGTCGTTTCAGTGGCAATCCCATGCGCAAGCACACGGCTATCGGTGGGCTTGATGCAGAGCATTTTGCGCGGTGGCAGTCTTTATGGGACGTGACACTCACCCGGATCGCACCGAACGAGGAAGTGGCAAACCGCTTTCGCGACGCGGCGCGGCGCATTGGCGAAAGCCTGCTGACCGGCATTCTGATTGATCGCGGCGGACTGACCGCGATTCGCGCAAAGGTGCTTGCCTGATGTCTGAACCCTATGCCTCATCCCCCATCTTCGACGAGCAGACTTTGCCCGATGCGCTGCGCAACGATCATCGCACCAAAACCGGGACGTGGGGCCTGCTGCGCGTCCTGGAAGGCGAAGTCCGGCTGATCTTCACCGAGCCGCTTACGGAACACCGTGTCACGCCGGATAGTCCCGCCATCATCCCACCACAGGCGACGCACTATGTTGTCCCCGTCGGGGCAATGCGCATGCAGGTTGAGTTCTGGCGCGAACGACCTGATCTGAGCAAAGGACCGGTCAATGGATGACCTTGTTCTGGCTCGCGCTATCCATGTGATCGCGGTGTTGTTCTGGATCGGCGGCGTCGGATTTGTCACCTGGGTTGTCATGCCCGCGCTGCGGGCCAGCGAACGTCCCGTAGAGCGCCTTGCCCGGTTTCATCAGATCGAGGGACGCTTTGCATGGCAAGCGCGCATCTGGGTCACGCTGGCCGGGGCAAGCGGACTGTGGCTGATCTACCGCGCCGATATGTGGAGCCGGTTTGCCGAGCTTAGCTTCTGGTGGATGCATCTGATGGTGGCGCTGTGGGCCGTGTTCGCGCTGATGCTGTTCGTGCTGGAGCCCTTGGTCTTGCATCGCCGCATGGCAAGCTCAACCACACCGGAAGCTGATTTTGCGCGCATGATGCGATTGCATCAGGTGCTGAGCCTTTTGGGCGTTGTGGCCGTGTTTGGCGCGGTTGGCGGCAGTCACGGCCTTTTCTGAACTTCGGGGGGACGACCATGGAAAGCTATGGAACGACATTCAGCATTAAACGGCTTTGGACCATCCTGGTCGTTGGCATGGTCGCTATGTTCGGCGCCCTGTTGCTCTTTGGTCAGCAAATCTATCAGCAAGCACCGCCCATTCCCGAGGCAGTAAAATCCGCGAGCGGCGAAACCCTGTTTACGCGCACGGATATCGAGACCGGTCAGAATGTCTGGCAGTCAATCGGCGGCATGGAGCAAGGCTCGATCTGGGGCCATGGCAGCTATCTCGCGCCCGACTGGAGCGCGGACTGGCTGCACCGTGAGGCATCGGCTTTGCTCGCTCTGCAAAGTTCTCACCCCATTGCAGGCGCCACTCCGGCGCAGAATGAAGCGATGCACAAAGCGGCGCTGCAAGAGGAAATGCGCACCAACAGCTATGATCCGGCAACCGGGATCATCACGGTCAGTGACACCCGCGCAGCGGCCATCAAACAAGTGCAGACGCATTTCGTCAGCCTCTACGAAGGCAATGACACCGCCGCGCTGGCGCTGCGCAAAGCCTATGCCTTCCCGGTCTACGGACAGCTGTCGCCTGAAGAGGCGCGGCAGGTTTCGGCATTCTATTTCTGGTCGGCCTGGGGCGCGACAACCAACCGCCCCGGCGACACCATAACCTATACCAGCAATTGGCCGCACGAACCGCTGGTCGGCAATGTCCCGACAACAGGCACGTTGCTGTGGAGTCTGGCCTCGGTCATTCTGCTGCTGGCAGCAGCAGGCGCTCTGATCGCCTATTATGCCAAGCAGTTTGACCTCTGGCGCAGCGACATATTGCCCGAACAGGGCATGGCGGCTTCCGATGTACTGAGCGGGGCGGTCATCACCCCGTCGATGCGCGCAACGGCCAAATACTTCTGGGTGGTCTGCGCCCTGTTCGTCACGCAGGTGCTGCTGGGCATTGTCACCGCTCATTACGCGGTTGAGGGACAGGGGCTCTATGGCCTGCCTTTCGCCGAATATTTGCCCTATACGATTACGCGCACTTGGCACACGCAGCTGGCGGTCCTGTGGATTGCCACCGCTTGGCTCGCCACCGGACTCTATGTCGCGCCAATGCTTGTCGGCCGCGATCCCAAATTTCAGCGGCTCGGGGTCAATTTCCTGTTCGTCAGCCTGCTGATCATCGTGATCGGCTCGTTTGCCGGGCAATGGGCGGCAGTCCACCGTTTCTTCCACAATCTGACGGCCAATTTCTGGTTCGGTCATCAAGGCTATGAATATGTCGACCTTGGCCGGTTCTGGCAGATCTACCTGCTGATCGGACTGCTCTTGTGGGTTGCACTGGTCGTGCGAGCGCTGTGGCCCGTGCTTCAGGAGAAGGGCAGCAAATCGCTGATCTATCTCGTGCTGGTATCGGCGCTCGCTATCGGCCTGCTTTACGGTGCCGGGCTGATGTGGGGCCAGCATACCAATATCGCCATCATGGAATATTGGCGCTGGTGGGTCGTGCACCTGTGGGTTGAAGGCATTTTCGAGGTCTTCGCTACCGCGATCATCTCGCTGCTGTTCGTCCGCATGGGCATCCTGCGAACGTCCACCGCGACCGTGATGGTGTTGTTTGCCACGATCATCTTCCTGTTCGGCGGGGTGCTGGGCACTTTCCACCACCTGTATTTCAGCGGAACCCCAACCTCGGTGATCGCGGTCGGGGCGATGGCTTCGGCTCTCGAAGTTGTGCCGCTGCTGGTCGTAGGCTTTGAGGCCTATACGCGCCACAAGGTTGAGCATGAAGCCGAGTGGGAGCGCACCTATCACTGGCCGTTTATGTTTTTCTCGGCCGTTCTGTTCTGGAATCTGGTCGGTGCGGGGCTGTTCGGGTTCCTGATCAACCCGCCCATCGCGCTCTATTACATGCAGGGGCTGAACACGACTGCCAACCACGGCCATGCCGCCCTGTTTGGGGTCTATGGGATGCTGGGGCTGGGGCTCACGCTCTACTGCATGCGTGGGTTGACCGACGTTTCGATATGGAGCCAGAAATCACTCAAGATCGCCTTCTGGTCGCTCAACATCGGCATTGCGATGATGACGCTCCTGTCGCTGCTGCCGCAGGGTATCCTGCAAACCTATGCCAGTGTTGAACATGGCTATGCCTATGCGCGTTCGGCGGAATTCATCCATAGCCCGATCATGCAGGCGCTGGTCTGGGCACGGGTGCCCGGGGATGTCGTCTTCAGCGTGGGTGTGTTTGCGTTCGCCTGGTTCATGTTCCGAGCATTCGTGCCAGGCAATCGGCAAAGCCGCACCTGACAGCACCGATTTCTTCGTTCCCAATTTTCTCAACCCACAACACCAAAAGGAATAGCTGTGCGCAAACCACTGAGTGCCGAAACCAAAGCCATCGTAAAATCGACCGCGCCTGCATTGCAGCAGCACGGCCTTGCCATCACGACTCGCATGTATGAGCGGCTGTTCACCGACCCTGACGTGAAGGCCATGTTCGACCAAGCCGCGCAGGAAAGCGGGGAACAGCCGAAGCGTCTGGCTGGCGCTATCCTCGCTTATGCGCAGAACATCGACAAGCTGGAGGCCTTGACTGCGCCGGTGATGCGGATGGCTGCACGGCATGTGGAGACTGGCGTAAAGGCCGAACATTATCCTCTGGTGGCCAATGCCCTGCTGCCCGCGATCCGAGACGTTTTGGGCGATGCTGCAACCGACGAAGTGCTCGGTGCATGGGGTGAGGCCTATTGGGCGCTTGCGGACATCCTCATCGGCAAAGAAGAGGTTCTCTACGCTGAAACCGATGGCAACGGGCAGCCTGAGGCAATAAACCCTGCCTGAACAGATGGATAAAGTTACCGATTTGAGCTCTGAAACTGCGCCGCGATTGGTTTGGAGCCGCTACTACAGCACGTATGTAGCGGCTCCGCCCGGACCTGGCGCGCGTGAGCGGCTTGTTGCGGTGGCAGGTGCCATAATCGGCATTGTGACTACGGGACTGCTGTGCGGCGTTCTGGCCGGTACCGGAGCTGCGCACCCTCTACTCGTGGCGCCGATGGGAGCCTCTGCGGTCCTGCTTTTCGCTGTGCCTGCAAGTCCGCTGGCCCAGCCAGGGTCAATCCTGGGCGGAAACGTCCTGTCGGCCCTGGTAGGCATCGCAGTCGCCCTTGCCGTCCCCAATGCTACCGTTGCAGCGGGGCTTGGTGTGGGACTGGCCATTGCAGTCATGTCATTGGCGCGCTGCCTGCATCCGCCAGGCGGCGCAGTCGCCCTGTCAGCCGTGCTCGGCGGGGCCGCTGGAAGCGCGCATCCGTTCATGTTCGCGCTTTATCCCGTTGGTTTGAACTCACTGCTGCTGATACTCGCTGGTCTGGCATTCCATCGCATGTCAGGCCACACGTATCCGCATCGGGCGAAGCTTACCGAAAGCGCCCACGGCACACAGGATTCTGCGCCGCTCAGCAGAAGTGGGGTGAGGCCGAGCGATGTTGACGCAGCGCTGGAAAGCTTTGGCGATACGCTCGACATCAATCGCGACGATCTTTTGCAACTTTTCGAATTGGCGGGTCTCAGCGCGGCGGAGCGACAGGTCGAGCAGCTAAGCTGCAACGACATCATGTCACGCGACGTTATCACGATTGCGGCAACCGCCCCGGTGGAGGAGGCGCATAGACTGCTGCGCGCAAGGCACCTGCGTGCGCTACCGGTAGAGAATGTCTCTGGCCAACTGGTCGGCGTGATCACATGGCCAGACCTCGATAAACAAGGGGCTTTTGCATCGGAGATAATGGCGCCGGCAGATACGGCGCATGTGTTCGCGCCAGCGGCGGCGCTGCTCGCCCCTCTCGCCAATGGTCACGGTCATGAGGTCATGATCGTGGACGACAACATGCATTTGCAAGGCATCGTTACCCAAACGGACATCATTGCCAGTCTGATAACAAAGGCGGTCACGCTCAATACAAAATGAGGGTGTCACCTTTGGCTGCTGCTTCGGAGGCAGCCAAGCGTGCCGCTCCACGGATACCCCGGCATGTCGGCCTTTAGGCTACAGCTTGGCTGTCAGACGCCGCGACCAGCTTATCGACCTTGGCGAGGAAAAAGCGCTCACTCCACAGATCAACCGATTTGAGATCAGCAGGACGCAGGAAGCGCTCGACATCCTTTGCCGCTTCCTTCCACTCGATCCGAGTGATTGTGCCAGAAAGCGCAGCCTTCAACCATGACATGTCGACGTGGAGCGACCCGTCACCGGCCCATGGCCCTGCCTGAACCAGCGCGTTTTGCAAAAGGACGAAATTGGGTTCGAGCCCGCGCGAAACATACCAGGAGAAGTCGAACCAGTCGCGACCTTTGAGGAAGCCTCGGCATAGCAAGGCATGAATCTTCAGCGCGAAATTTGATGCCAGATCCTGGTGGCGCACCTCATAATCAGCTGGAAAATCAAGATAGGTGGTCGCCTCGGCCGATCCTGCGGGCGGGTTCACATCAATTTCCAGCTTGATCTTGATCGCCTTGCGATGGCCGGTGCCTGCGAATGACAAGTCGAGCTGGCTGGCGATGGAGTCGTCCTTGAGCAGCGCCTGGCGAATGGCCGTATCCATGCGCGGCTTGGGCTGAGCTTCCAGCGTCAGCCCGAACTGGCTGAACACCTCGGTCATTCCCTCGAGGTAAGGGGACCAGTCGAAGTCCATGTTCGGCACGCGCAGGAGAAAGTCCAAGTCCTCGGAAAAGCGTGGCAGGCCGTGTAAAATGCGCAGGCTGGTGCCGCCCTGGAACAGGGCGCAATCGAAGAAATCGGCGCGCCACAGCGCGTATAGCGCAATCTCCTGGAGGATCTCCTTGAGCGCGTTTTCCTCTTCAAGCGCATTGGTGGCGCCATAGCGGCCGAGCTTTTCTTTGATGATGTCAATCATGCAGAGATCCCCTGCTTTGAGCCCGTTTTGTCGTCAGAACCACATCTTCAAGCTCGGAAAGGAAGGCGTTCACTGCCTTGTGCTTGTAGACCGACTTCACTGCGACAAAGTCCGTTTCCGTCAACGCCAGAAGCGCCTCGTCATCGATCCGCATGCCACTGGTCAGCCAATCGAGGCCAGACCATTCCACCTTGCGCAGGGCGACAAGATCCATAAGGGCGCGCAGCGGCCTAGCGACAAAGGCGGTGAGCTTGTCGAAGGTCACGCGCTCGACGCCGCTAAGGAAGCGATAATCGGCAATGGCCAGCGGATGATATTTGAAGGAGCCGAATTCGGTGGCCGGGATCTCCAGCGTTTTACGCCCCGGCGTCACGCTGGCAGTGACAAGCACTGCCTCAGGAATCCAGCCATGGTAAGCCAGCGCGCTTTCAAAGGAAATATAGCTCCCGGGAAGCAAAGCCTGCGCCACCGCGAAGGGATGCACAGGAGCGCTTCGATACGCCTTGGCAAGCGTATAAACCCCGCGCTTCAGGCGAATTAGTGACCCGTCCTTGAGGGCGCGGTTGACGAGGCCATAACGCCGCGCATTGCCTCCCCCCAGCAGTTCGCTGAGCTGGCGTTCGTTGAAGACCCGATCGCGCAGCGCGCTTGCGGATACCTGTTGCGCTAGGCTGGACATAAAATTCTCAATACTTCCTAATAGTGAAAGTTTCAAGAATTTCTCTATCTCTGCCTTTGCGCACCGTTCGAGTTGCAATTGACTCCCTCAGGCGTGCGTCGGCGGCGCACAGGCCATCGTCAAAGCGTTTCGAACTACGCTCCTCCCTGTTTTTCTATCCCCCACTGCTACGACGCTAAATCCTTGTTGAACTAGCCCCTTTTCTGCGTCTCTTACTCGTCCCCGTCGAGCCGGACGATCCTGTCCCGCTCCTGAAGCGGGGTATCCGATGGGCGCTGAGCCAGTCCGAATTGAAGCACGTTCACGCGGCGCACGCATGCTGCGCACGGCGATGGGCGTATCGATCGCGACCTGGCTGGCTGACCCGCAGATCATCGAGATCATGCTCAATCCTGATGGACGCCTCTGGGTCGACCGGTTGGGCATCGGACTGTCCGACAGCGGTGAACGCCTGACCGCAGCCGATGGTGAGCGCATCATCCGATTGGTTGCCCATCATGTGGGTGCCGAAGTTCACGGCGATGCACCACGCGTGTCAGCGGAGCTGCCGGAAAGCGGAGAACGGTTCGAAGGCCTCCTGCCACCGGTGGTGGCGGCTCCCACCTTTGCCATCCGCAAGCCCGCCGTCGCGGTATTTTTGCTCGAGGACTATGTCAGCACAGGAATCATGGGCGCAGCTGAAGCGGACAGGCTTCGTTGGGGCGTTGCAGAGCGGCTGAACATTCTTGTCGCTGGGGGCACTGGCACCGGCAAAACGACGCTCACGAACGCGCTGCTCGCCGAGGTCGCCAAAACCACAGACCGGGTGGTTCTCATCGAAGATGCACGCCGCGATCCGCAGTTTGTCGATGTCGCGCGCCGCCATCTCAAATATCCGACCTGGGTGCGGCCATGATGTCGCTTCAGGAATATCGGACCAAATCCGCCAGTCTCGCAGACTTCCTCCCCTGGGTCGCACTGGTGGGGCCGGGCGTGGCGCTCAACAAGGACGGATCGTTTCAGCGCACGGCGCGCTTTCGCGGTCCCGATCTCGACAGTGCCACGCCCGCTGAACTCGTGGCCGTCACCTCCCGGCTCAACAATGCTCTGCGGCGGTTGGGCTCGGGATGGGCGGTTTTCGTCGAAGCGCAGCGCACCGCGGCGCAAGCCTATCCGCAATCCCGCTTTCCCGATCCTGTGTCGGCACTGGTCGACAGGGAACGCCGCGAACAGTTTCGTGAGGAAGGCGCGCATTTCGAAAGCGGCTATTATCTGACGCTGCTGTGGATGCCGCCGCCCGAGGAAGCCGCGCGCGCCGAAGGCTGGCTCTACGAAGGCAAGGCGTCGACCGGGGTCGATCCCAAGGAACTCGTCAAATCCTTCGCCGATCGTACCGACCGCGTGCTGCATCTGGTTGAGGGATTTATGCCCGAGGCAGCGTGGCTCGATGACGCCGCCACGCTGACCTATCTCCACAGTACGGTATCGACCAGGACGCAGCGCGTCCGCGTGCCCGAAACGCCGGTCTATCTCGACGCGCTGCTGGCCGATGAGCCGCTGACCGGCGGTCTCGAACCCATGCTCGGCGCCCATCATTTGCGCACGCTCACCATCACCGGTTTTCCGACGGCGACCTTTCCCGGGCTGCTTGATGAGCTCAACCGGCAAGCCTTCCCGTACCGCTGGTCAACGCGTGCAATCATGCTCGACAAGACCGACGCCACCAAACTGCTCTCGAAGATTCGGCGGCAATGGTTTGCCAAGCGCAAATCGGTTGCTGCCATCCTCAAGGAGGTGATGACCAACGAGCAATCGGTGCTGATGGATTCGGACGCCTCGAACAAGGCGGCTGATGCCGACATGGCGCTGCAGGAACTCGGCGCGGATCATGCTGGCATTGCTTATGTCACTGCGACGGTCACGGTCTGGGACCGCGACCCGGCGCTGGCGGCGGAGAAGCTGAGGCTGGTCGAAAAGGTCATCCAGGGCCGCGACTTCACCTGCACGATCGAAGGCATGAATGCGCTCGAGGCATGGCTCGGATCGCTCCCCGGCCATGTCTACGCCAATGTCCGGCAGCCGCCCATTTCCACTCTCAATCTCGCCCACCTGATCCCCCTGTCAGCGGTATGGGCGGGAGCGGAACGGGACGAGCATTTCGGTGACGCCCCCTTGCTTTACGGCAAGACCGAAGGCTCGACCCCGTTCCGCCTTTCTCTTCATGTCGGCGATGTCGGACACAGCCTCATCGTTGGCCCGACAGGGGCAGGCAAATCCGTGCTGCTGGCGCTGATGGCGCTGCAGTTCCGGCGCTACAAAGGCAGCCAGATCTTCGCCTTCGATTTTGGTGGATCGATCCGCGCTGCCGCGCTCGGCATGGGCGGCGACTGGCAGGATCTCGGCGGCGCGCTGCATGCCGAGGAAGGCGACGGCGCTGCCGTTGCCCTGCAGCCGCTTGCTCGGATCGACAACGCCGGCGAACGCGCCTGGGCCGCCGAATGGCTGGCGGCGATGCTGGCCGGCGAAGGCATGGTGATTGACCCTGCTGCTAAAGAACATCTCTGGTCGGCCCTGACATCGCTTGCGTCCGCACCACCTGCCGAGCGCACACTCACCGGTCTCGCGGTCCTGCTGCAATCCCAGGAATTGAAGCAGGCACTCGCCCCGTATCTCATTGGCGGTCCATGGGGACGGCTGCTTGATGCCGAACAGGAACGTCTGGGTGAGGCGTCCGTGCAGGCTTTCGAAACCGAAGGTCTGATTGGCGCGTCATCGGCCGCTGCTGTGCTCGCCTATCTGTTCCACCGGATCGAGGGGCGGCTCGACGGCTCGCCGACCATGATCATAATCGATGAAGGCTGGCTCGTGCTCGACAGCCCGGCCTTCGCCGCACAGCTGCGCGAATGGCTGAAGACGCTGCGCAAGAAGAATGCGAGCGTCGTCTTCGCGACCCAGAGCCTTGCCGACATCGAGACGTCGGCCATCGCGCCTGCCATTATCGAAAGCTGCCCGACGCGCATCTTTCTGCCCAACGAGCGCGCGGCCGAACCGCAGATCGCACGGGTCTATGAGCGGTTCGGCCTCAATGATCGCCAGATCGAAATCCTGAGCCGGGCAACACCGAAGCGTGACTATTACTGCCAGTCGCGGCGCGGCAACCGGTTGTTCGAGCTGGGTCTCGGCGATGTCGCACTCGCCTTCAGCGCCGCCTCTTCCAAAACCGATCAGATCCGCATCGCCGAGCTTGTCGCAGCCCATGGTCGCGAAGGCTTTGCAGCGGCCTGGCTCCAGAACCGCAGCCTCGCATGGGCGGCCGAGCTGCTTCCTCCCCCGCCGCCCGCACTAACGGACAAGGAAAACCGCCCATGAAAATACCCGTCCTCCGCCGCGCTCTCATGGCGACGGCGATCGCCACTTCGCTGGTATCAGGCACCATGATCGCCGCGCCGGCGCAGGCCCAGTTTGGCGGGATCGTCTATGACCCCAGCAACTACGCGCAGAACGTGCTGACTGCCGCCCGGACGCTGCAGCAGATCAACAACCAGATCCAGCAGATCCAGAACCAGGCTACCAGCCTCATCAACGAGGCCCGCAATCTTGCCAGTCTGCCGGTCTCGACGATCCAGACGCTGCAGCAACAGGTCGATCAGACCCGCCAGTTGCTGAACCAGGCCCAGCGCATCGCCTATGACGTGACCGACGTGCAGCAGGTGTTCAACGGCCGTTACAAGGGGGCGGCACTGACCGGCGGGCAGGCCCAGATGGTCGCTAACGCCAATGCGCGATGGCAGGACAGCGTCGGCGCCTTCGAAGACGCAATGAAGGTTCAGGCCGGGATCGTCGGCAATCTGGGTGCGACCCGCAGCTCGATCACGACACTGGTCGGCGCCAGCCAGTCAGCGACCGGGACTTTGCAGGCGGCACAGGCCGGCAATCAGCTACTGGCTTTGCAAACCCAGCAACTGGCCGATCTGACCGCCGCCATTGCGGCGCAGGGCCGCGCGCAGTCGATCGAGGCCGCGCGCAATGCTGCGACCGAGGCCGAGGGCCGCGAGCGTTTCCGCCGCTTCCGGACCCGGAACTGACATGAGCCGGTCGGTCAAGCTGGCGGCAGTCGCTGCTTTTGGCGGATTGCTGATCGCGGTCGCGGTTGTGTCAACAACGCAGCCGCCAGCTCGGCACGACACAACGACCTATGTCGCGGACGAGACAGGATCTCCGAACCCTCACGCCGCAGAACTCAAGCGCTGCAGTACGATCACCATGCCGGAATCGGGATGCGATGCGGTCTGGGAAGCTGAGCGCCGCCGATTTTTCCATGGAAGGGACCGGCAGCCATGAATGATACCGGCGTCATCGACCAGTTTCTGACGGTCTTCACCCAATACATCGACAGCGGCTTCGGCCTGCTCGGCGGTGAGGTCGGCTTCCTGTCGACCACCCTCATCGTCATCGACGTGACCATAGCAGCCTTGTTCTGGGCCTGGGGCACCGATGAAGATGTGCTGCAGCGCCTGATCAAGAAGACGCTCTACATCGGCACTTTCGCCTTCATCATCGGCAACTTCTCCAATCTCGCTGGCATCATGCTCCAGAGCTTTGCCGGGCTTGGCCTGCAGGCCAGTGGCAGCGGCATGGCTATCGGCGATTTCATGCGCCCCGGCGTTGTGGCCGCAACCGGTCTTGATGCCGGACAACCGCTGCTCGACGCCACCGCCGACCTTGTCGGACCGGTAGGCCTATTCACCAATTTCGTGCAGATCCTGATCCTGCTGATTTCTTGGCTGATCGTCGTCATCGCCTTCTTCGTGCTGGCGATCCAGGTCTTCGTCACCATCATCGAGTTCAAACTGGTGACGCTCGCCGGTTTCGTGCTGCTGCCGTTCGCCTTTTTCGGGCGCACGGCCTTCATGGCCGAGCGCGTCCTTGGCCACATCATTTCCTCCGGCATCAAAGTGCTCGTGCTGGCCGTCATCACCGGCATTGGCACGACCCTGTTCTCGCAATTCATCAACGCCGGAATCGGGGTCGAACCCGACATCCAACAGGTCATGGCGATTGCGCTCGCGGCGTTGACCCTGCTCGGCCTTGGTATCTTTGGTCCCAGCATCGCCAACGGCATTGTGTCGGGCGGACCGCAACTTGGCGCAGGGGCAGCGGCAGGCACTGCGATCGCTGCCGGCGCGACGATTGCGGGCGGTATCGCCGGTGCCAAGCTCGCGGCAGGTGCCGCCGGCTCTGCCATAGCGGGCACGGCCACGGGCGGTGCCCGCGCGGCAGGCGGCGCGTCGGGTGCCTACGCAGCCGGAGCCGCTGGCAAAACCGGACGGGCTGCGGCTACTTCGGGTCTCGCCAATGTAGCAAAATCAGCCGCAAGCAGCGCGGCGTCACCACTTCGCCGGGCCGCGGACAGCCTCAAAGCGAACTATGCCGCCGGCAAGACCGGGACTTCCGCCAATGCGGCAGCGACCGGCGCCGCCGATGGCCCTCCTGCATGGGCCACCGCGATGAAGCGGCGTCAGGCGATGACGCAGGGTGCCAACATGGCCTCGCATACCCTCAAGGGCGGCGATAGCCACGGCGGCGGCTCTGGCCCCGACATCTCCGACAAAAGCTGAAACTTCCGAAAAGGATCCGACATGTTTCGACGCCCCTCTATCCGCTACGGGACCAGTCCCGAGCCCGTCACGCCCTATCAACGCGCCGCCCAGGTCTGGGACGATCGCATCGGTTCAGCCCGGGTGCAGGCGAAAAACTGGCGGCTCGCCTTCTTCGGTTGCCTCGCTCTTTCGGGAGGGCTGGCAGGCGGTCTCGTCTGGCAATCGGCGCGCGGCACGATCACGCCTTGGGTGGTCGAGGTCGACAAGCTCGGCCAGGCACAGGCCATCGCCCCTGCCGATGTCGATTATCGCCCGACCGACCCGCAGATGGCGTTCCACCTTGCTCGCTTCATCGAACAGGTGCGCGCCATTCCCGCCGATCCGATCGTGCTGCGGCAAGACTGGCTCAGGGCTTACGACTTCACCACCGACCGCGGCGCGCAGGCGCTCAACGACTATCCACGACGCGCCATGGGGCACTTGCTCGGCTCGGGCGTCCGGTTCGGCAAAGCGGACGGTGTCATGGTTGCCGGTGAAGGCCTCGAAACTCTCCTGTCGTTGCGGCAGGTGATGCCATCCATGCCCATGATCGCAGGACTATCGGCCGCCCACCTCGCTGCCATCCAGTTCCCTGCTGCGCTGCGCTGCCTCTATGTCGCGCGCGATGATGATCCCGCCGGGGCAACGGCATTGTCGACCTTGATCGAGCGCTGCGACCCGTTGGGCATTGCCGTTATACCGCTTGAACCCCGGCTCGACGATTTCAACAGCGACCTTACCGCCTATGGCCATAAGCGGTTGGCAGCGGCCATTCGGGTGCAGCTCAGCGCCGCCGATGCCGTGCGGTTTCTCAAAGAATGAGCGAAGCTGGCCGGTAAGCGGGGGGTTTTCCGGGGCAGTGGGGCGCATGGCCACCTCTCCCGGTCCTTGAAGGTCGCCACGCCCTCGGCCTTCGGGAGGGGGCGACTGCGGCAGCGAACACGGGCACCGCAATGGCTGCGCTGCGGCTATTTTCCGCCGGGGCTGCGCCCCTTTGCATCGCGAAACAAAATAGTCTTGCTTCGCCATCCTCCGCTGGCGCTCCGGCCGCGCGTTTCCGCGCGGTGCAGACCCGTGCCCGCCGCCGCTGGTCGTCGCCACGAAGGCCGCGAGAGGCGTGGCTCAGGACACGGAGACCATCATGGCAAGCGCCCCAGATCTTCCCCTTGAAGACACCACCCCCGAACTCGGATCAACCGCCTATCTCCTTCAGGAAATGCAGCTCTACGGCTATCGACCCTTCGAGGACGAACCCGATGGCAGGCCGCTACCAGATGCCCGCCTTGCCGGTGGCGCGGTCGCCGACATGTTCGACGGGCTTGTCTCAGCTTTGATCGACACCCGCATTGAACCCGATCTCGAAGACCTGCTCTGGAACGTCGTCAACATCTTCCACCGCGCCGGCGAGCGGGTCGAACGCGATCTCGACGACAATGAACAGGCGCAAAAACGCCTTCAGCGCGAACAGGATGGCAGCGAAGTGCGCTCGGTCGAACTTGAGCGCCAGATTGCCGAAGGCATCTCGCTCATCGAACGCCGCGACACGATGGAATTCTTCCGCGAAGCCGCCGCCGATCAATTCCGCATCCACGCCCGCAAGGCCTGGACACCCCGCACCGGATCCCGCGTCAACCGCAAGGCCATGACCTCAGCCATCATCGACAGCCGCGACTTTCTCGACAAACGCGCCAGAGAGAATGCCCGCGTGCTGCTGCCCGAAGGCACCCGTATCGCCTTCACCGGTGGCCCAGATTGCAACGATCACTCGGCCATCTGGGATGTCCTCGACCGGGTTCATGCGCGTCATGGCGACATGGTCCTGCTGCACGGTGCCACACCCACTGGTGCCGAACGCGCAGCCGCTTGCTGGGCCGATACGCGCCGCGTGCCGCAGGTCGCCTTCCGTCCCGACTGGAACCGGCACAAGAAGGCCGCTCCGTTCAAGCGCAATGATCGTATGCTCGAAGCTCTGCCAGTAGGTCTGGTCGTATTTCCAGGGACCGGCATCCAGGACAATCTGGCTGACAAAGCCCGCAAGATGGGCATTCCGCTCTGGGACTTCCGCGAGAAGCGGTGAAGCTGTTAGCCTCGTCTCGTCCAATTGTATGCTGGGATGAGCAGGTTCGGCTGCCGACCAGAGTCAGTCGCCCGGCGGCCAGGGCTTGAACGGCAGCTTCGCTGGCCGAAACCTTCCATTCGCGCGGGGCGAAGAAGTCTGGCAGCAAGGCGCCCGAATTCCGGTCGTTTGGCGCCTTTCCATTTCGGCCCGGAAGAGCACATCGATCGTGCAGTTTCGGTCCACGGCCGCTCGGCCTACAGAAATGGCCCAGCTACGGCCCCGCGACTGGTGGTCGCGTTGGGAACCAAGTAGGTGGCAACCATGGAACAACTTCCCACCTATACCGCGCTGCCGGCGGTCCACGACTGCCGCCTGCCCGCGACGAGCGGGTCGAGGTCGCCCCGGCCGAGGTTGGGACACCAGACGTTCGGGGGCTGCCCCTCGCCGCCGATCGTGAATGGATCGTCGCGACGGATGGGCTGCTCCTGCGGGGCCAACTTCAGGATCTCGAGGTGATTGAGCACGACGACGCCGTCGACCGCGTCGAACGCCACGCGGCCGTTGGCGTCGTGCAGCCAGGAATTGGGCGTGAGCAGGCCAGCGTCTTCATGGCTGAGTGCCGACGTCGCCTCGAAGATGTAACCATCCCACAGAACGACTAGGATGCCGGTCCGCAGTTTCAGCGAGAAGTCGCGGAACTTGGTGTCTGCGCTAGCAAGAAAGTCCTTCAGCGTGTTGTCGCGCGGCAGCGTGGCGTCGGCGCGGATGCCGGGCACGGCGCCGATCGGTCCGCGGACTGGGATCTGGTGACCGCGTTCGGCGCGCCGCTCTTGATGTTCGATGAAGGAGGGGCACTTGACCTCGAACAGCCACTGCCGGTTCGGCGTGTCGACGACTAGCTCGGGCCTGCCACCGGTCACCGGATTGGCCGGCTCGATCTGGAAGGTCGTCCCGGCCGGCCAGGCGGCTTCGAGGATCACGCGGCTTACGAGGATCTCGGCCAGTTTCTGGACCAGCTGCTCGTAGCCTTTCCGCCACTTGTCGGGATTGTCGCGCGTGGGGACATAACGGACCTCGGCGAGTTCGCGCAAGAAGCGCTCGCCCGAGCCGGGCAGCTTCGCGTCACAGGCGGCCAGCGCCCGCTGGAGCTGTCGTCCGAATGTGGTGATCCGTCCCTCGGCGAAGTGGTAGCTCAACCATTGCCGGGTTCCATTGGTCAGCACTCGGTAGCGTGCGGCGAAGTCGGTCGGCTGGGGTTTCGCGGGTTCGGTCATAGGTTACCCGCGTCGATGAGGAGGGCAATACGGCGGACTGGGGCCTGCCCCTGAGAGTTATCGCTTTTCATTTTCCCTCCATAACTGGGTGGTGACGTCCATCAGCGACCTTAGGCTCGCTGCTGTCGTCTCGCTATATGGAGGTGTTGTGTGCTTAACGCGCATTCCTCATCCGCAACGTTCCTGACAAGCGGGTCTCAGCAGAGCAGGCAGTGGTGCGTCCGCTACGCGAACTCAGAAATCGTGAACGACTAAGCCGGTTCCGGCCCAGCTTATGTCGCTATGGAGTGCCGCTCAGGCGAACTTCGAATATCTGTCCAGACAAGAGCTGCTGTTCCGCCCATCGCCCTGAGCGGCAGATTTGTCCCAGATTTTGCCCTTCCGGTGAGCCGAAAGCTGACTGCGCTGACGACGGCTTATAGGAAATTTCCGGCGGCGGTGCGGCGACGAGTGGGGCCAAAACAGCCCACACTTCAACTGTCCAACAACCTCTTCTCATAGACCGTACTGATTGCGCGCCCATCCCAGACATAGCAGAGATGCCGTTCCTGGCGGCAGTTCGATAACAACCGAGGCCGGAACACAGCGGTACATTCACCGCCGCGATCGCGGACGCTTTCATAGACAATCCCGTCCGACCCGGCATCGCGCAAGGTCCGCGCGGTTTCCTGAGACACGGCATAGCTGCTCGGATGGTACAGAGCTGGCAGCGCCTCCCGTTGCCCACGGATGTCGTGAAGGTTCGCGGCGAGATCGACGGCATAAACCCGCATGTCGAGTTCCTGCGCCGGTTCGTCGGTAGCCTCGAGGAAATGCGTGCGGTGATGCCTGGTTTCGGCAATTGCGGTTGCCAGTGTCATTCCAGCATAGAAGACGCCGTAGCTGCCGTCGGTGAAGCGGTCGCCGACCGGATTGAGGTGGGTGAACGCCGCCATGATCGGCGAGGAACCGGGGCCTGAAACTCGGTCCTCAGGCGGCACGAGCGACAGCTCGCCTGCCTCGTCGCGCAGGCGGTCATTGGTCATCGCCTCGATGGCATAGACCGCTTCAAGATCGGCAGGATCGGCAACTGCCTCGAACAGCAAGATCGGCGGAAATCGGCTCGGGATGATGCGGTAGCAGGGTGTCCAGCGGACTTCAGACGTGGGAATGTCCACGGGTCAGCCGCGCTGCCCGTCAACATACTGACGCACGACATAGAGATCGGCGACATTGCCCGACATCATCCGGTCAAGCGCCGAGGCGCCGCCGAAAACCTGCGCCTTGTTGGGTTTGCGCACCCACTCATCCGCCGTCTTCGGCAACAGGATCTGCAGGCCTTTGTAGATGCCCATGACATAGGAAATCCGTTCCAGCGCATCCTTGGGCAGCGCCGCGACCACGCCGCGCTTCCAGGATTGGAAGGTCGAGCGGCTCTCCAGACCGAGCAAGCGCATCTGCTCCTGCTCTTTCAGGCCCCAGGCATCAGCGATGCGGAAAAATGTCCGCAGGGCCGGACCCGTCAGATCCTTGCGATCAAGTCCCTTTGCAGGCGCATTGGCTGCAGCTTGGATACCCATGTCGGCACGTCCTTTCATGGCTTCATATGCTTATATTCTGCACAAAAGTCAATATGAGAACTGATATTGCACAATCCGACCTGTGTAATGCAGCGAGAGCCCACTGCTGTTGCCCATCCGCTGTCCAAGGTGACGACGCCTCTCGATCTGCCGTTGGCAGCATTTGACGGATGATTGCTGGCGCGCTCCATCCAGTGATCCGGTGGGGAGGAAGCTTCCGACTTTTGGTCGATGAAAACGGCGATTGCCCACTGATATTCGTTCTCAGGCGGAGCGAAAACCACCCCTCCTTGTCGCCTGTCTGCGGGTCTCGTCTCGCCTAGTGCCGTCAACCCCGTGCGGGGTTCGCCCTTCGCTGACGCTGCGGTGACGGCGGCTCCCGGCCCCTTCTTTTGGCGCCATCGGGGATGGTCCCCGACCACCTTTAGGAGAAACGACATGGCTACCATCGCAAACCTCACCGTGAAGTCCGACGACAGCTTCGAAGGCAACCTCGCAACGCTGACCGTCTCCGCGCCAATCGCGATCATCCCCAACAACCGCAAGACCAAGGACAGCGAACCCGACTACCGCATCGTCAGCCGCAAGAACGGCTTCGAACTGGGCGCAGGCTGGAAGCGCTTCTCGCAGAACACCGGCGCCGAATATGTCTCGGTCTCGCTCTCGGCTCCTGAATTCGGCACCATCTATGGCAACATCGCCAACGCTCCCGGCGATGACCCTTCGAAGAAGGTCATCATCTGGAACCCGCCGAGCTAAGGCGTCAGCGTCGGCCCCGCCTTCGTGCGGGGCCGGACTAACGCCAGTGCAAGAAAAGCAGCATGTTCGACGCCACGCGCATTGCCTGGAAATAATCGGCGATGCAGAGCGAATAGCGACTATGACGGCGTCTGCATCGACATATAGGTCTCGCGCGAATTGGACGAGATCGTCGGCTTGCGCGCGCTTGGCACCGATCGCCTTGCCAGCCAGATGTATAGTCGCGGAATTATCTCGCATCTCACATGCGCGATAATTCCGAAATCTGGGGCGCGCCGAGCTGGGGCATCGGCCCTGCCTTCGGGCGAGACCATTTCTGCTTGGTCCCGCTGCACGTCTGAAATACGTGTACATTTTTCGGACAGCGCCCTGGAAGCGCCTCCTGTCGGCCTACCGCCGGATGTTCCGGAGAGTTGTCACCTCTTCCGGATGGCGATCAAGAATCTCAATCAAGCCGACCGCAGCTTCGCTGGGCTGCATTGTACCACGCTCATACTTTTGGAACGCTCGCCGTCCGCCTCCAATGATCCTACCCGCCTCTTCTTGCGTGAGGCCAAGCTTCTTGCGCACGGCTTTGACCCGTGCGGCATAGGCCGCTCGCAACTCGAGATAGGCTTGATCTATCGCTTGAAGTTCAGCGCCCGAATGGATGGAATCGCCATCGCCTTCAGGATACCAGCCCGGCACCTCCACTTCGAGTGACAACGAGCCAACGCTCAGCGTTTGCATCCGCGCGTCCCGCCGAAGCACATCACCGGTCTTGGGATGAATCCGAGTCTGACCCATCTTCAAACCTCCTTGCCCGATGTCGATCGAATATCGTTCAGCATCTCACAGGCAAACCCCAGCGCGAGATGCTCTCTCTGGCTTCCGAAAATACACCTTCAAGGTTAAATTTCAACTGCCGCCGTTTGTCTGACCGGGCGCAACGATGCAGCGCCTTCGGCAAGCAGGCGGGCGATTTCGTCGGACGTTTTGCGCACCGCTAGCTTCAGAGCTTCATCGATATGGATGTAGTCCTGCGTCACGTTCTGCGAAGCATGCCCGAGCATGGCCCGTATCGTCAGCTCCGTGAATCCGAGTTCGCCCGCGATGCTGCCGAAAGTGTGGCGAAGGGTATGAAGTGTTGCGCCCTCAATTCCCGCCCACTGGCAAACTCTCCGGAAACAGGCTGGTGCAGCCTGGTATGCGCCAGCGCCCGTCATTGACGGGAACACGTAGGGGTTACCAACGATCTCGGGTTGAGCGAGAACGACCTTCAGTGCTTCTGGGCCGATCGAGCGGACCTGAGCATCGGTTTTGGTATCCGGGAAGGAGACAAACCCGCCCTCCGCATGCACCCAGGCGCGCTTCATCGACTGCGCCTCTTCCCGTCTGTATCCTGTCAGCGCAAGTGTCCGTACCACCGCAAGTGCTGTCGGATTTTCGCCATTACGTTCGGCATAGGCGATGGCTTTACCGAACGCGACGAGTTCGGCAGTGCTCAGCCGTCTCGTCTTCTTGTTGATGGCGAGTTTCTTGGCTCCTCTAGTTGGGTGTTCCGCAATCAGCCCCTTGTGCTTGGCATGACCCAAAATGGCTTGCAGCGACCCGAGGCATCGCGACGCGACGCCAGGTCCGCCAGCGGGCCGACCGCCACGGCCTTTACCTCTAGCCTTGGCAGTTTTGCCGTCCCGGACATCAGCCTGCATCTGCTCGACATCCGCGATCGTCAGCCTTTTCGCCATGCGATGGCCAAGAATCGGTTTGATGTGAGTGTTGATCCTGCTCTCATCCATCGCGAGCGAGGAGGCTTTGATTGGACGGTTCTTGCGGCCAAGAATGTTGCCGGCGCGAGCTTCAACCAGATACCAGTCACAGATCTCGGCGACCGTCATGCCATTGCGGGCCTGGTGAATTGCCTCTGCTGGATCCTGACCACCAGCAACTTCGCCAAGCTTGATCTTCGCCAGATCCCGAGCCTGCTCCGTCGTTATGACGCCATAACGGCCAAGATTGATGCGCCGCTTGATCCCTTCGATGTTGCGGTACTGAACGATGAAGGTCTTGAGCCCCGATGGCAGCGCCCGCAAGCCGAAGCCCCGGATCTCGCTGTCCCACAGGACTGCCTGTTTATCTTTAGGCGGCGCGAATGCGTCCACATTGCGCTTGTTCAACTTCGCTGTCGGCATATTTGACCCTCCATTTGGAGACAAAGATTTCAGAGGGGTGCTTTGTCTCCATTTTGTCTCCAGATTTAAGCGTTTCGAGGGTATTATGGGCGGAGACAATCGTAAAGAGGAACATTATAAACATTTGATTTAGTGTAGATAATCGTACTTGGGAGAGTTTGGGATAAGTGGCTGAAATATTTTGCCAAGGTTGGGGTCGAGGGTTCGAATCCCTTCGCCCGCTCCAGTTTTTCCACGGAAAAGCAAGCAGTTAAGCGATCTTAGCGGATCGCTTTTTCTGTTTGTGAGCTCTGCAAAATCAAAAGTATGGGGTGCACAGGCGCTGAAATCCGCAGAAGCGGCGGTGTTTAGGTGCCTCCGGCTGAGTTAGCCTGCCGATGGGCAATGTGGGCTTCGGCGATTGGTGCCCGCTGTCTTACAGGCAACCTTACCGCAATCGTCGAACCCCTTTAGCTCCGGGCTGCGTAAGTCCTCACCTTGACCCCATTAACGGCGCGATTCGAAGAAGGTCGTCATCCTTGGCTTCATCGGGCGGACGGGGGTGCGCAATTCTCGCTCCAACATCGTCAGCATCCAGCTCCGGTGCTGAAGGATGAAGGTGGTAAAATCGCCTGTGCTGGAAGGATGAAACACCGGTACTGCCCAGTCCGCCTCGGGCTCGGCATAGGCTGCCTCGAAAACGCCGCGCTCATCTGTAGGCGGATCGATATGGCGGCCCAGAAAGCTATTGCCCCGGAACCGGATATTTTCTGCCGGCGAGAACCCCGGCGCTATCACATAGTCAGGACCGCTTCGTCCCGCCTCATGGCCGTAACGCCCGGTGCCTGTTACCGCGAACCGGTTATCGATAAACCGAACATCATTTGCCCAACCTTGCCATTCGGTAGCAATGACCATCTGTGCATCGATCGGCTGTCCAACATGCACGACATTGTTCTTGATCAATACATCCGAAACAGGACCGGAGAGCTGAAAAATGCGACCCGCGTCGTTCCGACTGACGTTGAAGCGCGCTGTCGTTCCGTAATTGCCCAGATTATCGGTATTGTTTCTGCGCGGAGAACAGATGAGCAGAAAGCCGCCTGCGTTATCATGACTGTAATTGTAAACGAAGGTTGTTCGTCGGGAGTTGAAATCAGAATCAAATCCCTGACCATCGTAGCGGGTAACAGTAAACGCCGCCTCGTTGAGCTGTATAAGACTGTGGTCTGTGCTCCACTGCCAGATCGCAGCGTTATAGCCCGGCGCTCGGCTGCCCGCGTAGCGCACTATATTATGTTCTATAAACGCGCCGTCAGTCCCGCGGGGGACGATGCCGTCTCCGCCTACATCTTCGACAAGATTATCGCGGATCACAACCTTTCCACTGGGAAACCATCGCGCTATCGTCACCTGATCGCTGATCCCGGCGATGCCTGACCTGTCCACCCGCCAGACGATATTGCGCTCGATCCGCAAATCTTCGAACCGGGTCGCCCGTTTGGGTCCAAGAGCACGGAACACGATCCCGCCATTATCCTTGCGGTCGTTGGTGCCGCGCACGTCATGCACATACATGTCCGTGATACGAATGCCGCGCTTGACGCCGCTGTCTTCCGCTGAAACGAGAACGCCGTAGCGCGGCTTCACAGGCGTCGCGTCGTTCGTGACTTCAAGGCCACTGATGGCCACGAATTCTGCATTGAAAATAGCGATGCCATAGTCTGCGACACCACCTGCCTCAATCCGCGGTCGCGGACCAACTCCAGCCACGCGGACCGAAATTGGCGCATTGTTGCGCCCGGAACGCGTAATAACCAGGGGCTCTCGCCACACAGAACCTGCAGCGAGCAGGATCGTATCGCCCGGTTGGAAGGGCGTGTCCCTTACCCGTTGAAGCGAGCGCCATGGTGCGGCGGCCGACCTACCGTCATTTCCGTCGTTGCCCGCGCTGGAGTCGACATAATAAGTTGCGGCCCATCCGCTCGTGGAACCGATCAGCCCAATGGCCGCAGCGAATATTGCCACACAATGCCAGAGCAAGCGATGTCGGGCTGCTACGGACAAGGGGGAGGGTTTCATCATGAAGCGGCTGATAGCGCGCAATATGCGCCATTCAACCCTGGAAAACGCATATGCCGAAGATCAGGATGGGAGGTTCGTATCGCTCATCGAGCGTCCGTTCAAAAGGGCCAGCAAGGGTCCAAAAAATAGGGAAACGCGATCTTCGATAGCGCGCAGAAGGGTCCTTTGCCCTGCGTGAAGCCATATAGGTGGCGATATTGCACATCATATTGGACGGCCTGTAAAAGACTGATACCCCCAGCGGGCAGAATACTCCGGGTTGAGGCCATCAATCAGACAAGGAGCGCGCAACGTGAATTTCAATAATTTCGATTTGAATTTGTTGCGTTCGCTCGATGCACTGATCCGTGAACGAAACGTCACGCGCGCTTCTGAGAAGCTGCACGTAACGCAACAGGCAATGAGCGGTGCCTTGCGGCGTTTGCGAGGCCATTTCGAGGACGACCTGCTGGTGCGCGTGGGCCGCAGCATGGAACTAACGCCACTCGCCCGCGCGCTTAGGGATCCGGTGCGCGAGGCGCTTCTAACCCGTCTTATTCATGAGACCGCCGCTCCGAGGTTTTGTGGGCTGGGTTCGTTGTTGACGGCGTAGTCTGGACGAGCGCCTCCGCTGGTGATTTTCACCACGACGGGAGCAAGGGGCTTTTTGAGGT